>JAISYP010000069.1 GCA_031269825.1 Deltaproteobacteria bacterium
TACATTTTGAGTCTAGTGTCAAAAATGAGAAGTGGACTGTGGGAAAAAGACGTCGTGACCCCAGTCAGGCAAAAATATGAGCCTGTTGGGGCATATGAACTAATTGGCTACCCCATAAAAAAAAGTCCAGCCAATAGATGATTCAAAAAAGGAAAAATTTTTAGTTACACCCGAGCTGGCTGGGCTAGCTCCATATCTTGATTCGGAAAGCCTCTCATCGGCTGGGCCAATCCGTTACCCCACGCGGGAAGAGCGCCCAATCATGGGGATCAGAGGCGAAAAGTCGCCCCCCAAGACCTTGACTGTGACCAGCTAAGAGCGTTTTTTAGCTTAACGCTTGATTCAGAGTTTTTTTTGGTTATAATGTTTAATCATTGGTTTTTGAGCTTATTTCTTTTGGATAGAGATACTGATTAGACTAGAGCCCAAGGCTAAGGCCAATATTTGAGCCCAAAACTAAAGCCCAAAAAATGGATCAATGATCGGCTGTTCCTCGGCCTAGCCCGAAACCACGGGCTTAAGGCCAGGTAATCACCATATTCGTCCAGCCCAATTTTCGCAACCAAGGGGCGGCCCTCATGGCTGAAGTTAAAAAGACCCAGTGGTCTATTGATCGCCTTCTCAAACCCAATACCCGTATTGATCTGATCCTAGACGTGGATCTCATCAATGACCGTATTGACGTTCGCAATGGGACTGTGTATGAGATCTCCGAAAAGCTCCTCGTCCTGTCTCAGACCGATCCTCTCATGACCAGATCCATGGTTGGGCGGGAAGTGGAAGTCACCTTTGTTGGCCGCGAGCCGGTCAGTGGGGAAGTAATGCGCTGGGGATGGAGCGCTAAGATAGTAAGTATTTCCGACTACAAGTTTAGCCCGACGGAAACGGTTCAGGCCATTTACCTATCCGCCCCCAAAGCTGGGGAAATCAATGAAACTAACGCCAGGATGGACTACCGGCTGACCATTGTCTCCAATGACCACATCAGCATTCAAACCCATCCCTCTTTTGGGCGCGTGGTGTTGTTTGATTTTTCGGCTGGTGGCGTCCTAATCGGCGTGCCCGCCCCACCTCAAGCCACCTTAGGCATGCGCCTGTGGTTCACCCTGTTCTTTCCCAATTTCCAAACCTCTGGCGGCCAAACCACCATCAATGGCGAAGCTGAAGTGGTGCGAATCAACTACGCCGCTGGGGACAAAATGGCTAAACTTGGCCTAAAATTCCACGAGTTAGATCTAAACGCCACCCGGGCCCTCCAAAAAGCCATCAATTATTATATGCTCGAAGAGCAAAGGGCTCGCTTCCGCTCGGAATCTTAACCCCCCAAAAACTTGGCCTTAGCCCCTCCGCCCCTTTTTGGGGGAGCGGAGTTTTTTTTTGGGCGGCCTAAAGAAACGAACACTTTTTCGCGGCTCGGTTTTTAGGAATTTTAATCTATGAAAGGACTAAAATTGAGTTAAATAATCGTCATTTAACCCATTAAATCCCTTTCCCCTACTATAGTTAATTATTATTGGGCTAATTATTCTTGGACTAAAGCCCAGTCTTTAACCGTCGCCAGTCACCCAGATCCCCAGTCCAGAGCTAACCCTAAGCCCATTTACCCGCGATCTAGGGATAAAGCTTGCCCAGCCCCACTTAAATCGCTATTTATACGATTATTTCTGGGATATTACGCTAAATTGTTTATAAATTTGTAGATTCTTAGGCACGTACCAATCAACTAGATTATCGGCTAACCCCAAGGCGGTCACTTCTGGGCCAATGAAACGCTTATTTAAGGCTACTAAACTATCAGGCACATAAAGGAAGACATAAGGGACGTCTTGGTAAAAAATTTCCTGAATCCGATCATAGGCCAGTTTCCGCTTGGCTTGATCTAAGGTGAAACGGCCCTCGTCGATCAACCGATCCACTTCCTCATTCTTATAGGAAATAAAATTAAGTTCCCCGGGTTTAGTTTTGGTGGAGTTCCAAACATCAAAAAGATCGGGATCCAAAGGAATAGTCCAGCCCATGATAATGGCCTCAAAAGCCTTTTTATCAATGTATTCCTTCAAGAACGCGGCCCATTCGATGACGCGCAGCTTAACCTCAATCCCCACGTCCTTTAAACGCGTCTGGATCACTAACCCTGTTCGCTCGCGCGTCACGTTGCCTTGGTTAGTCAGGATAGTGAGAACAAACCTTTGGCCGTTTTTATCCACGTAACCATCGCGATCCGTATCCACCCAGCCAGCTTCGGCTAACAACGCCTGGGCTTTTTTCGGATCAAACGGATAAGGCTTAATATTGGGGTTATGAGCCCAAGTGCCCGGCTTAAATGGCCCATTGGCCGGTTGACCTAAACCCAGGACAACGCCCTCGATAATCTCTTCCTTATCCAAAGCGTAGGCGATGGCTTGGCGAACCCGGACATCGGCCAGGCGAGGATCTTGGAGGTTAAACCCCAGATAAGAGTAAGCGAAATCCGGGAAACGATATAAATTATAGTTTTTCATCAGTTCCGCGTCGCCTTGGGCTTCCAACCATTGATCCGGCGTCAAGTTCATCTGGTCAATGGCCCCGGTTTTTAATTCCATAAACTGGGTGGCCGGGTCAGGAATTTGCTTGGTGATCAGGCCATCCAGATTGGGGCGACCTTTATAATAGTTGGGGTTAGCCTCCAAGGTGATCCGCTCGCCGGCTTCCCAGCTTTTTAAGCGAAATGGCCCCACGCCCACTGGCCGCCTAGCCAAGGGGCTCGTGGCCAGATCTCGCCCTTCCAACAGATGGCGCGGCATAATATTAAAACTCCAGGAACTTAAAGCCCGGGCCAAAGGTCTTTTATAGTTAACTATAAAGGTTAAATCATCGGGGGCTTGGGCGGAGGCTATTTGGGTAAAAGGCTCGCCATAGGGGGTCGGGGTTTTGGGGTCGCTCATCAGACGCCAGGTGAAGAGGCAATCCTGGGCGGTTAAGGGTTGGCCATCTCCCCAAATCAGATTAGGCCTTAATTGGAAGGCGATGGTCAATTGATCCTCGGAAACGGTGAAAGACTCCGCTAAATCGGGGATAATATTAAGATCTCGGTCGTATTTAACCAAACCTAGGTACACTTGACTAACCACCGCGCTGGAACCCGTGTCGCTGGCCAGGGCCGGAATCAAGTTATTGGCCTCGCCAATGGACGCGTCCACCAAGGCGTCCCCGGTGACGGGTTGGGCCCAGGACTGGCTGACCGGTAAGGCCAAGGTCAACGCCAAGATGAGGAGCGAAGCCAGGGTCAGAGTCAACTTAACCCCACCTCCCAAATTATGACCAAAATCGAAACTTTTTCGCACGATTTCACCTTTTTATACTGAAAAAAACAATAGTTTATATTAAACTATAGTTAAAAATTACCTCAACAAGCCAAAACAACTAGGATAAATCGCTCCGTTTAAGTAACCATGTTTAAGTAACCATTTAGATGGCTATTTGTAGATGGTTATTGATGGGCGATCCAGTATAGAGGCGATGGTCTAAGCGCCCAAACAGCGGCTAGAGAGGCTAGATAAGGATCATGGGGATTAAATCTGACAAATATGTTCGACAAAAATGTCGGATAAATCCGGGCGCCGAAAAAAATCTATCGTTATTTATTATCCCCTAGGGGAACTCGGGTCGCCTCTTCCCCTAACAAAAAAGCTGGATCCAAAGTTAAAAATCCGCTAAATAACGCTCATGTGGTCAATATCGTCGGATTAACGCTCGCCTGGTCAATATGGTCAATATGGTCAATGGATCCAAGTTTTTTTTCTCATGGCTTAGCTAGCCAAAAAAGTCAAGCCTAGGCCAACGACCAGCTAGCTCTACTATAAATTACCCGATAAAAAATATTACCCGATAAATACTACCCGATCCGCGCCAAAAACTTGCCCGAGCGCTTTTATCTTTTTAATAAATGGCGTACAATGGCCCAAAATGTTAATCAACCTTAACGCTAGAGGAGTTTGACCCCATTTAAAGTCCGCGCTTTGGTTGGACAATGGCTAATTTAAACCAGCTTTGGCCAAAAAGCAAAATCCTAAGAAAGCGTCTTTGGTGGACCCAATGGCCCCATCCCGTCCGCTTGACCGAGCCAGCCACCGGGAGATTTTAACTCCCAGTTCCTTAAACAGCCGACTGCAGGCCAACTTTGACCAGCATGTGGGCCCGATCTGGATTTCTGGGGAAATCGCCTCGGTGGCCAGACCCTCCTCTGGACACGCGTATTTTAGCCTCAAAGACGCCAATTCCCTAGTTAAAGCCGTAATCTGGAAAAGCCGCCTGCCCCGGGTGGGCGCCCCCATTGATAATGGCCTCAAAGTCTTGGCCCAGGGCAGCCTAACCATTTACTCGCCTCGCGGCGAGTATCAATTAATTATAGAGAACTTGGAACCCCAAGGCGAGGGAGCCTTACGCCTAGCTTACGAAAAACTCTTTAACCGACTAACGGCCGAAGGACTGTTCAAGCCCGAACGGCGCCGACCCCGACCTTTTTGGCCCAAACGGGTGGCTCTGATCACCGCGGCCGGGGGGGCGGCTCGCCAAGATTTTCTCTCCGCGGCCGTTAAACGTTGCCCCTCGGCCAGCGTCAGTTTTTACCCCACCCGGGTGCAAGGCCTGGGAGCGGCCGAGGAAATGGCCGCCGCCTTAGCTGACCTTAACCAATGGGGCGACTTTGATCTGGTGGTCATCACCCGGGGCGGCGGTAGTCTAGAAGATCTTTGGGCCTTTAACGAAGAAGTCTTAGTTCGCGCCGTGGCCAGTTCCCGGCTCCCCGTTCTGGCGGCCATTGGCCATTCCACGGATCTATCGCTGGTGGAGCTGGCGGCCGATGACCGAGCCATCACCCCCACCGCCGCGGCGGAAGCGGTTTTTCCTGACCAAAAGCTCCTCCGCCGCCAACTGGGCGAATGGCGGCGGCGTCTTTTCGCTAGCGCCCAGACCCTCCTCGCCCAAAAACACGAGCGCCTAGCCACCCTCAAAGGACGTCTTTTCCGTTTTGAGAGTCGTCTTTTTCTGGAAAGACAAAGGCTCGACAATCTGGTGGAATCCCTGGCCAAGGCTGGCCGTCGTTATCTAGTCTTCTCACGCCAAAAACTGGCCGGCCTAACCCGGGATCTGGCCTTCCGTTCCCCCGCTCAAAGATTTAAACGCGATCGCGCCGAACTCAGCGCCTTGGCCAAGGCTCTGCCTTTGGCCTTGGCCCGCCGCCTGACCCACCAACGCCGAGAACTAGAGATCTTGGCCACGCGCTTAAGGCTTATCTCGCCTTTGGGCGTGTTAGGCCGAGGTTACGCCCTAGTCACGACGGAAGGTCGAGTTTTGCGCTCCCATTCTCAAGCTCCCGTAGGATCCATCATCCAGGCGCGCCTAGCTCAAGGGCTAGTGATCGCCCAAGTGACCGCCTCCTTACCGGATCCAGAATCCCCGAAGTTAGCCGTGACCAAAGGAAAAAGGTGAAAACTATGTTTGACCAAGATCCAGAGATAACCGATGACTTCCCCCCCGCCAAACGGAAGATGAGCCAACGAGAATCTGAGCGGTTGTACCAAACCATCCTCGCCAATCTTGAGGTTCTGATCACGGATCTAAAGTCAAAGTTTAAAAATGAGGACGCTTTTAACCAATTTCTGGACATGCTCCACGCCAGTAACAGTGGGCCGCGCCACTGACCAAAACCGGCTCTGTGGTTTTAGACGATCTTAGGCGATCTTAGGGCGATGGTTTTATCTTGACCTAACAAGCTAACTGATTCTTGGCCCAAGCCCGACCTACAGCTGGAACCTGGGCGATTCTCAGGGGCCAGGGCTCACCTATAACCCTAGCCCCTGACCTGGCTAGCCTCGGTCGCCCAGACCAGCGTTAATCCCCCAAAAACCAACTAATTTCCATAAATTTCCCGTAGTTACCGATTTTTAATTAATCCGCGCCCCCTGACCTCGCCACGCCGCCCAGCCATTAACGCCGACCACCTGAAAACCGACTGGGCGCGCGTAAAAAATACCGCCCGCTGACCAGAACTTAACGCCGCCCCTTTCGACGCCCGTCCATCTGAGGTCGGCGAGACCAGTCTATCTATTTTATATTGATCCAACCCCGCCGCCCAATTGATCCAACCCGCGGCCCAATAATTCTAGATCGAAAAAAGCTAATGATGGCCAGACGAGAGGCGGGAAGTTTTCCTAAATCAGTCGATCCTTGAGGCCACGACCAGCGCGTTCCGACTGAACCAAATCACAGTTAGCCTTATTAACTAAAAATAAAGATTAAATCACCTAAAGATATAATTACTTTCAATAAATACATCTTATTTAATGATTTTTCTTCATCCACGCCCTCATCTTAAACCGCGAGCCGGAGCCGACTGGGGCCGGCTCCAGCCAACCTTTTTTATGTTTAAAAAGTCCGCGTGAATACCAACACTTAAGACCGCCCCTTTTTGACGCTCGCGAGCCCTAGGCTAGGGCTACCAAACCCCGACCGCCCCCTGTCTATTATTAAATTTATCAATCCGTCCGCCAAACCATCCGAAGATCTAAAAAAGCGAATTATTTCCAGGAGTAAGGCGGGTAGTTTCCATAAATCAGCCGGTCAAAGGGCGACGACCAAAACGCTTAGACTAAACCCAATCCCCCCTCGCTCCATGACCCAAAAATTATGATGGCCTTAAAAGCTCAATAATTTCCAGTATTTAAGTAAAATCAGACCAGGTTCCCCCAAAAACTTAAACCCAGGATTTTTTGTCCAGCCAACTTATCCGCTCAAGGACATCCTACTGGCTGGTCAACCCCGGGTTTTTCACCCCTAAAAACTTCTAAATTCCACTAGTTACCAATTCCCAGAGACCTTCGCGATCGCCTTGGCCACCGCCCCAGGGAGGTGGACTGGTTAAAAAAAAAATTAAAAAAGTTTTACTATAAAAATCCAAGGGTTACCCAACGCGCCCCGAAAAATGGGAACTTCCGAAAATGGAAGATTTATGGAGAAAACGTTAGAAACAAGCATTGTCGAAATTGTTCAAAAATCCTTTTTTTATTCTCAAAATTGGGAGAGACCGGCTAAAAAAAGCCAAATATTTCCGCCGCCTACTAATCAAGAAAATGACTGGAAAATTTAGTAAACTCGCGAAATTATCGATTAATATTCAAAGGTTAAAGTAGCTCAATAGGGCTAGTTCAAAAACTGGCTCGGGCTCGGCGGCGGGGGCGCTTGCCTTTCAGAAAAGATTCTAGTAAGGTGGGTTCACGAACAACCCGCTTTCGTATTTGTGTTTGGCCTTTAGGTTATTTCCTTTTTTCAAAAAAAATTTTCTTTTCTTTTTTTTTCTGCCTTACAACGACTTTTGATTCTCGTATATTATCATGTGACGTTTTAAACGTTGCATTTTTTTTCTTTTATATACACTTACCTTCTTTTCGCTCTTGGTGGTAGCGCATGGACATAAGTCTAAATGTGCCGGACGCTGAAATTTGTGATCATGCCTGTTTGGCTCCCGAGTCGGTTGAAGTGACTCCTATTCAGCCGGGATCCGAACCTAATTTGTCTCAAACTCAGCCCTCCGACGATAACAACTTGGTGACGAATCTGTGGACTCTGGTCAATACGGATTTGGCCAAAGTCTTGACCACCAGCGTTTACAACGTCTGGATTAAACCACTCAAGGCGCGCGCCCAAGGCCACGTCATATATTTGGAAACCACCGATCGGTTCTTTTATAATTGGGTTAGAGACAATTACCTCCACGACATCGAAGACAGCGTTCAACGTCTACGCCAAACGGCCGGTCTACCCGAGGCCACGGTGGAGCTCTCGCCCCCACCAACTAGTCTAGCTGGCCCAGCCGCCCCAGCCAGTTCGGCTCCGAGCGCGTCATTAATATCGACCGAACCTCAAGCCCCACTTAGCCCCCCAAAAAACGCCAAACGGGTCACGGAAGGGCCTTTACGGATCAACCCAGATTTCACGTTCCCCAATTTTGTGCCCGGCGACAGTAACCGCCTAGCCTACGAAGCCGCCAGGGCTTTCGCCAGGGATGAAAAACTAGGCGTCGACATCCTGATGATCAACGCGGGGGCTGGATTAGGCAAGTCCCATCTGGTTCAGGCCCTGGCCCAGAAATACTTGGCCTCTTGGCCCAACAAACGCGTTTTCTACCTTACCGCCGAAAGTTTCACCAAGGAAATGGTTTACTGTCTACATCACCAACAAATGGCTGATTTTAAGGACAAATACCGTCTAGGTTGCGACCTTTTAATAATTGAAGCGTTCTGTTTTATGAACGAAAAAATTAAGTTCCAGGAAGAATTCAACTACACTTTGGAAATTTTGCTCAATCATGGCAAAAAAATTATCCTGACCTCCACCAAGAATTTTCGGAGCCTAAACCGGTTAACCCCGCAGCTAAAAAGTAAGGTGGGCTCCGCCCTGCATACCCCCATCAACCCGCCCGACTATGAGACTAGGTTGGCCATCCTGGCCCACAAGTCCAAGCTAGCGGGCCTAAGGTTAGAGCGGCATATTTTGGAGCTGCTGGCCGAGAAAATGCGAAACGACGTGCGGAGTTTGGAAGGGATATTAATGTCCATTTCGGCCAACAGCCGTCTTTTACGGCAACCGGTCAGCCTGGACATGGCCAAACAATGCCTGTCGTTTGTTCAAGAAACGTCTGAGGACGAGCTATCCACCGAAAAGATCATTAAGCTGGTCTGCCAAAACTGTCACATCGGGGAAACGGACATCATCTCCAAATCCAGGCGCCGACAGATCAATGAAGCCCGAGCCCTGGGTATGTACTTGGTGCGGAATTTGACCAATAAGACCTTTGAAGAGATTGGGGCGAGCTTTCAGCGCACGCACTCATCTACCCTTCACGCCATTAATAATATCGCCAAACGCCTTAAAAAGGAACAAAAACTCAAAGATATGGTGGATTATTTAACCGGCCAACTGGTTATGGTTAAATCATCATAATCAGCTCCAGGGAATCCGCCTAAACAGCCTAAAGCGAGTTCCCCGGCTAAGAGGCCAAAATCGGCCTCTTGGCCTGGGAACTGGCCGAGCTCTTAAACCTAGCCATCCTTACGCCCCACGCTAGCTTATCCTTTTAACACCCTCCACGCCCCCCACGGCCTAAAACCTTGAATCGCCGGGACATTATCCCTCCTAACGCCAAACTTGGTTCTTCAATTTGGCTTTTAACGAAGTGAGTGGGATCTTTACCCCTAATATTTTCTATTAAACTTTAAATATTAAAAATAATTTATTTAAAATTGACTGATTTTTGGTTATTAACTTTAAAAAAACCTTGGCCCGCGGGTTCCCGTTAGGCGGCTAGACCGGGTGAATTTACTGGTTTATTTTAAATATTAAAAATAATTCATTCATAATTAACAAATTGCCCACCCTTCGCCACCTTTTTAACCGCCAACCAATTAAAAAACAATTAAAATAAGAATCGCCATATTATTTTTGTTCCCGCGCCCCGAGCCGGTCTAGACTTTTCCAGGTCTGACAACTATAATGTTTTACAAATTCGGATAAAAACCAAGGTTGTGTCTCAGAATTTAATTTAGGCGGCCTAATTAAATTTAAGAACAAAAAACATAATAACGGTTTATAATTTGATATTTTATCATATAATAGCTATATATAGTTTTAATTATATTTAACTTAAACTATTTATTTTACTTTATAATAAATATATAAAAATTAACCTTTAAACAAAATTTGTTACTCTATTTTAGGGGACGCTAGTCCGGGAGTTTTTTCATGGTCACGACATCTTTTATCCCCAGCGGCGGTCAAGGGTCAATCATTGACGCGAATCCGAACGAGGGCCTTTTTTTGGCGAGGTTTATAACTAACTATACTTGGATAGTGCCTTAAACAGACTGGAAACGTCTTTAATTAGCCTGAAACCTATGCCTTAGGACTATGGTTTTGATGATAATGGCTAACTAAGGACACGATGGATTTATTGGTCAGACAACTGGCCAGCCTTTAGGAGCGAGCGTTGAAAATTCTTGATATGATTCCTGACTACGTTAAAAGTTTGCCTAATTATGTTCCAGGCAAACTATCCGAGGACGTGGCCGAGGAGATGGGACTAGACAAAGTCATAAAGCTAGCCTCCAACGAAAACTGCCTGGGGCCTTCCCCCAAAGCCTTAAAAGCCATCGCCGAAGCCTTAACGGGCCTAGCCCGTTATGGCGACGCCTCTTCCCGACGTTTCCGTCAGGGCCTGGCGGCTCATTTAGATCTTAGTCCCGACTGTATCCTCGCTGGCAACGGCTCTTCCGAGTTTATCGTCCTAATGGCCCATATCCTTTTGGAGCCTGGGCTTTCAGCCATCATGTCCAAACCCAGCTTTACCCTCTACGCCTCCAACGTTCAGGCGGCGGGGGCTAAACCGGTGGAAATCCCGGTCACGAAAAAGTTTGGCCATGATCTAGACGCTATTTTATCCCGGGTAGATTGTTTCACGCGGCTGATTTTCCTGGATAATCCCTTAAACCCAACTGGAGCCTGGTTGAGCGCGACGCGCCTGAGAAATTTTTTGTCTCGACTGCCCAAAAGGTGCTTTTTGATTCTTGACGAGGCCTACGTTGATTTCAGTCGTCAACCACGCCCCGATTACCCGGAACTACTCAGAGACGGTCGGGTGGCCATTCTCCGCACCTTTTCCAAAAGTTATGGTCTCGCCGGTCTGCGGGTGGCTTATTTGCTGGCCCATCCCGATCTCATCGCCAATCTTAACAAAGTCCGCCAACCCTTTAACCTAAACGTGTTAGCCCAAGTGGGGGCTTTAGCCGCCTTAGCCGACCGCGAACACCTGGAAAACTCCAAAAAAGCCGCCTGGGCGAGCCTAGACCTCCTGGCCGAGCGGCTGCCAACTTTAGATTTGCCTACCCACCCCACTGAGGCCAATTTTGTTATGGTTGGCCCCACGAGTTTGGGGGCTAACGCCCTAGAGCGCGCCTTATTGGAAAAAGGGATAATTGTCCGATCCCTAAGCTCTTTTGGTCTATCTGACTATATCCGGATAAGCGCGGGGACATCCTGGGAAAACCAAGCTTTACTCACGGCCTTGGAAGAAATTATGAAAAAAACAACCAAAAAAATAATAAAAATAAGATAATCCGCGAATTTCCGGGTTAGTAACGACAACGATAATTATCGCTAAGATATAATTATCGCTAAGAACACGCCATAACTTTAGTCTTCTCAAGCGCCCAGAGCGCGAGAGAAGACAATAATTTATTATTCATTTATATTGTAGATAAGTGGGAGGCCCTACTTAAGGTAATGTGAGCTCAACGGGATTCAGAGCCCTATTAATACTGAGGAGCGACGTGGGTTGGGGAACGTCTAGGCCACATACCAGACTTAGGCGGTTTGATGGCCTCGCGAGATGACCTAAAAGAGGAAAATATAATTTTTAATTCTTTGATATTATCACTCTTTTTTTAACTAATTACTTGAAACTGGGGTTTTCGCGAAGCCATCAAATATATAAAACATTTAAAATAACTTTAAAAATCGTTTTTAACATTATTTATATAAAAACCATTGATTTTATTGTTACTATTATTCCCAGCCAAACTAAACTCTTTGGTTCCCTTATCCTTATTCTATCTAGTGAAATATTTTATTTTGAAACTTCCCTCTTTTAAATATTATTTTTCTTAGGCTTCGGCCTGGACAGGGGGGCGCGGTCAGTTTAGGATATTTTCAACTTTTTTCTGGACAACAACTATATAGATAGTTGGGGAAGCGGAAATTTTATCTCTCCCGCCCCCGTTCGGATCTGGACTTTTCAAGGCCTTTGGGTTACAATCCCCCCAATACGCGGAAATAAATCCGGGTTGGTGGATCTACCCAGGCTAGGGGCGTGGTTTGTTTAAGCGGGGCCATCAGTTTTGATCAGAAGGGAAATTATTACAGTCTATAATTAGATATTTCGATCTATGGTCGCTCTTGAGAATTCGCGTTCTAATTTGTTATAAAGGTTATTTTTTATTGACTTGTTTTTCTTTTACCACTAAAATCGCCCATCTTTTTGGGGGCTCCCGTCCCGGAGGTTTTTTTAATGGCCAAGAACGTCTTCATCGCCTCAACCGACCAAGCGGCGAACAAAACTGATCTAGTGAAGGCCTTTATCAGTGGTTGTCAAAGCCAACGCGGTCGCGTCGGCTATTTCCAGACCCTAACCGCCAACCCTGAAAATCCTAAGTTCCAAGAACTCGCCACGGAACTGGGCAAAAAACCGAGGGATCTGTATGGATTGACCATCGCCGAAGCCGTCAATCTTCTCAACTCTGACCAAAAAGCCGTTTTGATTGAGGAAATTCTGACCCGTTATAGCCAACTGGCCAGCCAATTTGACTCCATCGTCATCGAAGGCGGCGATCCTAATCCGCTGGCGGCTTTCGAGCTACAAGGCCTGGGAGCCGAGCTAGCGGCCAACCTCGCGGCCCCGGTTCTTCTTTTGTCCGGTGGGGATCTGGCCTTGGCCGCTTCTGGGGTTCGGGTTTTTAAGGATCGCCAAGCCGAGCTGGTGGGGCTAATTCTAGTGGATGGAGCCAGCGAGAGCGAAGCGGCGAAAGTGGAAATTTTAAAAGGCGTGACCATCAAAAGCGTTAAATCCGCTGATTTAGCCCAACTTCCCGCCCACTTTTGCCCTATTCTCCAAACTTACGAACCGAAAGTGGTCACCCCTAAACGCTTTGAATTCAATCTTATTGAGCGGGCCAAATCGAACAAGAAGACCATTGTCCTGCCCGAAGGCGACGATGACCGGATCTTGTTGGCCGCTGACGACATCCTCCGCCGAGAATTCGCCAACATCGTTATTTTAGGCGAGGAAACGGCCATCAAGAAAAAAGCCGGGGAGCTGGGCTTAAAGCGCCTAGATAAGGCCACGCTGGTCAATATCAAAACCGCCCCTTTCCGTCAGGAGCTAGTGGATCAGTTCTATGAGCTGCGTAAAGCCAAGGGCGTGACCCCAGAAAAAGCCGACGCTCAGCTCAATGACCGCAACTGGTTCGCGACCATGATGATCAAGGCTAAAAAAGCCGACGGTATGGTTTCTGGGGCGGCTGGCACCACGGCGGACACCATTCGGCCGGCTCTTTCCATCATTAAGACCAAGCCTGGTTGCTCCATCGCCAGCAGCGTTTTCCTGATGTGCATGAAGGATAAGATCCTGGTTTTTGGCGATTGCGCCATCAACACCAACCCCACGCCCCAGCAACTGGCCGAGATCGCCATCATCTCCGCGCGAACGGCCAAGGCTTTTGGGGTCGATCCCAAGGTGGCCATGCTCAGCTATTCCACCGGGACTTCCGGAACCGGGCCAGACGTCGACGCCATCCATGAGGCCACCAAATTAGCCCAAGACTCCGCCGCCCAACTCTATCCTGGGTTACCCCTGGATGGGCCCATGCAATTTGACGCGGCCCTGGATCCTAAAACCGCCAAAGGCAAAATGCCCACCTCCCCAGTGGCGGGCCAGGCCACGGTTTTGGTTTTCCCAAGCCTAAACGCGGGCAACATTGGTTACAAGGCCGTTCAGCGCACTTCCGGGGCCGTGGCCGTGGGGCCGATTATCCAAGGCTTAAACGCCCCGGTCAATGATCTATCCCGGGGTTGCACGGTGCCTGACATTATTAACACCGTGGCCATCACCGCCGTTCAGGCTCAATAACTATCAGAACAAGGCTTAATTTATGACCATTGAGGTGGGTTTCCTGGGCTATGGCCGCATGGCCCAGGCCATTTCCGAAGGCCTGGATCGCTCTGGCGCGGTGCCTTACGAGCGTCAAGCGGCCAGCGATATCGCCTCGGAGACTTTGCTGGATTTGGCCGAAAAGCGGGGCTTTTCGGCCCAACCCGACAACCGCTCTCTTTTAGCCCAAAGCCCCGTGGTCATCATCGCGGTCAAACCCCACCAGGTCTTGGCCGCTTTAAACCAAGACAAACAGGCGCTTGACCGTCAACTTTTTATTTCCATCGCCGCGGGCGTCACCTTGGCTGACCTTAAACAATGGTTACCGCCCCAAGCGAAGGTGATTCGGGTTATTCCCAACCTTCCGGCCTTAGTGGGCCGGGGGGTGAGCTTAATCTGCGCCCCCGAGGAAACCGCCGAAGAGCATTTGGCCCAAGCCCGGTCAATCTTCCAATCCGTGGGCGTGACCGTGGATCTAGACGAGAGGCGTTTTGACGAAGGCACCGCGGTCAGTGGCTCTGGCCCAGCTTATTTCTTTTTAATTATGGAAGCCCTGATCCGGGGGGCTGTCCGTCTGGGCCTAACTTGGGAGACCGCCCGGGAACTGGTTCTCCGCGTGGCCCAAGGAGCCGCTGAGACCGCTTTAGCCCATCCTGAGCTATCCTTGGCCGACTTACGCGATCAGGTCACTTCCCCAGGGGGCACGACCGCGGAAGCCCTTTGGGTTTTGGAGGACGGGGCCATCACCGCTCTCCTGCAGCGAGCTTTGTTGGCCGCCACCGCTAAAGCCAAGAAATTGACCTAAACATCCTTTTTAAGGCAAACCATGAGACTAGCTGACCTTACCCCAAAACGAAATTTTGAGGGCCCGGATCTGCGCCAACGCCTCGATTGTTTTGGCGAGTTCAATATTCATGATCGCATTTGCTTTGGTGGTTGCGCTTTAGGGCTTTGTTGCGCCATCGCTAAATGCCACAACTTCTTCGGACAATTCCCCGAGGAACTAGCTCGCCCTGAGCTAACCACTGGATGGAACGACGTTGTCTAAACTATTCGCTAGTCTAACTTTGGCCCTATTTTTAGCGGTGGGTTGTGGTTCCGTGGGCGCCAAAAAATGGGAAGAGGTGGCCCAACGCTCCTTTGGCCGAGGTTTTCGGCCTTTAAGCCTTTACGCCCAACCTTTCCACCTGTCGGCTCTGCTCAAAGGCGGGCGCGAATCGGATCTAGTGGTCTATATTGAAGGGGATGGCCGAGCTATCCGCCATGGCCAGGCCGCCGCGGATCCCACGCCCAGGGACGCCCAAAGTTTGGAGTTGGCCCTCCAAGATCCCGCCCCAGCGGTTCTTTATTTGGCCCGGATTGGTCAATACCAACCCTTAGACGCGATTCCGGCCAATGAGGTCTACTGGACGAACAAAAGGCTGTCCGAGGAAGTTGTCGAGGCCGCTAACACGGCCATCGCCAAGGTCAAAGAGATGGTCGGGGCCACCCGGATCCACCTGGTGGGTTTTTCCGGTGGGGGCGGGTTGGTGGTTCTTTTGGCCGAAAGGCGACCCGACGTGGCAAGTCTGGTCACGGTGGCTGGGCTTTTGGACACGGATTTTTGGGTTCAAAGCCGCCAGTGGCAACCTTTGACCGGTTCGCTCAATCCCATAAAAAACACCTGGATCATCGCCCATATACCGCAAATACACTTTTTTGGCCTCAATGACCAGATCATACCCCCAGAATTATCCTATCGATTCGCTCAATCGGCTAAATTCGCCAAAATTGAGCGTCTGGGTCAAGACACCGACCACTACAGCGGCTGGACGAAGAAATGGCCAGAACTTCTGACTAACTACGTCCTGCCCCTCAGAAACCCAGATCTGTCCACGCGGCCTTCTCCGCCGACGCCAACCCAGACCTCGAGCCAGACATTTTCTCTACCCATCCCACATCCAAAACGTCCTTAATTAAGGTTTTTATTTGATAAACACAATCCTTTAATCTTGTTTGGCATGATATTTGAATAATTTAAACATTACTTTCTATTTTGGCCTAACCTAAAAAACTCGAGCTTGGGGCGGGGACAAAACCTAGCCCCACCCCAAGAGAGCCATGAGCGCCAAGATGGCCAAGAACAGCCAGATCGCGTTGGAGGATCCTGTGGGAGTTCTAGGGCCCGATCCGCCAACCAGCCCCTGGGGTTGGACACTTTAAGGCGCGACTGGCCTAACTTGGCGGCTCCCTTTGGCTAAACCCCCAGCTAGCTCCGGGGTCAATCAATTCTTTTTGATTATCTAGCCGGGAAGTGTTAAAATGGCCAAAAAGTTTAAGCGTATGACTGGGGTTGACAAGGCTCTCCCCCGCCCCCATTGGTTAAACCGGTGAAACAATTTAGACCTAAATTGATTTATTGGGTTTTCTGACGTCTTAGGATCTTTAAACGTTTTCTGACTATGAATCTTTAATTGGGTTGAGGTTTTCAATTACATGGCCACTTTATCCCCGGAATACCATGTCATTAAGGAGGATAACCCCTTCAACGTGACTCAAGCCGACTTAGTGGTGGGATTCCTGTCAAAAAACGACGCCACGACTATAGAGCGGATGGCCATCAAAGTCTCGGAAGGCTTGATCCAAGATTTTCCTGGCCTAAAAACGGTTTTGGTTTTGAGCGACTGTCATTCCGAAGACAACGTCGTGGAGACCTTTTTCCAATCCCCCACCGAGTCCCCAAAACTGGCCATGGTCACCCCGCCGGATCGGGCCTTGGAAACTCAAGGGCTTTTTAACCTTTTTTTCTTGGCTGAGCGTTTACAAGCCAAAACCATCGTGGTGCAAAACGCCGACACCTTAACCATCAAAAGAACTTGGCTCAAACGCCTCATCCAACCCATCCTCGATGACATCGCCGACTTCACTAACCCCTTGTACTCCCGTAACGCCATTGACTCCCCGGTCACCAACCTCATGGTCTACCCCATGATTCGCTCCCTTTTTGGCCGCCGCCTTAGACAACCGATTCTGACGGACTGGGCGTTTAATGAGCGCTTTTTAAAGACTCTTTTGGCCTATCCCGACTGGCCAACCTGTCCCGGCTTAATGACGCCCGAGTTATTGGTCAAGGTTTTGGCCATCACCGGGGGCTTTCGAATCTGTCAATCCATCATGACCGAAGGCCGTCATGGTTTATCCAACCTAAGTATGGATACCCCCCATATCATCAAGATGTTCCAACAGCTGGCTCGGGGTATTTTTGAGGCCATGGCCAGGTTTAAGGCCAACTGGGTTAAAGTGACCCGCTCCAAACCCACTTCGGTCATTGGGACGAATCTTAAGCAAGGGCTATTTCCGGCCCGTTACCAGTTCAATTTTAAGGAACTCCACACGGAAATCCTAGATTTACTTAAGGACACCGAGAGCCAATGGCGGGACGTTCTGGGCGTGGCCAACGATTTACGCCAGTACCTTTTGACAACGCCTTTAAACGATCTAGATATCTCCGCCCAAAAATGGGGTATGTTCCTCTTCCAATGCGGCGGCCTTTACGAAAACCTGGATAGCTCTGGTCAAGATAAACTGGTGGCGGCCATCACCCCCGTCTTTTTGGCCAGATTCCTGACCTTCCAAAAAAACACCCTCGGTCTTTCGGCCACGCAAGTGGAATCCCAGGTGGAGATAGCGGCGGTGAATCTGGAAAAGCTGAAGAAGGAATTTTTAAGCCAATTATCCGTTTAAAGGACGGGCCCTATTTTCCCTAACCGGCCAAAAGGACTATAATAAGCGCCTTGGAATGAAGGCGGCGGCCAGGTTTTATCCACGCCGCCCCTGGCCGTAATCCAGCTGACAGGTCGCCCCATGAAAAAAAGCGTTTGGACTTTAGTTTTATTGTCGCTCCTATGGCCCGGTCTACTTTGGGCCCAAGATAATTATGATAATCATGATAACCAAGATAACCCTCTTAACGTCGCCGAGCCAATGGCCAACCCCGCCCCGACCGACCAACCGCCCCCTGACCAACCCGCCTATTCAGAGCCCGGCCCTAAGATGGTTTTGTTGGAGACGGAATACGACGCCCAGCTTAACCCACCGGGTAGCTCCATCAGTCACCAGTTTGAGGTGCGTAACGAGGGCGACGATAATCTGCGCCTGGAGGTTGTCCCGGGTTGTGGTTGCACGGTGACCAATTACGATCGCGTCATCTCCCCTGGCGCCAGCGGAACCATCACGGTGACCGTGGATCTCTACGACGCCTGGGCTGGTCGGGCGGTCAACAAGGCGGTGACGGTCAGTTCTAATGATCCGAAAACCCCCCTAACGCGCTTGATCATGCGCGCCAAGGTTGACGATAAAAGATAGAGCCGCTTTTTTCGCCGCTTGACTAAAATATCATTAATTTTAATCGCTAACTTAGCTAATATTTTGTCAAATCACCCCAATCCTCTATAAATTCAGGTTTTTATTGTGCGCGTTCTTCTCACCAATGACGATGGCTTTCAATCGGAAGGACTTTTGACGGCTTACCAGGCTTTACGCTCCGCTGGTCACCAGGTCACGGTATGCGCCCCAGATCGGGAAAGAAGCGCTCAATCCCAGACCGTGACCCTCCGGACGCCCATTGAGGTAAAACCGATCATCCTCCCGGATGGGGCTCTTGGGTACGCCACCTCGGGCACCCCGGCCGACTGCGCCCGCCTTGGCTTCACGGTTTTGGCCAATGAGCCGGTGGATCTAGTTATCAGCGGCGTCAACACCGACACCAACCTCGGTTATGACGTCAACTACTCGGGCACGGTGGCGGCGGCGTTAGAAGCGGCCGGGGCGGGTTATCCCGCCATAGCCGTGTCCATCGCCCGCTCCACCCACTATGACTGGCTCGGCGCTGGGGCCATCTTATTGGACGTGATCGATAACCTGGCCGACTGGTCAATTCCCTTCGGCGTGACCCTAAACCTAAACATCCCCAGCCAGCCCAAAACGCGCGAGCCCATCTGGGCGCGCGTCCATAGCCAACCGGCCCCAGACTATTACCAAAAACAACTCCGCCCCGATGGAACCGCCCTCTACACCCGCTTGCGTGGCGATGACCTGCGGCTAACTCTGGAAGAGCCGGATAGCGACGTCGCCCTCTCCAAAGCCGGTTACGTGACCATCAGCCCATTGTGGCCAGTCGGAGCCCATCTAGAAACCTTAGACAGATTGCTAATCAAGGGCGGGTCAGACCTTAACCATGTCAAAAAACCCTTTTGAGGTTTTCGGGATCACCCCGGAAATGGCGGCTGAGCTAACGGAAAAGGAACTTTTTGAGGTGGTCAAATCTGTCTACCGAGCTTTGTTAAAGGCCTTTCATCCAGACGCCAATAAAGGCAAAAAAAATAGCGAACAAAAAGCGGTGGAACTGAATTTAGCTTTTGAGGCCCTAAGTTTAGATCGCGACCCCGTTTCTTTCCGGCGTCAAAAAAAAGCCTACCTCAACCGTCTCCCTTCCACCGCCTTCCAACAAGCCTTGCTTATGAAAAACCAGCTCACCCAACAATTAGAAAAGGAAAACCGCCTAGCCAACAATTTTTTAAGCTATCTAACCCAAGGCGACCATAGAAACGGCCAACCGACCGACGCGCCCCCAGACGTTAAACTAACCGACGCTAACCTCCGCCTAGGGCTATTAGACGTAGCCATTAACAACAATATCCAAAAAGCCTCCTGGATTTTGGGGGCTAATTATAAACAATTGGAAATAAACCCAGAGGGAAAACTGTCCATCAAACCGGTTGGTCGACGTCGTTTTAGTCAAGCCAATTATATAAAACTACTCGGTTGCGTCCCGGTGGATCGACTTGACATCGCGCCGTTTTTAGAAAGAACGCCGGGCCAATTTTTTCGCTATCCCGCCTTGTCCGCTGGCGTCGACGCCCCTGGCCCCCGGCTGTCGGTCTTAAACCTGATTAGCCAGGAAAACTTTAAGCGCCACATCCTTAATTCTCTAGAACCTTTTTTTATGGAAAGGGCCTACCTGTTTTCTTTGAACAAAGCCGAATTTTCCACCAGTGGCCTCATCACTTTGGAAGGCGTCATAGTCAAACTAGATCACCTTTGAAGACGTCCATCTATGAACTAAGACTACTGATAAACCGGTTATAAACCACTTAATAATTGACTATAAACCACCTATTACCCTGTTATAAACCAGCTATAAACTACCGTTCAGCCTGTTATAAATAACTTATCAACCACCCAGTCAACCCGTTAATCGCTACCGCGACATCTTAAAGAGTTGACGAGCACTCGCCAAGACAAACTATTTCCGTCTAGAGCGAGGCGGAATTCAACAATTTTCGACCCTGGTGGATCATTTCTAGCTCCATCATCGGTCACGCTAGACGCTCATTGGTCTTAAAAAGTTTTTAAACCATCTTCAGCCATCTTCTTAACGCTACATAGTGACTTTAAAAAATAGAAATTTAAGCGCTCCTTGGTCGGATAAAATTGAGATAATAAAAAAATCTCCTGGTTCGGAGAATTGACGCCTAACCGATCTTTAACAAGAATTAAAAAAAACAGTGTATTATCAAGGGGTTACCTAGTGTCGGGGTCTACATTGGCACTTAATTAAGTGTATTAAAGGTATTTTTTTGTTTTGCTACATAT
>JAISYP010000111.1 GCA_031269825.1 Deltaproteobacteria bacterium
CAAGCGCCTGTTGCGCGAGGGCATATCCATTGACATAGTTGTTGTGGCGACTGAACTTAGCCGGGAAAAAGTTGTGGCGCTTAAAGCTCAACTAGACGCTGGTAGTCAAGGGGATTCCCAAGCGCCCGCCGCTTCTTAACCTTTTTGACTTGAGGTCGCTGACCACTACCGTTTCTTGTGGAGTATATTCGTTGTCTACGAGAATTCGGCCTTAGCCAACAAGATCAAGGAGCAATACCTTATGAATATTATTTCGCTCGAACAGTTTAGGCGGGATTATCCTGAGGCGCTGTTAAACAAATGCCGGATGGATACCACGCGGGAAGCTAGGATTAAATTCGCTACGCGTCTGTCGCGCCGGGGCGATACCATTGACGACGTCGTTGAACTGTCTGAACTTAGCCGGGATGAAGTTGTGGCCATTAAAGCTCAAGTTGACGCCGCTGGTAGACAAGAGGATTCCCCGCCTCCCGCCGCTTTTTAACCTTTTGGGCTGGAGCGTCGCTGGCGGCGAAACTTCCCACGACGCTTGTCGCCAACTTTAAGCCTCGGCTTTTGTGGAGAATTTCTTCGCCCACCCAATAGTTTAGACGCGTCCTAATAACGAGGGTATCAACGTTTCGCTCTTCGGGAAGCTCTAACGCGGTCTGGGATTTGCCTACGATTTACTAACAAGCTTAGCGAAGCGAAACAGACTCTTAACATTATACCCAGAGGGGCGCCCATAAAAAAAAATCGAGAGTGATTTCGGTTTTTTACTGAAATTTTCCCAGCCGCGGAAACGTGTCTGACAGAACATCACTTTTAAAACACGCTCTGAAATAAAAAAAGGCGCGGCTACCAGATAACCATAAAAAAATTTAAGCGCTTAATCTAGTTAGTTAGGTATAACCTTGGATAAATGGGCCTATAGCTCAATGGTCAGAGCCCCCGGCTCATAACCGGTTGGTTCCAGGTTCGAGTCCTGGTGGGCCCACCACCATTTAACTTCGGTTATGATCAACCTAATTGGCTAAATAGCTGGAGGTAAATCAGCCACTAGGGTTGATCGCCCGCTCTCTAGCCTTTCGTCAATGAAGCTAGTCAAGTAAAAAAACCAGAACCCGGCCAAAAAAAATTCCTTAAACTGGTTGACTATTAGAATTTTCCTGGCTATAATGCTCCTTGTTCGCGCTGATGGCGTTTTTATTAAGGCCCCCAAAGTCAAACGAAACAAATCAGACGTAACAAGTCCGGTGACCACTAATATGGTGGCCACTATTTAAGCGACCAACAAGTCGGCGACCAAATCATTCGCCAATTCAATTAAAAAAAATTAAGCGCCATTTAATGGCTCTTTTAGATAGCGCGAATCAACTGTGTTTTATAATTATTTAACCTATAATCTGAGCGATTTGACATTTGTCAATCCAAATATTAAGCCAATCCCCCAGACTAGACTAAAGTCCTATCTTAAGCCTCGCCTGAAAACTAGACCTAAAATTTCTCTCCGCTGGGCCAAAACAAAACCAGACTGGATAAACAATAAAGATCATTTTTCCTTTCTCTCTTGGCTAAAGATCCATAAAACAGCGCCCCCAACAGGGCGTTTATTTTTTTCTGGGGCCCTAGCCCAACCACGGTGGCGCCTATGTTGGTAGGGGATTTTCTTGGCTACCTCGACCGCTTGGCCCCCTTTTCCCTGGCTTTAGATTGGGACAATTCCGGGTTACAGGTGGGCGATCCAAAAGCCAAAGCTCAAAAAGTGGCCTTAGCTTTGGATCCCACCAACCGGGTCATCGACCAAGCCATTGAACGGCGAGCGGATCTTTTAATAACCCACCACCCACTCATCTTTAAACCCTCTAAAAGCCTAAACCTTCAAAACCCCTTGACCAGCCCCATTTTTAAAGCCATTAAAGGGGAGCTGTCCATTATCTCGGCTCACACTAACTGGGACAAGGTGGGCGTGGCCCAGGCTTTGGCCGAGCGGCTAGAATTAATCCCCGATGGGCCTTTGGAGCTAGACTCCGAGGAACTAGCCAAACTTACTGTTTTCGCGCCAGCTGAAGGGTTAGATTCCATAAAACAAGCTTTGTTCCAGGTCGGGGTTGGTCGACAGGGTAATTACGTGGAAACCGCCTACGCGTTAAAAGGCGTGGGCCAATTTAGGCCAGAGCCAGGTAGCCAACCTTACGTGGGCGACATTGGGGAACTGACCAAAGTCGACGAAATTCGCCTAGAAACCATCCTTCCCAAAAGCCTCATCCCCGCGGCGACCTTAGCCTTACGCTCCACCCATCCCTATGAGGAACCAGCTTTTGATTTTACGATCTGCCAAAGACCAGAACAGGGCCTCGGGTTATTGGCCCATTGGCCCACCCCAAGAGATCCCCTGGCCTTTTGCGTGGAAAAGCTCGGCCTAAATAAAGCGAATTTAGAGCCATCTAGCCTAGATCAACTTCGCTTCGCTGGCCCCGAACCCGGGCCCATCAGCCAAGTGGCCTTGCTACCAGGTTCTGGGGGCGACTATCTTTTGTCCGCCCAAAAAGCCGGAGCCCAAATCTTAATCACCGGGGAAATGAGTCACCATCACGCCCTGTTGGCCGAAGAGGCCAACTTTTGCGTTTTAGCCGCCGGTCATTACGAAACTGAGAGCCCCGGGCTTCTTCGTCTGGGCCAAGAACTGGAAAAAATTACTCGTCGCCTCGGGGCGACGATTGAATATATCTACCTTAGCGAACATTCGCCTTGGCGAAAACCGGGCCGTTAACAGGCCTCTTCCCTTTTGTGGAGTCTTTCGTGAAAGAAACCATCAGAACTCTAATCGCCCTCCAGCGACTTGACAACCAACTCAAAAAATGGCGTCGCGTGGCCGTCGAAGGGCCAGAAAAATTAACCCTAGCCCGCGTCAAACTGACCGCTTTGGACGCGGAACTGGGCTCTGTTAAAGCTCACTTGGCCGACAACCAACGCCGCCGTCGGGAACTGGAGGCGGAGTCAACCGATTTGATCGAACGCAAGGGCTCTAACCAGACTCGGCAGCTGAAAGCCAGAAACAACGAAGAGTACCGAGCCGTTTTAAAAGAAGCTGAGAGCATCGCCTTCCAGTTGGCCGCCCGGGAAGACGAACTACTGGCTTTGATGGAGGAGGCGGAAAAACTGGAAGCGAAACTGCCGAATTTGGTTAAAGCCCAAAAAGCTGAGGCCGCGTTGTTCCGCGCCGAATCCGCCTCTATCGAAAAAGAAATAGCCGCCGGTCACGCTCAGGAGGAGCTGGCTCAGGTTGAGCGGACAAAATTGACCGAGTCGCTGCCCCGCGAAGCCTTAAGTCGCTACATGATCGTCTCCAAAAACCGTGATGGCCAGGCCATAGCCCCGGTATTGGACGGCCTTTGCCAGGTCTGTCGGTTGAGCGTGCCCCCCCAACTTTTTAATGAGCTCCAGCGCAACGACAAGCTTTTGAGCTGTCCCAACTGCGCCCGGATCATTTATTGGCCCGATCACCCCGACTTAAAACCGCCCACCGAGGACGCGACCAGCTTGGAGGCTCATGGTTAAACGCTTGGTTAATCGATTGACGGTCGCGCTGGGGTTTGATTGGTTGAGACTAGGACTAGGATTGGGATTGGGAATAGGCCTGGGACTAGGTCTGGGCATAGGTTTGGCCACTCCGCTTCTAGGCCAGACTAACCCTGATCAACTCCCCAACTCTGCCCACTACTTTAGCCTTAACCAAGCCGGCAGCCGACCGGATTCCGAGACCAACGCCCCGGCCAAGCCGCCGGGGCTAGATTGGCCAGCCAACGCCGACGCGGCTAGGATCTTAAGTTCGTTTCTAGGTTTATCTTTCCGCGTGGATGGCGTCATCAATGATCAAGGGGCCTACAGTTCCTGGGCCAAACCTAACCAAACTTTCCGCGCGGCCGGTTTTAACTGTAGCGGTTTTATAGTTTCCCTGGCCCGGTTTATCTGGAACGAAAACCTCACCCTAGCCGACACGCGCCGGGATCGTCTTCATGACTCTAACGCCGCTTCGCCCTTGGGCTTGGACTGGGATTTTGGTTTGGACGTGGCCTTAAACATAGCCGAGAAACGATTTATTCGCTATTTACCCGAGCCTACCACGCCCCCCCATTCTTTTAATGACGCCCAACAACCGGTGGGTTGGGGGGTGAACATCAATTCCCCGGCTTTTTTGACCGTTTTGCGAGAGCTGATGGCCGAACGGATTTATATTTTCGTCATCTCCAAGCCTGACCGCCGTTTTTTGGGTAAATTGTCCTACTACCATACCGGGTTCGTCTTGGTGGATCCCCAAGGAGCTATCTGGCTCTACCACGCCACGGCCCGGGCGGGCGTCCATCGGATTAACCTGGCCCAAACCGCGAGTCTGGCCACCTTTCGGCGGTATTACCCACCAGTTAAAAATGGGGAAAGAAGGATCCTATTTTTGGAGTTAGCCTTACCAAGCCAAACCCGTCTTAACGGACAATAACCAATAATATTTTACCTAGCCCAAAAGTTTTTTTCGCTTTTTTTCCCCTGATGAAAAAACTTTCCACCCTTTTAACCAGGGATCCGCTCTTGACAAGACTTTAATCTTTGGTTACACTCGATCATTATGATGGGCGCTAAACTAACAATATATTTGGTCTTAGCTCTCCTCTTGTGGCCGCCATCGCTTTTGAGCGCCCACTTAGGCCTGGCTTGTTGCGCCCATTTTTCTGAGCCTTCTATTTCTATGGCCGAACCGTTAACCTCGCCCCCAACCGCCTCTGTGGCCCATCAAGAAAAGACGAGCCGCGTTAACCACGCCAAGCTCCCCGGCCACGCGAACTATATGAGCCATCATAACCGTCATGTCGCTCATAATCTTCCCGCTCAACCTATCAACGCCCCCGACCAAACCCATTTACCCCAACTACCCACTGACAATTCCGAAGCTAGTTGCGGGTTGGTCGTCTGCCCAGGTTTCCAGGCGGCGTCTCTTTTGATCGCTCTGGGCGTGGAAGTTCCCAATCCCGCTTTCCTCTCTTGGCGGCCTCTGGAGCCCAAACTCCCGCTCACCCCCGACCTTGACGGCCTCTTCCGTCCACCTCGCCTCGCCTAATCTTCTCTTCCCCAGTACGCCCATAAATATTTAGGCCTTATAAAAGGTTTTCGCGCGGCGTTGGTCGCTCCCAACCTTAAGGCTCTTCTTGTGGCCTTTAACCGCAATATGGTGTTCTATGCCCATCGCCCGCTTGTTGTTGGCGTTTGTGGGGCTGACGTTGGGGTTATGGGGTTGCTCTTTCGCCCCAAAGTACCAACGTCCGGACGCCCCGGTTCCGTCGAGCGCCCTCCCGGCCGCCCCGGGGGCTAGCTCGGCTAGCTCTAGTTCGGCTAGCGCGGCCAGCGCGACGGAGGATTTAGCCCTGCCCTCTTTAAGTGGCTTTTTCCTGGAACCCCGACTCAAAGCTCTCATTGAGTTGTCTTTACTCGAAAACCGGGATCTCCGGATGGCGGCCTTAAATGTCCTGGCCGCCCGAGCCGAGTATGGGGTCGCCAAAGCCGACCGTTACCCAAACCTAGAATTGTCGGTCCAGACCTCCCTTCAAGGCGGCCCGGAAAGATCCACCTCGCGCTCACACGAAGTTGGCCTGATGGCCGGGTTTGAGATGGATTTTTGGGGGCGCCTAAAAAACATGAGCCAAGCCGCCTACCAACGCTACCTAGGCGTCACTGAGGCCACCCGAGCCGCCCGTCTGGCTCTCATCGCCGAGGTGGCCGAGGCTTACCTGGAAACTCGGATGACCGTGGAGTCGCTAGAGTTAACGGAAAGAACTTTAGCCAGCTGGCGCTCCTCGCTGGCCTTTATCGAACAACGCCTGATCTCTGGCCAATCGGCTCTCTTGGAGTTAGAGCAGGCACGGGGTCAAGTGGCCAAGGCCGAAGTGACTCTAGCCTCGGCCCAAACATCTCTGACCCGAGCGGAGAAAAAATTAAAACTTTTAACCGGTAATCTCGGCGAGCCCGTCTTACCGCCCGCCTTAAGTTTGGCCAATTGGCCGGATCCCCATTTACCGGACAATGTCAATAGCGAATATTTATTGAAACGCCCGGATATCCTCGCCGCCGAAAGGGAATTAGTGGCCAGCCACGCCGACATTGGGGTGGCTCGGGCGGCCTTTTTTCCCAGTTTAACCCTCACTGGGCAATTTGGGTACATGAGCGGCCAATTGAACTCCCTACTCTCCAAAACCAACGCGGGCTGGGGCTTTTCGCCAAACCTCACGCTCCCTTTGTTCACCGGGGGACGCAATCGGCGAAACTTAGATCTGGCCAAAATTCGCCGAGAGCAATCCGTGGTCAATTACGAAAAAGCCATCCAAACCGCTTTTCAGGAAGTGGCTGAGGCCTTGGACGCGCGCCCGAAACTAGCCCAAGAGCGTCAAGCTCAGAGTCGATTATTACAAACCCAAAAAAGGGTTTTGGAACTAGCCGCCAACCGTTACCAAAACGGGGCGCTCAGTTACCTAGAGGTTCTGGAAGCCCAAAGGGAAGTGTTTGAGGCCCAAATGGCCACCCTAGACATCCGGCGTTCCCAAATCCTTAACGACATTAAACTTTATTTAGCCCTCGGGGGCGGTTTGGAGCCTAACCCCGAGATCCCAAGGGGAGACCAATTATGAAATCCTTAAAAAAAGCTGGGAATAATTTATCGCGACCCGCGCGGAGCCAATGGTCGACCAAATGGTCGATCCTATTATTGAGCTTGGCCCTCTTGGCTTTGACCTCTTTGGCCCTTGACGCCCAACATGGCGGGCATGAAGGGCATAGCGGCCATAGTGGACATAGCGGACATGGCGCGCATAGTGGACATGGCGGACATAGCGGACATGGCGGTCATGACGCGTCCCCAGCTCCCAGTCAGCCAGCTAGCCCGGCGCCTAGCCAACCCTCTAGCCCAGGCCAACCTTCTGGCCTTTACAGCGGACAAGCTCGGGTCAAAAGTTTAGACGCCCCCAATCTGCGCGTCGAGTTGGAGCATGGGCCCATTGTCGCCCTGAACTGGCCCGCCATGGTCATGTGGTTTAAAGTCGAGGCCCCGGATTTGTTAGAGGGACTGGCCAGTGGCGACCAAGTTTTGTTTGATTTCCGCGCGGACGGGACGGACTATCTCATCACTAACCTAGAAAAAACCCCTTAGGAGACAACCATGCGCGCGAAAAGCTTTTTCCTGGTCTCGCTGGCGGCGCTGGGGTTAGTCTATTGGGGTATGGCTTTTGGGCAAGAGCCTAAACCCGAGCGCTCGGTTCTTTATTGGTATGACCCCATGTACCCAGGAACCAGGTTTGACCAACCTGGTCGCTCGCCGTTTATGGACATGGATCTGATCCCCCGTTACGCCGACGAGGGGGAACTGGGCCAAGGGGTGCGGATCGATCCGACCCAGGTTCAAAACCTCGGTTTACGAGCCACGCCAGTCAAAACCGGTCGTCTCGCCTACGCCCGGGATCTGCCGGCCAATGTCGAGTTTAATGGTTACCAACGGGCTCGGTTGCAATCTCGGGCCGAGGGGTTCGTGGCCCAAACCTTTAACATCTCGGTGGGCGATCCCATTAAAGCCGGGGACACTTTAGCCGTCATCACCGCCCCGGCCTGGGCTTCGGATCAAAGCGAATATTTGCTGCTTAAAACCCAAAAAGCCAGTCCCCGGATCATCGCCGGCGCGCGGGAAAAACTTCGCCTGGGCGGCATGCCTGAGGAAATGTTAGCCGAAGTGGATCGAACCGGCGCCCCTAATTCTAATTTACGCGTCATTAGCCCGGTCGACGGGGTCGTGACCCAGCTAGATCTTTACCAAGGCATGAATGTGGATAAAAACATGACCCTGGCCGAGATCCAAGGTCTAGATCCCATTTGGGTGACCGCCGAAGTGCCCGAAAAAGATCTGGCCTTAGCCGAGGGTCGCGTCCGCGTTTCCACCGTGGCCTGGCCGGGGCGAGCGTTTGAGGCCATTAACCGAAGGCTTCTCCCCCAAGCCAATAAAGAGTCGCGCACCGTGCCCCTCCGGCTCACCGTGGCTAATCCCGAAGGCTTGTTGCGGCCTGGGCTCACGGCCGTCATCCGCCTGCGGGGCCAGGGAGCGGCCGGGCTATTGATACCTACGCAAGCCTTAATCGATCTAGGCGAAGAAAAAAGAGTCATCACTTTAGCCTCAGACGGTTCCTTTTGGCCTAAATTAGTCGAAATTGGTGGATCGGCCCGCGAGGAGACGTTGGTGACCGCGGGGCTGGAACCGACGGACACGGTGGTGGTGTCGGGTCTATTTTTGATTGACTCGGAGGCGAACTTGGCGGGGGCTCTAGATCGTTTGCGCCCGACTATGGCCAGCCCTACTCACGCCAGCCACCAGCCCCCGAGCCAAATCGCGCCACCGACCCCAGCCACCCCGGTTGGCCCATCCCAACCCACCCCAACCGTCTCCAACCCCAAACTGGAACGCCGCCATGATAGCTAGTCTCATCCGAGCCTCCATCAACAACCGGGCCATGGTTCTGATGGCCTCGTTGTTACTAGCCTTATGGGGGCTTTACGTTCTTTGCCACACCCCGGTGGACGCTCTACCGGATCTATCCGATGTCCAGGTCATTATTCGCTCCACCTACCCCGGTCAGGCTCCGAGGTTGGTGGAGGATCAAGTGACCTACCCCTTGACCAGGGCCATGCTCACTGTCCCCAAAGCGCGGGCCGTGCGGGGTTACTCCTCGTTTGGGGACTCGTTCGTGTACGTGATATTTGAGGATGACGTGGATCTATACTGGGCCAGAAGCCGAATTTTAGAAAACTTAAACCAAGCCCAGGGCGATCTGCCGGCCGGGGTCGTTCCCTCCCTTGGCCCTGACGCCACTGGCGTGGGCTGGGTTTATGAATACGCCTTAGTCGACCGAACTGGCCAAAGGGATCTTTCGGAACTACGCTCCATTCAAGATTGGTTATTAAAGTTTGAGTTGGCCGCGGTGCCCAACGTGGCCGAAGTGGCCTCGGTGGGCGGGGTGGTTCGGCAATACCAGATCGTGGTGGAGCCGACGCGTCTAAGACAATACGGTTTAACTTTAGCTGACGTCAAAATGGCTTTGGACAAAGCCAACCAAGAAGCCGGCGGGTCGGTCATTGAGCAAGCCGAGGCCGAGTACATGGTGCGGGCCACGGGATACCTAGCCAGCTTAGAGGATTTTCGTCAGGTTTTTATCCAAAGCGCGGGGGATCTGCCGATTACGCTGGGGGACGTGGCCGAGATCCGTTTGGGCCCGGAGATGCGCCGTGGCCTCACTGATCTCAACGGCGAGGGCGAGGTGGCCGGCGGGATAGTCCTCGCTCGTTTTGGGCAAAACGCCCGACAAATTATCCAAGATGTCAAAATCAAACTGGATAGCTTAAAATCGAGCCTCCCCCAGGGCGTGGAAATCGTCACGGTTTACGATCGTAGCCAACTGATCGACCGGGCCATCAACTATCTTTCCGAAAAACTGATTGAGGAGTTCATCGTGGTGGCCTTGGTGTGCGGCCTGTTTCTAGCTCACGCCCGCTCGTCGCTGGTGGCCATCTTCACCCTCCCTTTAGGTATCCTTATTTCATTTCTGATCATGTATTATCAAGGCGTCAGCGCCAATATCATGTCCCTAGGGGGGTTAGCCATCGCCATCGGCACCATGGTGGACGCCTCCATCGTCATGGTGGAGAACGCCCACAAAAAGCTAGAGCGTTGGCGCAAGGAACATCCAGGCCAAATATTGGAAGGCGACGCTCGCTGGAAAGTAATTCTGGAATCCTCCATTGAGGTGGGGCCAGCCATTTTTGTGAGTCTTTTGATCATTACCCTCTCTTTCATCCCGGTCTTCTCGCTGCAAGGTCAAGAAGGTCGACTGTTTAGCCCGCTGGCCTACACCAAGACTTACGCCATGGCCGGGGGAGCCTTTTTGGCCGTGACTTTAATCCCGGTTCTGATTGGTTATTTTATCCGCGGCCGAATCCCCGAGGAATCGAAAAACCCGGCCAACCGCTTTTTAGTGGCCCTTTATAAACCATTATTGGGGATCGTTTTAAAAAGACCTTTGGTGACTTTAGTGGTGGCGGCCTTACTGGTTGTCTCGGCCATCTACCCCACCCAACGGATTGGCGGGGAATTTTTGCCGCGCATTGACGAAGGCGATCTTTTATATATGCCCTCCACGCTGCCGGGGCTCTCCGTCGCCGCGGCCGGGGCTTTACTGCAGACCACCGACAAACTCATCAAAACCGTCCCCGAAGTGGACACGGTGTTTGGGAAAGCCGGCCGAGCCGAGACCGCCACCGATCCCGCCCCCATCGAGATGCTAGAGACCACCATCCGCTTAAAACCCCCCGACCAATGGCGACCTGGTTTGACCATGGACGATATTATCAACCAGTTGGATGAGACCGTCCGTCTCCCCGGGGTGGCCAACCTGTGGGTGCCCCCCATCCGCAACCGCATCGACATGATCTCAACTGGCGTTAAAAGCCCCATTGGGCTCAAGGTTAGTGGCGGGGATCTAGCGGTAATAGATCAAGTCGCCCAGCAAACCCAAGAATTGGCCAAAACCGTCCCCGGGGTGATGAGCGCCCTGGCCGAGCGGCCCACGGGCGGGCGATATATTGAAGTGAACATCCATCGAGCGGCGGCGGCCAGATACGGATTAACCATCGCCGACGTCCAAGAGCATATCTCCCTGGCCGTGGGTGGGGAAATGGTGGGAGAAACGGTGGAGGGTTTAGCCCGCTATCCCATCAACATCCGTTATCCGCAACATTACCGCGACTCTTTGGATTCTTTGGAGGCTCTCCCCATAGTCACCCCCATGGGCCAATTTATTGAGCTCGGGCAAGTGGCCACGATTAAGATCGCCCCAGGCCCTTCCATGCTTAAGACCGAGCAAGGCCGACCCACGGTCTGGGTTTACCTGGACGCGCGGGGGCGCGATCTGGTCTCGGTGGTGGAAGATCTCCAAAAAGCCATCCAGGCCAATATCCAGCTACCGCCCGGGGTCAGCGTCTCTTACACTGGCCAATATGAACTATACGAGCGCGCTAACGCGCGCCTAAAACTGATGATCCCGGCGACCTTAATTATTATATTTATTCTTCTTTATTGGGAGTTTAAAAACATCACTGACTCCGTCATGATCATGCTGAGTCTGCCGTTTTCTTTGGTGGGCGGGATCTGGTTTATGTACTTAGCCGGTTACGCCGTGTCCGTGGCCTCGGGGGTGGGATTCATCGCCTTAGCCGGGCTCGCCGCGGAGTTTGGGGTCATTATGATCATCTACTTAAGGCAAGCGGGCCTAGAAAGACCCGCCCTAGCTAACCCGGCGACCATCACCAAAGAGCTGATTGACGAAGCCATCGAAGCCGGGGCCACCTTGCGCGTCCGACCCAAAGCCATGACCGTGGGCACGGTGGTGGCGGCCCTTGTTCCCATCTTCTGGAGCGAGGGCGGGTCAGGCTCGGAAGTTATGAAACGTATCTCCGCTCCCCTGTTTGGGGGCATGATCACGGCTTTTACGCTATCGATGTTTATTATCCCCGCCGCTTATAAACTGCGCTGGACGTTAAAGATGAAAAAAACCAACATAAGCTCCCAGAAAGCCTAAAGGCGATAAACTAAATCAGGGCCAAGCAAACGGACAGTTTTTTTGGCCCTGATCTTATAAGGCTAACCAGCGATGATAACTAGCGATGATAACTAGCGATAATAACTAGCGATAATAACTAGCCCCGTGAGCCAGCCCCAGATTATAGCCACGATGTTTTTTTTATTTTGATCAAAAAAAAGAGCCTTTGTTGGGCTCGGCGACTAAGGCGATCAATTATAAAAACCATTGGCTAAATAATCATTAAAGCCCTTTATCGGTTTATCAACGTGGCCTGGCTAAATTTTTGGTTTAGCCAGGCCACTAGTATTAAGCGGCGCTAATTCGCGAAAAATCGGCCACTAACTCAAAAACTTGACTGACCTGGGCCAAGAGAGCCACCCGGGCGTTTTTAATATCCGGTTGCGGATCGTCGACCAAGACCTGATCAAAAAAGATGTCCACGGGGCCTTTCAAGGTGGCCACTCGGCCTAAGAGACCGGCGTAGTCGCCCTTGTGGATCAGTTCCTGGGCTTCCCCGGAAATAACCTCGGCGGCGTGGCGTAGATCTTGTTCGGCCGGTAGGGTTAGAAGATCCAAGGAGACGAGCTCGTCACGGGCGCCGAACTTTTTGATAATATTAACCACGCGTTTAAAAGTCTGGGCCAGATCCCGGAAACCATCGCGTTGTTTGAGCTCTTCCAAGGCCAAAGCGCGTCCCACCGTCGCCGACGGGTTATGGCCATAAAGCCCCAACACCGCTTCCGCGCTGTCTGGGGCGACGCCGAGGGTCAAAAGATGGCTTTTTAAGCGAACTTTAAAAAACTCCAAGGTTTTTTGCCGAACTTCCTTAGCCGGAGTCTTGACTAGCGAGCCTAAGCCTAGGATGGCTTTTTCAATATAATCCTCCAGAGACCACGACCATTGACGCTCAAGGCAGATGAGGATGACGCCCAGAGCTTGACGTCGGAGGCCAAACGGATCGGCCGCGCCGGTGGGTAGTAACCCCACGCTAAAGCAACCCACAATCGTGTCCAATTTGTCGGCCACGCTTAAAATGGCCCCAGCGACGGAGGTGGGTAATTCCCCCCCCGACCGGTTGGGTAGATAATGCTCCAAAATGGCCTTGGCCACTTCCGGCTCTTCCCCATCGGCTAAGGCGTACTCATAACCCATTAAGCCTTGCAGGGCCGGAAACTCGCCCACCACCCCAGTGACCAGATCGCATTTGCAAAGATCGGCGGCGCGAGCCACCACGTTTTTTTGTTCCGGGTTAGTCAGGGTCGTTAAGTCTAAGGCCAGTTCCTTGAAACGGCAGACTTTTTCCCAGGAGGTTCCCAGAAGATGGTGGAAAACGACGCCTTTCAGATCTTCCACCCGCTCGGCCAGCTTAGTTTTGCGATCCTCTTGGAAATAGAAGCGGGCGTCTTCCAGACGCGCCCTTAAGACCCTTTCGTGACCTCGACGCACCACTTCCATGTCCAGGGCCCGGGTATTGTTGACCGCCACAAAATAGGGGGCTTGGCGACCTTGGCTATCAGTGATGGGAAAATATCTTTGGTGTTCTTTCATGACGGTGGAGGCGACCGAGGTGGGTAGCTCCAAAAAGTGGGAGTCAAAATGCCCTAAGATAGCCACCGGCTCTTCCAAAAGGTTGGTGACCTCGTCAATCAAATCCTCGTCGGCCACCACGCGCAAATCGGAGTTGGAAGAGATGGCCGCCTCCAAAATCTCTTTTTTGACCATGGCCCGGCGTTCTTGGTAGTCGGCCAAGACATGGGCCTCGGCTAAGCGGACTGGATACTCGTCGGGGCTGGTGATGACCACGGGCCCAGGATGAAGGAAACGATGGCCAAAGCTAACTTTACCGGCGTTGACCCCGCAAAAGGTTAAAGGCAAAGTTTCCCCGCCATAGACGGCCAGTAACCAATGCACCGGTCGGACAAACTGGTGCGCGCCATCCCCCCAACTCATTAGTTTCGGGAACGGGAGCGAGCTTAAGATATTGGGGATCAGCTCGGTTAAGGCTTGGGCCGTGGGACGACCAGCCCGGGATTTTTTCACCGCTAGATACGCGCCTTTGGGGGTGTTAACCGTAAAAAGGTCACTCACCGAGACGCCTTGCCCCTTAGCGAAGCCTAGAGCCGCCTTGGTGTGGCTACCGTTGGCGTCAAAGGCCGAGGATAAAGGCGGGCCAATGATTTCTTCTTCCAGATCCAGTTGACGGTCGGCTAACCCCCAAATGCCTAAGGCTAAACGCCTAGGCCCACTCCAGGCTCGCGTCTTGGTGAAAGGCAAACCCGAACCGGACAGCTCTTTGGTCAAGCGCTCTTCCAAATAGGCCATGGCTGGCCCAAAATAGCTGGCGGGGATCTCTTCGACCCCTAGCTCCAAGATGAAATCAGCCACGCTCACAGGGCCACCTCCCAGCGGCCCAAAAGGGGATGACCCATATTTTGCCGTTGTTTGATGTACTCGTCGGCCACGTTTCTGGCTAGGCGCCTAACCCGGCCAATGAACCGGACGCGCTCGGTGACGGAAATGGCCTTACGAGCTTCCAAAAGGTTAAACGAGTGCGAGCATTTCAGGCAATAGTCGTAAGCCGGGCGAACCAAACCCGCCTCAGATAGCCGGACGGACTCCGCCTCGTACATATCGAAAAGAGTGAAAAGCGTGGGCACGTCGGCTAACTCAAAATTGTGTTTGGAATACTCCACCTCGGCCTGGTGATGGACGTCGCCATAACGGATTTCCCCGTTCCAGTCCAAATCAAAGACGTTATCAACCCCTTGGAGGTACATGGCCAACCGCTCCACGCCATAAGTGTACTCCACGCTAATCGGTTTTAGGTCAAAGCCGCCCACTTGTTGAAAATAGGTGAACTGGGTGACCTCCATACCGTCTAGCCACACTTCCCAACCAATCCCCCAGGCCCCTAAGGTGGGGGATTCCCAATCATCCTCCACAAACCGGATGTCGTGTTCCAACGGGTTAATACCCAGGGCCTTTAAGGAAGCTAGGTACAATTCCTGGGATTTAGCCGGGGATGGCTTTAAAATGACCTGGAACTGGTAGTAATGCTGGAGCCGATTGGGGTTTTCCCCATAGCGACCGTCAGTGGGGCGGCGGGAGGGTTGAACGTAAGCGACGCGCCAGGGCTCTGGTCCCAGGCTTCTTAAGGTGGTGGCTGGGTGGAAAGTCCCCGCCCCCACTTCCATATCATAAGGCTGTTGGATTAAACAGCCCTTTTCCGCCCAGAACTGGGTCAGGGCAAGAACCACCTCCTGGAAGGAGAAGGGGGTCTTGGCGGACATAAAAATCTCCTTAACGATCCTGGGTCAGGCCCAAAAAAGAGCCTCACGAGCCAGCGACCATTTCGTCTAGGACTGATTAGAACTGATTTTCCCCAAAAGTTGACCCCTAGCCAAGGTAAGGCCTCAGAGGGTTAGCGCGCCGCTGAATGTTCGGATTTAACCGAAAATGGGGAAATATTGGCGTTAAAACCTTTTATAATATAGCGCGAGTTGACCAAAAATACCAGATGTTCCCGCGACTAACCCTTGATCTAGCCCTTCGCTGGCTCCTCAAAGGCTCCCTTTATATAGATCCCCCATAGGAGTCTTCTGAGGCGCCCGTAGGCGCCTAACCGCGTAAACCCATTATCTAAGGATGGAACTTCCAGGCTAAGAAGGAAGGCCAAGAAGGCGGGCGACGAGGGCTGGGGGTTGGCTATAGAAAACTGGCCCGCGCCACCTAAATTCTGGTTTATTGGCCCAACGGATTTTAAGATTTACTCTCTAAGATCCCTGGTAGGAAAAAACTAACTAATTTAGTCAAACATGCGCCTAATTATCACGTTCTTTGCCCGTCATTTTCTCAATCTCAATCTCCACCACCGCCGTGATGGCCAACTTGTCCAATGGGATGGAATAATCGCCCAACCCAGGGGAGAATTTTTCCCCTAAAAGCTTTAGGGCGTTTTCCGCCAACTCGCCTTCCACGACTTTCGCTCGGCCACTGATGATGACGCTTTTATAAAGAGTTGAGGTGGCGCAAGCGGTCGCGCCTCGTTTATAACCATCGACCGCGTAGACCAAAAAGCTCACCCGCTGGTCGTGGGCGATATTTTCCATCTTCCGACCCCATTTTCGGCCATGGAAATAGATTTTTCCGTTCCAGTGGACGTAATTGACCGCCGTCACATAAGGCCCATCCGCGCCTATGGTGGCTAAAGAACCCACTTGGCCATCATTTAAGAACTTTTCGATCTCCGCGAGCCCCAATGGCCGTTTGCCCATCACTTCCCCCCAGGGCGCGTCAAAAAAGCGATCTAACGGGGAAAACAAACCCACGCTAAGAAGCCGGAAATAAATTTCCTTTACAACTTATGAGTTAGGTGAAATTGAATAATTCCATTCACCATGAAATTTTGCAGGTTTAATATTGATACTGTTCATCGCCTCATCGGTGA
>JAISYP010000047.1 GCA_031269825.1 Deltaproteobacteria bacterium
TAATGGCTTAAATTATCTTAAGAAGACCGGTTTTTTCTGCCGTCGGTTTTTTTGAGACAATGGCCCTGGGCTCGGGTAATTGCCAAATCCCTCCCCTAGCCCAGGGTTTCAATTTAGGAGCTAGGTGGGGAGGGTCACTGGCGAGGATCTAATGGCCTACCAATTGATTAGTTCGCGCCTCAGCCCCCGACGTTAGTGGCGTTATAAAAAAAATCGCTCTCAAAAATTGGCTCAAAAATTTCCCCGGCCTTTTGACAGTTAGCTAAAAATCGGCCATAGCCCGCCTATCCGCTTTCATTCTTTAGCCTTAAATCTTAGCGGCCTAAACCCTCTTTTAACACCCCCTAACTCTTCATGGTCGGAAAATGTGGTCGAAAATGTTTCTGACGCCTAACGATGTCCAAAAATAATCAGAATAATGTGTCCATTAATCGCCAGAAATATTGTCGAATTCATTGTTAAAGTAGGCAGATTTTTAGTATAAAAATAGTGTAGTTAATAAAATTCTTTTAAAGATTTAATAAATAGATAAGATAATATTTTTCAGTCTTTTCTTAGGCGATAAATCAGGAAGCCCGTTTGGACAAAATTATTGGCGAGTAAAAGACAAAAGATCCTGTCAGTTTCTAAGCGAATCAAGTTGTCAGCGTTCGGAGTTAGCGCACGTCAAAAAAAATGGCGAATCTCAGTTTTTGAAATCCGCCAAAGGGGAAAAAATGCCAAAAACGTTTAATTTACTCAATTGAGTAATTAAAATGAGAGATTAGGCCTTGAAATCCGGTTCTCGCGCGGTCGGATTTTTTTGAGACAATGCCCATGGACTAGAGAAATCGCCAAATCCCTCATCCAGCCCAGGGGTTCATGAAAGATGGTTCGTCGAAAGAAACCAGCGCGATAAATAGAGCGCGATGAACCTAATTAACGCTTTCGCGCCACTGTCCAAGCGTTCCAGGAGCTGTTGGGCTAGCCACCAGTTGGCTTCCCTTCAAGATCCAGGCCGTTTAGACCGAACCAAATTACGGAATAATTTTGGCCCAGTTAATATAAATTGTCAAGTTTTTTATGGAGTGGTAGTGAGCCAGTCGCCTTGGTTTTTGAGCGGACGGAAAGCGCGTGATTAGTTTTGGTCTTTATTTGAGGGGATCGCGAAAGTTCCGACCCTGGCCTCTAATCTTCTTGATGGTAGCGCCTTTGGCTCTTATTGTCAAAGCCAATCAGGGCAGGGTTTTATTTGTGGCGGACGCGCCCGTCTGGTTGGCCTAGCTCTACCCATTAAGCCTGGTCAAATACCGACCGCCCCGATCCACGGAATCAATGGTTCTTTTGGTTTCGACCAACGCGGCGCGGGCGATTCCGCTGGCTGACCAAGTTAACCTGGCGAAGCCAAACTCGATAATTTTGTTTCTACCAAAGTAAAAGCGCTTGGGGATCTGGTCTGATAATAGGTTTTCAAATATAATATTATTTGATTTTAATAAATAAATATTGATACTATCATATTAATGATCATAAAATTTAACTAGTTATATTTAGAAATTGACATACCTTTAACGCTCAAAGACTTTCCTGATCGTCACTAATCATTGAATATAAGACATAATTACGGTTGAGTAAAAATAAGAACGCTCCATACTCGTACAATTATACCACTTATCATTGCTAAAAAGTTGTATTTAGAAGATAAATATTTATCTTATTATCATATTCTTTATAAATAGTATATAAAAATTAACTATATATATTTTATAATTAAATAATATATAGTCGTGAATAATATTTAATTATGCTTTTTTTCATGAAGATTTGATTTCCGTCTGTTTTTTGTTTTTTCCACTCTCCCTGGGTAAAGGCGAAACGGCGCCCAAGCTGAAAGGCCAAGGCTATTTTGACGTATTGTTCCATATTTTCCGTTAATAATTCCGATTTTCGGTTCTTCCCCTGTTTTTATGATGGGGCGAGGATGGGGGATGACTGGGACGCGGGGCGAGTTTATTATTGACAAAAATTGTAATATAAGCGTAAAATAGAAATATGTTAGATAAAAGCCGAAATATTCGATTCCGAAGAAAAAAGTCATCCAAGGGTTGGATTTATCTGATAATAGTGGCCCTGATTTTGGTGGGGATCAAAGTTTTCTGGTTCCGAGCCGCTGGGCCGATCATGACCGACAACCGGGTTTCGGTTCCAGTGATTCAAGTGGATAGTCCCGCGGGGAGTATTCCCGTTCCGGTTTCCGAGGTTTCGTTGCGCCCGGTTTTGGAAAAGATTTTGGGCTTGTGGGGCCAAGGTTTAGCTAGTGGCGACTACCGCCCGTTCCATAGCGTTTTGTCTAGTGGCTGGCGAAACCAGGACAGCCCTCAACAGCTGGCTCAAGCCTATCAACCCCTTTATCCCCACCGCGATCTGATGGAGTTTTTCCCGAGACGGGGTAAATTGGTGGTGCTGGAGTCTCGGCCTTTGGCCGAAGCTTCCGCCCCCAACTCCCCTCTGACGGCCATCCGCGACACTTTGGGGCCGGAAAGCCCGTGGTTGGCGCGAGGCGAGTGGCGAACAGGTCGGTCAGCTTTAGGATTTAGCTTGAATTTGGTTTGGGAAGATAACCAGTGGCGACCGGTTGGATTACGTCTGGAAGCCTATAAGCCCGATTTAAGGAACAAATAGGCTTTCCAGGTTTTGGGCCTCTTTTAAAGCGGGGTTCAGTTAGTCTTTTTTTGCGGGGCTATTTTTTTCTAGGCCGCTATTGTTCTCATAGGCTGAAAGATCTAATAGTCCGTGTCCAGAAAGCACAAACACCAATACTCCAGGCGTTCTCGCTTTTTCCAATTCCAAGGCTTTTTGGCAAGTTAAGGCCAAGGCGTAGCTGGATTCTGGAGCCGGAACCACGTATTCGTTCTGGGCCATGAGGATCGCGTAATGGAAAGCGTCTTCGGCTTCCACGGCGACCGGGGTCACGATCTTGGATTTGACCAGGCTACTGATTATGGGGGAGGCTCCATGGTACCTTAGGCCGTCAGCGTGAATGGCCGGGGGCGCGAAATCAGCGCCGAGGCTGTACATGGGCATCATGGCGGTTAACTTGGCCATGTCGCCAAAGTCGTAACCAAATTTTCCTTTGGTTAAGGTCGGGCAAGTCGCTGGCTCAGCGGCCAGGAACTGAATTTGTTGGCCATTTAAAACATCGGGCGTGAAGGGAACGACTAGACCGCCTAAATTTGAGCCCCCGCCATGACAGGCGATCAAATAATCTGGTTTTTCGCCAGCTATCTGGAGTTGTTTTTTGACTTCTTGGCCAATGACGGTCTGGTGCAAAATAACGTGGTTTAAGACGCTTCCCAGGGCGTAATTGGTGTCCGATCGGCTCATGGCTTCCCCGATGGCTTCGCTGATGGCCAAACCTAGGCTACCTGGGGAATGGGGATCTTTGGCCAAGTCCGCTCGTCCAGCGATAGTTAATAGGCTGGGGCTAGCCAGAACATCGGCCCCAAGCAAATTCATGATAGTTTGGCGGGCGGGATTTTGGGCCAGGCTAGCCTTGACCATGAAAACCCGGATGTCCAGGTAAAAATGGCGGGCCGCGATGGCGAGAGCCGTTCCCCATTGGCCAGCCCCATTTTCGGTGGTTAAGCGCTTAATCCCCGCCAGATGGTTGTAATAGGCCTGGGCTACGGCGGTGTTACTTTTGTGGCAGCCGGAAGGGGAAACGGACTCGTTTTTATAATAGATCCGGGAGCGAACGTTTAAAGCGAGTTCTAAGCGTCGGGCCCGGATCAAAGGCGTAGGGCGCCAGAGGGCGTAGGCTTCCAAAACCGGGAAGGGGATGGGATGCCAGATTTGGTCGCTGCGTTCTTGCTCAATGAGCCACGGTGGAAAAACGGATCCTATTAAAGCCTCGAGCGGCGGAACTTGGCCAGTTGTGTTTTTATAGGGGCCTACAGGCTCAGGCAGTTGGGGCAAAATGTTATGCCACTGACGGGGCGTCTGGTCTTTGGGGAGCTGAATGACGTATTTATTCATGGGCATAGATAACCCTGATTGTCGGACAAAGGCCCAAAAAAAGGACTTTGGGGAACATGGTTAACAATGGAGCGTGGGGCCGGCGTCGGCCCAGGCTAACTAGTGATTTTTAAAATATGACGCGTGGCCGCGGCCAGGTGATCAAAAACCAGGACATGGGGTGGAACTAGCCCTTCCGAGATTTGGCCATAGCCGGAGCGAACGAGGAAGCTGGTGACCCCAGCCTGGCGACCAGCCTCTAGATCCGTGACCTTATCGCCCACCAAAAAGGACTGGTCAAGGTTAAGAGATAGATCCTTGGCCGCGCGCTGGATCAGCCCGGGAGCGGGTTTGCGACATTGACAAGGCCCGCCGTAATCGGGGTGGTGGGGGCAGTAATAAAACCCATCTAACTTAAGGCCGCGCTTATTAAGTTCTAGGGCCACGCGTTGGTGCAGTTTTTGGACATCGGTTTCTTGATAGAGACCTTTGGCCACCCCAGCCTGGTTGGTGACAATGACCAGTTTGAAACCGGCCGCCTTCAGTTGGATCAAGGCTTCGACAACGTCAGGGAGCCAGCGCCAGTCGGCCCAACGCCAGACATAACCTCGATCCTCGTTTAAGACGCCGTCACGATCGAGGAAAACCGCGGGATAAAGGCTCATTAACGGGCCAGTTGGGCGGTCACTAGGGAGCCCACCACGTCGGTATTGGCTTGGCCACCCAGCTCAAATGGTAAATTTTGGCCTAGCCCGAGGTAACTGGCGACGGCTTCGGTGATCAGTTTGGCTCCTTGGGTTTGGCCCAGGCCTTCTAACAATAAGGCCCCTGACAGGATAGCGGCCAAGGGGTTGGCCCGACCAGTTCCGGCGATGTCTGGGGCGGAGCCATGGACAGGCTCAAACATGGATAGTTGGGGGCCAATGTTGGCGGAGGCGGCTAGCCCCAATCCCCCAGCTAGGGCCGAAACCAGATCGCTGACAATATCCCCAAACAGGTTGGGACAGAGAATGACCCCAAATTGGCTAGGTTCTCGGGGCAATTGGTAGCAGAGGTTGTCAACGTTAATTAAAACTGGTTTAAGAGACGGATTTTTTTTGATCTCATCTAGGGTAATTCGATCCCAGAAACCGTAAAATCGCGGGAGCGCGTTGGCCTTAGTGGCGATGTGAAGTCGAGTTTCACCGCGGGCCAGGACGATTTCCACGGCTTTTTGGGTGATCCGGCGGATGGCGGGCTCGGTCAATAAGCCCAAGCTAAAGGCGCCTGGGGTGGCGGGGTCGATCTTAATGGATAAATCCGCGGCGAATTGGTAAAGCCCACGGCTGACCTTTAGCTCGGTCTTTTGGTTCGGCTCGAGAAATGATCCGCCGAGGCCCATGTAAAAGTCTTCGGTGTTTTCCCGGACAACCACGATGTCCAGTTTTTCCCCGGGTTTAAGGGGGCAAGGCAGGGGGACGTTAGGAAAGTTCCGCGCGGGCCTTAAGTTTAGGTATTGGTCAAAATGGAACCTTAGGGCCAACAACAGCTCTTGTTCCAATGGCCCAGGCGGAACTTTAGGATCGCCCACGGCCCCTAAAAGTAGGGCTTGGTTTTGGCCGATCGCCGCCAAAGCTCCGGGAGGCAAAACCTGGCCATGGGCTAGGTAATAATCCGCCCCGTACGGAAAATGGTTCCATTGGATGGCGAACCCTAAGTTTTGGGCCACCTGGCCCAGAACTTTTTGGGCCTGATTGATAACTTCTGGCCCAATGCCGTCGCCCGGCAACACGGCCACCTGGTAATTCATACTCCCTCCGTGGGGAAAGGCCAATAAACTTTAAAACTTTGACTAGCGTCTGAGGCTTGGGTCGGGCGTCTGGATCGGACGTTGGCGGCCAGACTGGGCTATCATTGGTCAAACGGGCTCATTATTGACGCCAATATAGTTAGCTCGTTGGAAAATCAGGAGCTATTGTAGTTTAGCTCTTTTGATGGTCAATGTTTGATAGTCCATTGTTTGATAGTCCATTGTTTTAAATTCAATGATCGCGGATGGTTCATGATTGGTGAATAGTTACGCTCCTCATCTTTTTTTGAGAAGCTTACGCGAAAACCATCCACTGAGCGTTGACAGCCACTGAGCGTTGACAGCGACCAATAGATATCAATCTTGTAGACACCGACCAACTGACCTCGATATTCGACGCGTCCAAGATTTTTGGCTTTTCGGTTCTCGTTTATTAGTTAGTTTATTATTATAGTGTTGGGCCAGGTTTAAAACAATAACCTAACGATTTTTTAGGCCCGCGCGCCCTTGCTGGGTTCCTTTTTATTTATTGGGGACAGGGATAAGCTGGGGGTTTTTTAATGGCGTGAGGGGGATCAAGCTCGCTTTGGGGGCGACCTAAAACGCTCAAGGAGAGGACAGCGTGCGACGCGAACTTATTTTTAACGCTTTTGACCACCAACCGATTAGCCGAGTGCCCGTCGGTTTTTGGTTTCATTTGTTACCCGAAGCCGAGACTGGGGACTGGCGGGCGGATCCTTTTATCTGGGAACGAAACCTATCTGGTCATCAGGCCTTTATCCGCGCCTTTAAGCCGGACATGGTCAAGATCATGAGCGATGGCTTCTTTTTTTATCCCACGCCGACCCTGCGTCAACCCTTGGACTTAACCATAATCTCGGCTTTGCCCCCTAGCCACAACTGGATCCGGGCGCAAGGCTCTTTGGTTCGACGCGTTCGGGTCGCCCAAGCGGACGCGGCCTATTTTTATAACATCTTTAGCCCGATAACTAGCCTTAGGTTCAAAATAGGCTTGGATCAGGTGAAAAACTTCCATCAGGCTCAACCCGAGGCTTTCGTTAAATCTTTGGGTCGGATGAGTCAAGGGCTGGTCAACTTGACCCGGGCCGTTCTGGGCGAGGGGGGCGCGGACGGGATTTATTTGTCTGTCCAAAACCCGGATCAAAACTATTTTTCCGAGGACTTTTATCGTCAGGCTCTGGTTCCTGGGGAAAAGGCCATCATCCAAGCGGCTCAGGAGTTAGGCAAGAAAGTCATCCTCCATATTTGTGGTTATAACGGGGTTCGTAATCACCTGCCCCTTTATGTCGATTACCAGGCCGACGCCTATAACTGGGCGGTTGAGTTGGAAAACGTCTCCTTGAAAGAGGGGCGAGAACTGTTTGGGGGGAAAACCGTGTTGGGTGGTTTCGCCAATGGCCGCGATGGCCTATTGGCCAATGGCGATGAGACGTCCATTAAGCTCAAAACCCGGGAACTGATCCGAGAGGCTGGGCCATTGGGGTTGATTATAGGGGCTGATTGTACGCTCCCTTCGGATATAGCCCTAGAGCGTTTGGACTGGGCGCGAACCGCTGGGTTGGAGGCTATCCGTTATGGGGGCCTGGGCCCAGGTTATTGATGGGCCAAATCGGCTAGTTTAGGCTGACCAAAACGCGGCCTTTTCCGGTTATTTAAGGTTGGTCGCGGCGGATAACGTCGCGGCCAGGGACATCGAAGATGGATGATCGAGGGCGAGACTCCTGTCGGGTTTTAAAGATAACTTATTGATTTTTATACTGAAGTCCTAGCGGCTGAACTCCTCGCGCGTCAAATTTTCCAGCTAACTATTTGATTTTATTTGATTTTTCGTCAAGCCTAATATTTTTAAATTAAATTTAAATTAAAATTGTTATCACGATTTTAGCCGAACATTCTCCTTGACTTTCTATAATATCCGCCTAGAATAAAGCTATGGACAAGAAAAAATTGGCTCTCCACATTGTCACGAATAAAAAAACGGTTAAGGGTAAAACCTATCAGTCCGTTCTTCTCTGTCATGGTTGATGGTCTCGCGAAAAGTCCCAAATTCAAGAATTAAAATTTATAAATTATTGAAATTAATACTCTTTTACTTGGCTATTTCCCTTAAACTAGGGTTTTCGCGAAGCCATCATGGTTATAGGGAGGCTGGCCAGGTCAAGAGGCGGGTTTTGGCCAACCTGTCAGCGTTGGACACCGCGACCATTGAGGCTCTAAAGCTCCAGCTGAAAGGAGAACAACCGCTATTTCTAGTCAATGAGGATCAACCTATAGATGTAGGGCCAGGTTTCCAGCATGGTCAAATATTGGCGATTATGACCGCCATGGATCGGCTTGGGCTGCCTGACCTTATCAGCCCACCAGGCCAGAAAAGGGATCTGGTTTTGGCCATGATAATTAATAGGATCCTTAAACCATCTAGCCAATTAACTACTACTAAATGGTGGTCAACTACTACTCTTTCTAATTATTTAGATATACAAAATATTGATGAAAATGATCTATATGACGCTATGGATTGGCTTCTGCCTTTACAACCAATTATAGAGCGACGTTTATCAATTAGACATTTATTCCCTGGTGATTCAATATTTTATGATGTTTCATCAACTTATATGGAATATAAAATATATCAATTAACAAAAATTGGTAATAGTAGTAATAAAAAAATGGGGAAACTCCAAATTAATTATGGACTATTGACTGATAAGATGGGATGTCCTATTAATATTGAATTATATCCAGGAAATATAAGTGATCCCACAACTTTTATTCCTATGGTTGAAACTATTAGAAATAAATTTAATATATCAAAAATCATAATTATTGGTGATAGGGGAAGGCTTGGGGCTAAAAATATCGAAATTTTGAAGGGTATGGATGGGATTGATTGGATAACGTCTCTAAACTCAGTTTCCATCCAATCATGATGGTATCGCGAAAAGTCCAAAATTCAAGACTCAAAATTGATAAATTATTGAAATCAATACTCTTTTATTTGACGCTTTCTCTCAAACTAGGGTTTTCGCGAAGCCATCAATCATTGGTTGAAAAGAATGAATCATGGCGGAGTTTAAAGGATGAGTTGAATTGGATAGAATTGAGCGCGCCAGAGGACTATCCTGGCGAAAGATTAATCGTCCGCTGGCATCCTCAATTAGCCAAACACAGAAGAGATGTTCGTAATGATTGGCTAAAGGCGACGGATAAGATTTTGGATCAAATTAAGCGGAGAGTTGACGCTGGCCAATTAAAAGGCGTAGGGCCGATAAATATGACTATAGGTGGTCAAATTGATAAATACATAATGAAAAAATATTATATTTTAGATATTAATGATACGACTGTTACCTATACAATGGATGTTTTAAATATTAAAGCTGAGGAATGTCTTGATGGTTTATATGTTATTAGGACATCTTTAAGCGATGAATTATTCTCTTCTGAACAATGCGTTGGACAGTATAAACAACTTACTAAGGTGGAAAGAGCGTTTCACTCAATTAAAACTACTGATTTAAATGTTAGAGCGGGCGGTCATTATTCTGAAACGCGGGTAAAAGCCCATTTTTTTATTTGTATGTTATCGTATTATGTCATTTGGCGCATGAAAGAAGCTTGGCGAGAATTAATCTTCCCCGAAGAGGATGTCGCCTCTAAGGTAAAGAAAAATTTTGTTGATCCGGCCCAACGTTCCGAGGGAGCCCCCCAAAAAGCGGAAACCAAAATCAATAGTAACGGAGACTCGGCTACCAGCTTTCAGACATTACTTCAACAACTGTCCACAGTTGTCCAAGTGGAAACACGTTTACTTTTAAAAGACCAAAACCCTCTTGTCTTCAATTTGACGAGTAACCTTAATAGTCGTCAAGCTAAGGCTCTGGAACTGATATCTAAAATCAAGGTTTAAGTTTGTGGTCTTGAAAATTTAATTAGATTTTTTTAACTGGATCATGGAACTTCGTTTATAATTATTCTAGAAAACTTAAAGATCATTTTAGAAAAGTAGACCTAGAAAAAACTATTAAAATCGAATACTTGGGCTAGTAATGACCTTTAATTCGACCGACTCCTAGGAGCGGGGTTTAGGGGAGAGACCTAAAGAGTAGCTGGTAAGACTCGAGGCGTATGATATCTTTGCTGGCCTCGCGAAAAGTCTAAAATTCAAGAATCAAAATTGATAAGTTATTGAAATTAATACTATTTTATTTAACGATTTCCCTTAATTGATTGATTCGCTTTAATCTACAGCTTTCGGGTTATTCTTTCGGCCAATAAAGCCAACAGCACCGTGGCCAAGAGCATGACCGTGGACAGAGCGTTGGTTTCTGGGGTCAGGCCTCTTTTGAGGGAAGCGAAGATATAGATCGGGAGCGTGACCGATTCTGGGCCGTGGATAAAAAAACTGATGATGAAATCGTCCAAGGACAGGGTAAAAGCCAACATGGCTCCGGCGAGGATTCCCGGCGTTATTAAAGGCAAAGTCACTCGCCGAAAATTATAGAACCGAGAGGCGAAGAGATCCCAAGCCGCTTCCCTGGTCTGGGGGTTTAAAGAAGCCAGACGCCCACGAACCACCATAGTCACAAAAGAGATCTGGAAGGTTACATGACCTATGATCATCGCCCCCAGACCCATGTCAAAGATCCCAGATAGATTCCTTAGGAGGCTAAAGGCCAGAACCAAGGCCACGGCCATGATGATGTCCGGCACCGCCACTGGGATGTTGACGATGGCGTCAAAAAGGCGCAGACAACTTTTTGGCCAGGGCGCTCGTTCCAGGCCAAGGGCGAGAGCCGTCCCAATAACCGTGGCGATGATGGTGGAGACCACGGCTAAGATCAGGCTATTGAGCGTGGCCTCTATGATCGCCTCGTTTTCCAAGAGTTTTTGGTACCACATCCAGGAGAAGCCTTTCCAGTTAAGGCCAAAGCGGGCCTTGTTCACGGAAAAGATGGCCACCGCCAGGGCGGGCAGATAAAGAAGGACTAGACTCAGATAGGCCACCACGGCCTGGGGCCAGGTTCTCATAAGGGGAAGGGATCCTTCTGGCCGGGAGCTTTAAGCCTTCTAAAGCCCAGGCTTAACAACGTTAGAATCATTAGCCCTAAAGACAGAGCGGCCCCAAATGGCCAATCTCGGGCTTGGCTAAATTGTTGTTGGATAAGGTTACCGATGAACATGTACTTGGCTCCGCCCAGGATGTCGGTCACCACGAACATGGCCATGGCTGGCACAAACGTCATGATGATCCCCACTGAGAGGCCCGGCGTGGTCTGGGGCAGGGTCACGCGCCAAAAAACTAAAAAGGGATTGGCGTACAGATCTCGGGCCGCCTCCAAAATTTCTCGGTCAAGCCTTTCCACGCTGGCGTAGAGAGGTAGAGCCATAAAAGGCAAAAAAGTCGTGACCATGCCTAGGTAAACCGCTAAGGTACCAGGGTAAAGGGCCGAGCCGGGGGGAATAAAACCTAAAAAGGCGGCCAAACGGGCTGGTGGCAATTGGGGACCGAGGATAAGGAGCCAGCCATAAGAGCGCACCACCACATTGGTCCAAAAAGGCACAATGACCAAGATCAGCCAAAAAACTCGGATCGAGGGCCGGCGCGAGGCCATGTGGAAGGTCAGGGGATAGGCGATTAAAACGCACAATAAAGTCGTGATGGTGGCGAGCAAAAGGCTGCGTAACAATATATAAAATAGATCCGGCGACCAGCCAAAAAGCCCAAACCCGATTAAACGGCGCAGGTTTTCCAAGGAAAACGACCAGACCACTTCCCCATATTGGCCTCGGGAAGCTAAGGCCATGGCCACCAAGGATAAACACGGAATGGCTAACAGAATCGTCAGCCACAACAGCCCTGGCCCAACGGCCAAATAACCGGACAAGGAGGTGGAGCGTTTTTTGATAGGGGTGGGTAAGGCGGAACTGTCCACGGCGACTCCCAATAAAAGCCAAGGCTTCCCTCTAAAAAAGAGAGAAACCTTGGCGGAACGGGTTTAAGCCATCTGGGCCAGGCAGGCTAAGCGGCCTGGCCTTCTAAGGCCACTAAGTCGGCGGAAGGAATAAACAAGGAGACGGTTTCCCCGGGTTGGGGGTTGAAGCGAGGGCTGGTGACCACTTTGACTGGACCAGGATCCAAAAGTAGTTCCACGCTCGCCCCGCGGTAGATGGCTTGGATGACCTTGGCGCGCACCAAATTATCTTTGGGGCGAGCTAGTTCATCCTCTAGAACGATAAGTTCCGGTCGAATGGCCAAATGGCCTTGGCTCCAGGAGACCTGGTCATCGGTTTTTAGAGGCCCTAAGGTAGTCATCATCCGGTCACCGTCACGGGTGGCGAGGAGGATATTGGCTCCCCACAGGAATTCGGCCACGAACTTGTTTTTGGGACGAGAATAGACCTCCCTGGGGGTGCCCATTTGAACCATCTGGCCATCGCGCATAACCGCTAGATGGCCACCCATGAACATCGCTTCGCCTTGATCATGGGTGACCATGATGAAGGTGGTGTCGATCTGTCGATGTAACTCCAGTAGCTCAGCTTGAACCTGGGTTCGCAAATGGGGATCCAAGGCGCTCATCGGTTCGTCCAAAAGAAGGACGTTGGGCTCATTGACCAAAGCCCTAGCTAGGGCCACGCGTTGTTTTTGGCCACCAGATATTTGGCTAGGAAAACGTTTGCTCAAATCGGACAGGCGCAAAGTCTCCAGCATCCGGTCAACCTTGTGTTTAATCGTGACGGGATCCACTTTTCGGGCTTTTAACCCAAACGCGATGTTCTCAAGGACATTGAGGTGAGGAAAAAGAGCGTAGCTCTGAAAAACCGTGTTAACTTGACGCTTGTTGGCCGGAACCGTGGTGACATCTTGGCCACCTAAAAAAATCGACCCAGAATCCGGTAATTCCAGGCCCGCGATCAACCGCAATAAAGTAGTTTTACCACAACCCGAAGGACCAAGGAGAGTAAAAAACTCACCCTTGGAGACAGCTAAGCTCACGTCGCGTAGAACGTGATGGTTGCCGAAGCTTTTGTTTATCTGGGCCACCATAAGCCCATGCTCGATCTGTCCTGCCAATTGCTGTCATACGCCTCCTTTTACCCTTGCGGGGTCCCTTTAGGTCCTTGGTGGAGAGACGCGATTTTGGGTACTTAACCCCCAGCTCCTGGGAAAAAAGGGGCTCGAAAGCCCTAAAAAGGCCACCTGTTCGCCCAGCGAACAGGCCAAGAAGCTGTTAATGGAGAAAAGCAGCGACTCCGGACCGGCTATCATCTCTGTACAGAGATGGGTGAGGACTAAGAGCGTCCTCAAACGGGGCTTAACCGTCATGGCCCCAAAAACAGGGCCTCTAACTAAAGAGCGAAATCATCCGAACATCCGCGAGCCGGACAAACCGGACAAGACTTAGCTTTCTTCAGCGCGGAAAGAATATAAGTCTTATCCGAGCTATTGTCAAGTAAAAAATGAAAAAAATTTAGCCAAACCTCACTAGACAACGTTTTTTATCGTCAGAAAGGGGTGAGACGAGAGAGCCATAGCCAGATCGACCTCGAGGGGTTAGAAGAGCGGCGAGGCCAGTAACTCGTGGTTTTTAATGGGAAAAAATCGCTTCTATAACTAATAGCCGTGCGAAGGAAAAAAAGGGGCGAAAAACTTAGAGTTCGGGCCAGAAAACCGGGGTTTTCACGCCCAAGGTGGTTAAGATTTTTTTCATTTTTTGGGTGGGCCGATCGATGACAAACTTATCGCCAAATTTCCGGCAAAACATATAATGCATGGAATGTAGAGCGTCAACATTATTCATTTTAATATATTTTAGCTTATTTTGTAATGTAACGCTATTAATAGAAGACAAAAAAGAAATAAACAGATGGCCTTTCAGGGCCGCGTCATCCTCAGTCTCCAAAGACAGCCAACGGCGGGTGTGGTTTTTCAGCTCAAAAGTTTGCTCCACCGCTTGTTTGCGGTAAAAGCGGGGGGGGATTTCCGAAGGATCTAGTTTGGCGGAGGAAATTATCAGGAAAAGGCCGCACTTTTTTAGCTCTTCTTCTTGCTCGTCAATGGACAACTCTTCCAAGCGGGGCGACTGAACGGTTCGGAGAGTTTCGGCTTGACGACGGTTGGAGTCAATAATTATATAAGCATAGGCGCTATGCCCAAATAGATCAAATTTACGATAAACAATATAAAAAATACTATCGTTATAAATGTACATATTCTTCATATTAACAAGTTTATCAGCTGAAAAGTCAACTAATTGCTTAAAAAGAGGAGTGTTATTCTCTAAGCGCATTAAAAACGGAATATTATTGTCGTATAATATCTCAATGCTTTCGCTAGAAAAGTAGTTCGAATCCAAAATAGAAAGATTAATGGTGATGTTATAAGACTTAAGTTGGGCTAGCATGCCATCCAATAGCTTGTCATAAGCGATATTGCCAGCTATATATTTGTAAAAAAGAGGCATACGAGATTTTTTGTCCACCACGTAGATGATCCGGTCAATCTGGCCGGACAAGGCATTGGGGATGGGGGAGCCGTTAAAGTCAAACTTGAGGTTTTCGGTGGGTTCAGGGCAATCCACCAATAGTCCAGAGCCTTTGAGACCGCCAAACAATTGGGTTAAATAGCGCTGAAAAAAGTCGTCTTGAAGGTCAGGTTCGCCTACGCGGGCTAAACAATCCCTTAAGCCCCGCGTGTCAACCTGGGCCGCGGGGCAGAGAACCTTGGCGAAAGTTCCCTCCCACCAAGTCAAAGCTTGGGCGTCGTCGAGGCTGGAGATAGTTCGGAAAATCACGTAAGTGATCAAGGTGTCCGGGGATATGAGGTCAGTCGTCCCAAAGAGATCTAAAAGGCCTTGATTGGCCAAAATTTGGCGGGCCACGAAGACATCGCCAAAGATGAGGGAGGGCTGTTCTGGGCCAGACGTGGGCTCGTAATTGTTTAAAGGCGTGAATTCACCAGTTTCTAGACAATATTTATATGTTCCCAGGGTTTTATTTTTATAAATACCCGAGTCTTTATCAATAACACGGCCCAAATAGATTAACTTTTTGTTGCTTATCCCATTAGTTTGACTGGGGCCATAGACGGTCGCGTAATCGACCCCATTCTTAGTGGCGATGTTGATGGTTGGCTTGTCCAAAGTTGGTCTCCAGTAGTTAAGGGTGTTGAAGATAACCGTGGGAAGTTCGTTGAGGACAAAAAAATTTTAGCCGAAAGGGAGGTCAAAGTCAAGTAAAAAAAATAACGACTATTCGTCCATGATGGCTGTCTTGCCCCCTGGACTTACCGCTATGATAACAAACAATGATCCGGTGGTCTAATTTTAAGGTTAACGGGTCGCGCCTCAATGGCCACCTTAAGGGGGGTATCCCGGTTTTTCCGAAGAGGGAAGAACGGTCAAAAGTTTTCATTCACTAGGTTTGGCGCTGAAAATGGGGTTCTAAAGTCGAAGTTTTTTGTTTGACATTAACTAGTTTGGCTGGCTAAGATTAAATTTGATCCAAGGGAATTTGGCGAAAATCCGAGGCGACCGGCCGTGGAAACTGGGAATTATAGTCTCTTTTGGGGGGGACTTTGGGGGCGGTCATAAGAGGACTAGCGCCAGGCGCCCCGGGAGGAGCTAGAAACCAAAACCGTAGCCAATTTCGGCCAGCGAGCGCCATTAACCGGGCGGCCATGGCCAAAGCCCCTGAATTTGGGTGGGGAGCTTCCCACCTTGGGAGTTAATTGATGTTCGCTTTGAAAAAAAATCAAACTAGCTTAGCTCTGGAGGTCTGCGCGGGTTTATCGACTTTCTTCGCCATGGTGTACGTTTTGGCCGTTAACCCCATCATCTTGTCTAAGGCGGGGTTGCCGCCCGCGGCTATTTTCACGGCCACGGCCGTGGGAACCATCGTGGCCACTTTGATCATGGCCTTTTACGCTAATCTGCCTTTCGCCGTGGCTCCCGGGATGGGGTTGAACGCCTTTTTCGTGGTCATGGTCGTCCAGCTCCATTATACCGCGGCCCAAGCTTTGACCGCGGTCTTGGTCGCCGGGATCTTGTTTGTCATTTTGTCTTGCTCCCCGTTAAGAAAAAAATTTCTGGACGAAGTTCCCCAGTGCCTCCAGCTGGCGGTTTGTTCTGGCATTGGGTTGATGCTCGCCTATATTGGTCTTTTGAATAGTGGCGTGGTGGTTTTAAGTTCCTCCAATACCCCGGCTCTAGGCGACCTAAGCTCGGGCGCCCCGCGGCTGGCGGTCTTGGGGTTGTTAGTCCTGGGGCTGTTTCTGGCGGCGAAGTTTCGCTACGCGGTCTTCGCGAGCGTGGCGCTCTCCACCGGGCTGGGTATTCCCTTAGGCGTCACCAAACTTGACGCCCTTAAGGAGGGCGTTTTTACCTGGCCACCCGCTATTACGGACTTAGCGCTCAACTTTGATTTTTCTATCTTAGGTTCTGGGTCTTTTTGGATCCTTGTGGTAACGCTGGTGCTGATGGTCGCGGTGGATAGTTTGGCCGGCTTTTTGGGGCTCTTTACGGTTATGGGCCAAGACGCCGAAGTCTACCGCCATAAGCTAGGTCGAGCTTTTATCGCCGATTCCATGGGCGTGGTGATCGGTAGTTGTTTGGGGTTGTCGCCGAACACCACTTACGCCGAGTCCGGCGTGGGGGTCGCCATGGGGGGACGAACGGGCCTAACCGCCTTGACCGTGGCTTTGGGGTTCGCTTTGGCCATATTTATCGCGCCCTTGTTTTTGTTAGTTCCCGCCGCCGCCGTGACGCCAGCTTTGATTTTTGTGGGTTTATTAATGATGAGTTCGATTAAAAAGGTTGATTTTAGTGATTATTCAGAGTCTTTTCCTATTTTCTTGGTTCTAATATTGATCGGTTTGACCTGGCGCATTTCGGATAGCTTCGCTTTGGGCTGGCTGGTCTACATATTGATGAAGGTCGTCAAAGGTCGGATACGCCAGATCTCCACCACGGTCTGGGTGGTGGGCGTCCTTTTCGCTATTAAGATCTTTTGTCTTTAGAAATTTGGGTTCTGACTTAAGAGAACGGCTTTAATATTTTTGAAAGTCTGGCGAAAAGTCAAAAAATTCAAGAATTCTAATTGATAAGTCGTGGAAATTAATACCCTTTTACGTGACGTTACCCCTTAACGAGGGTTTCTCGAAGCCATCATTTATTATTGGAAATCCGGTTGATTTTTGAAGTCTATATTAATATCGGATTTTGGGACATGGTAATCGTCCAGAGGTAATCGTCTACATTTAGCCATGACCGGAGGCCGGCGCTGAGAGACCACAACCAGGGCCAGATATTGGATTTTACGACCGAGTTCGGTTAGGCCAATGACCAGTTGACGGAGTCTGGCCTGTGTTTGGCGAACAGCCCAGAGGCTCAGGCGGTGGCAATAATGGTCGCGCGGGCTACCCATGGCCGGTCGGTCAATTTATCGCCTCTTATCGTCCAGTGGCTGGATAAAATCGTCACAATAGGCTCACCTTTGGTCGCTAAACTTCACGGCGTCGGGACGTTAAATTGAAACAATCGACCATCAGACATATTAAGTCTTTCCGTTAAATTCCAGCTTTGATGGTCTCGAGAAAAGTCCCTAATTCAAGAAGCCTAATTGATAAGTCATTGAAATTAATACTCTTTCCCCTAACATTTTCTTTAATCTAGGCTTTTCTCCAAGCTATCGACCGACTAATATTGTTAAACTATTGTTGGCGCGTATTTTTTCGAGGCGTCGATATGAGAGCCTTGGTGATTAAGCCTAAACCCTCGCCTTGGTCGATATCTTTAGCCAACTAAAATGGACAATAGGCTTAAAAACCATTTTTAAGCTAGCCTGGTTTCGCCCCTAAGATTTATAAACCTTGACCGATGACGCTCGCTCGACCATAACATTTAGTGGTAGATAAGTAACAAAAATACTACATATTATCTAGTTCACTGAAAAGACATTGGATCCTTTACGCCCAAAGGCGGCTTTTCGGGCGAGTTAGTTTTAATAGTGTTTTTGGCGGATTTACTTAACAAATGGCGGTCTTAGCGGGACAAGGCGATTAGCTCCCGAAACCCAATCGGAGTGGTAACTGGATTTTGTGGTATTCTATTTTTAATGGACGATTATTGATGATCCCGCGAGAAGGCCTAATAGCGGGAAATAAATGATTAACTCTTTGATATTATTACTCTTTTATTAACTAATTACTTGGCGCTGGGGTTTTCGCCAAGCTATCGTTATGAAAATCAAGCGCGATCAGCCGATTATCTTCCCGCCTCCGCCATTTGAATTTTTTTAGGCGCGCCAACTGTTTCCGAGGTTCCATGGCGTTAGAGTTAATTGAAAAATTGGCCCTTTCCATCAAAGCCATGGAGGGGCGGCTATTGTTGATCGGCGGTCGGGTTAGAGACGGTCTGGCTCGGAATGACCATTTTCCTAACCTATCGGCCGGGGGGGATTTTGATCTGGTGGTTTTTGGGTTGAACTGGTCACGGATTCTGTCGGCCGCTCAAAAGTTTGGCCCAGCTCGCTTGGTTGACCATAGCCACGATGATGGCTCCAAGAAACCAGCTTTAGTTCGGCTCAGCCTTGACGGCCTAGTTCTGGAAATTAGTTTCCCCAAAAACTTAACCGCCTGGTCTAACGCGTCTGATTTTAAGACCTGGTTAGAAGCCGACGCTCTGGCCCGGGATTTTACGGTTAACTCTATATATTGGGATCCTTTGGAGAAAATAACGCTTGATCCTTTGGGGGGCCTAGCTGATTTAAGGGCTCGGCGGCTGGATCTCTGCCAGCCCCAAGCCCTGGTTCGCGATCCTTTGCGCGTTTTAAGGGCCATGGTTCTCATCGCCCGGCGGGGATACGTGTCTTCCCAAAACCTAATCAATGAGACGAAAAAGAATTGGCCGGGATTGAGGAAAGTCGCTAGGGATCGATTGTGGCCGGAGTGGGCCAAGTGGTCGCGTTCCCGTTGGCCCCATTTGGGGTTGCGATTTTTAGAGGAAAGTCAGGCCCTCTCTTTTTGGCCAGAATTAGCGGCTTTGGTCGGTTCCCCCCAGAACGCCCAATATCATCCAGAAGGTGACGTTTGGAACCACACGGTTTTGGTCACCCAGGCCATGGCTGAGCTAGACGTGTCCGAAGCGGAGCGAAAAAGTCATTGGCTCCTAGCCGCTCTCCTTCACGACGTGGGCAAACCACTGGCTACCCGTCTGGATGAAAATGGTCGTCCATTGACTAAGGGCCATCCCGAGGCTGGGGTTCCCGTGGCGAAGGCTTTTTTGCGGTCGCAAAGGGCTCCGGAAAAAGTGGTGGACGTGGTGGCTAAACTTACGCGTTGGCACATGGAACTGGCCTTTAAACATTTGAGCGCGGAAGGCTTAAGAAGAGTGGCTCGGCTGTTAAAACCTCAAGCCGATTTGGTGGACTATTGGGCTTTGTCGGCGGCGGACTGGAATGGTCGCCGCCCGCGGGTAAATTTTTTCGCTTATAGTTTGGAGGAGTATTTGGACTTCGTGGGTGGGGAGCGAACAGTCCCCAAGCCTCTATTAACGGGAAACGATCTGATCCGGGTCTTTAATCTACGCCCGGGGCCAAGGGTGGGTTTTTTATTGAACAAGGTGGAGTTGGCTCGCGATCAAGGGGAAATAGAGACCCCTGAGGAGGCGATCGAGTGGATTAAGCGACATCTAACTGGCGACGTCTAACTGGCGAATAGTTTTTGGTCAAGGTGCGCGTCAGACTTAGTCCCCAGGTAGAGCGATCTTTAATTAAAATAAGCTGGTCTCGCCAAAAGTCTAAAATTAAAGAATCCTAATTGATAAATTATTGAAATAATATTCTTTTACTTGACGATTTTCCTTAATCTAGGGTTTTCTCGAAGGTGTCAAATATTTTTTTGGGGCTAAAATGGGTTAGTCTAGGAAGAATAAAAGCCAGAAGGAGAATTGGCCGCCCGGTCAGTTGGCCTGGAGAAGAGATCTGTGAACGGTTCCGTAAATTGAGCCGGCCGCGTTCATAAAAAATAAGGTCGATAAAAAATCTAAATCCGACTTATCAAAAGATCGCTCTTTTTTGCTTTAATCCCAGCTCTTTAGTATATTTAAGCGGGCGAGCCGTTTTGCCGCCAGGAACGAAGACCGGGCCAGAGCTTAAGATCAATTTGAGGCGACCTATGACTAATGTGGCGATAGTGGGAACTCAGTGGGGTGATGAGGGCAAAGGCAAAGTGGTGGATCTTCTCAGCGAGAAGGCCGATCTGGTTGTCCGTTTCCAGGGTGGCAATAACGCTGGGCATACCCTGGTGGTTGGTGACCAAACATTCGCCCTCCATACGATCCCTTCTGGTATTCTGCGGCCTGACAAGGTCTCGGTGATCGCCTCGGGCGTGGTGGTGGATCCAGAGGATTTGATCCTAGAGATCCGTTCCCTCGTCGAGCGGGGGGTGGCCATCAACCCGGATAATCTAAAAATCTC
>JAISYP010000083.1 GCA_031269825.1 Deltaproteobacteria bacterium
GGTGGCCGGGTGATTGTCCCGCTCAGACCTTTAAGGCCGCCCCATGGCTCCTAGTCCTGACGAGATGGCGGCCTCGTTTCGCTCTGATTTTGGACAATATTGGGGCATAATCAGGCTTGGATAAACTGCCTGAAGTCCTTATGTATCAAGGCTTTCCTCTTAAAATTAGGGGGTATTGGAAATTTCAGGGTTTTGGATAGACGCTTTTTGGCTACGCTCGACCTAATGGCTTAAATTTATATCCAGGCCTAATATCTAAGCCACAAACCTTGAACAGCGTCCAAAGCCTTGTCCGGCGTGAACCTATACATCGCGAACCGCGCCCTCGGCTCTAACACTCATTAACCTTGAAACAATCCCACCAAGACGTACGCGATAGCTAAAAGACGATATTAAGACTCGCTATCCAAATTCCAGGTCGAAAAGTCAGGGCCCAAACGCCGATAAGCCGCCGAGGGCCATAGATCGGCGGCTTTCAAAACTGGCATGATCCGGTCTTTTTGGGACTCCATAAAACAGACGGCCAGACCACAATTGGGGTTAACTTCCTTGGGCACAGGAGCTAAGGTAAACGGTAAATTCCGCTCCTCAAGCAGATCCTCCGCGTTCAATATTCGCGTATTGGAAGAAAACACCAAAATTATTTCCGCGTCCAACTCCATCGCTCTTCCATCCATCAGTTCTTCCAGCCATCAGCTGTTCTAGCCATCAAATTTTTGACCTGGAATGGGCCAACTCCGACAAGGCCCGAGCCGCCGTATCGACCTCTTCGGCCGTGTTGAAATAACCAAAAGAAAACCTTGACGCCCCACCGGGAAAAGTGTCCGTAAACTGGTGGGTTAAGGGAGCGCAATGGAGGCCAGAGCGGATCATGATCCCATAACCTTTTTCCAATTCCGCGGACAAATCCGACGATGACCAACCCTTGATAACCACCGACACGGTGGCCACCCGGCTTTCCACCCCTGGATCAGGGCCTATAATCGACAACCCTGGGATCTTGACAATGTTGGCGAGAAAACTCTGAGTCAATTTCAACTCATGTTCGCGAACTTGACTAACGCCCACCTTTAACAAAAACTCCACCCCAGCGGCGAGCCCCGCCAGGCCATGGGTGTTGGCCGTGCCAGGTTCCAGGGCGTCAGGCAAAAAATCTGGGTGAACCAGACTCTCCGAGCGACTACCACTGCCCCCCACCGCCAAAGGCCTTAACTCAAGCCCCTCCCGGATCCACAGCCCGCCAGTGCCGGTGGGCCCCAAAAGACCTTTATGGCCGGTAAAGGCGAGCAGATCCACCCACTGGCCATAGTCATCCATGGGCAGCGCCCCAGCCGTCTGGGCGGTATCCAAAAGGAGCGCCGCGTTCCCAATAACGGATTTGATTTCCTTCGCCGGGGCCAAGGCCCCGGTGACGTTGGAGGCGTGGTTTAAAACCACCAAGCGCGTCTCTGGCCGGATCCTCGCCTTAAAATCCGCGGCTCGAATGAGCCCATCCGGGCCAGGGGGAACGATTTCCCAATCAATCTGAATTTCTTTTTTAAAGCGAGCTAAAGGGCGGGCCGTGGAATTGTGTTCCAAAGCGCTAGACAAGACATGATCGCCCGCTTTCAGGCCAAAACCATTTAAGGCCATATTTAATGACCAAGTGATGTTGGGGGTAAAAACCAGGCGACTGTTGTCAGGTAGGCCAAACAAGCGCGACACGGCTTTACGGGCCGCGTGAATGGTTCGGGAAGCTTTTAAGGCGGGGGCGTGTCCACTTCGCCCTGGACTAGCTGGCGCCAATAAGGCGTCAGTGACGGCCTTAATGACTTCCGGCGGTTTAGGAAAAGAGGTGGCCGCGTTATCCAGGTATATCATGACTAAGATGACCTCCCATCTGTCGGGCCCCAAAACGGGTTATGAGACCTTCCCGCAATTGATAGGACTCCAAAACCGTAATCGTGTCGCGCAAATTGGTTAGCTTCATATTAGGGCAAAATATCTCCACCCCAGGATCATAAAACCTTTTATGCGGATAGGACAAAGCCAAGGACTCGCCCAAGCCTATCTCGGACACCACAATGAACTCCAGGCCACGATTTTCCGAACAATAATTCCAAATAGTTTGGCTATCGCCCACTTGGTCGGCCCGATCTTTAACCTCGTCGCGACACAAAACATTAACCACGACCACGGCTTCTGGATGTTCCCGTTTGGCTTTGAGTAGATCCGCTAGTTCCACCTGCCAGTGAACCTGACAAACCGCGCTCATTAAACGCGAGTCCATGGTCTCCTGAGCGAACATATTAGGCCCAGGCAATATGTAAAGGCGATTATTTTGACTTTTATTATCCCAATAGCCGGACGGGATGTCAAGGGGGACGAGCCCGTCGGATAAATCTTTCACCGCCCCCGAGGCCTTGGCGTCGGCGATGATCACCGCCTTAGGGTCACGATGACGAATCTGGCTAACGACGTTGGCGGTGACGGTCTCGCTGTAAGGGCAACTAGCGTCTAACCTGGGTATCAGAATGTTCAAATCCGGCCGGAGACGCTCAATGGTTTCGGTCATAAAATTGACGCCACACAAGAGGATCGTCTGAGCCTTGGTTTTTAGGATCCATCGAAAAATATCCCGGCTTCCACCCACGAAATCAGCGACCGTTTTGATCTCCGGCCTTTGGTAAAAATGGGCCAGAATTTCCACGCCCATGCCGCTAGCCAATCGCCTGACCTTGATCATTTGGTTTTGTTTCTTCTCGCTGAACATTTATCGCCTCCAGAGCGAAGCTTTAACCATCTTATCGCCTCGACGAGATTGTCCATCACCGCTTAATCTATGACCGCTCTGTCCATTAAGCGTTATTTTGAAATCGCTCGTTACGCGCGAAGTCAAAAAAATCACCAACGCTCGCCCACCACCATATGATAAAAGGCGTCCTTGGCCCGGAAAGAGCCCATGGAGCGAATACTCAAAATCCCGTCATACCTTTGCTTTAAGGAAAGATGATCCGCGAAAAACCGAACTGAGCCTTCCCTTGGAGCTTTGGGCATCGAAAATAGAACCTGTTTACCCGAGGGAAGAATCGCCAATAGATCCAGATCGCCTTCCAAACAGTCTAAAACGTTCAGTAGCAAAAAAGCGTCGTATCGCTCGTATTGATCCCAAACTTGGGGGGACATGAAGTCGCCGTAAATAAAACTCCAACCCGGGTAAGCGGCTTTGGCGGCGCTAATTTGAGCGTGGCTGTTATCCACGCCCAGATAAACTTCGGGCTTTTGACGGCGTTGGAGCATTACCCCAGTGAAATTGCCCGCTCCACAGCCTAAATCGCAAATGTTGGCCAGACGCATTAAACCCAAGCGACTGTAGGCGTCGTTGTAGAGACCTGGGTCATAGACCGGGGCTGGAACAGAGGCGACCTCATCTTTTTGGACGGCTTGTTTTTTAAAGCCCATTAAGTTGGAATTGGCGTGTAACAACTGTTGAGCGTTAAAATTGGTCGCGGCTCGCGCCCCTGGGTTGTCTTTGGGCTCCAAAGGATCTTTCACGCTGGGCGGAACATTCAGTTCCCTGGTTGGGACAGCCAAATTACCCGACAAGAGTGACTCGATCTTTTTAAGATCTGGCGGTTGCCCAACGGGCGCCCCTCCATATCCAGCCCCGAGGCTTTGACCTGTCACGACGCCTTGATTAGTATTAGAGCCTTGACTGGTTCCAGGGCCATATGTTTTATTGGGTGGTCGATAGGGATTGTAGGTCACGGTTAAGCCTCATCATTAAAAAGTTTATACCAGGACGGCCCGGAGAACGTGGCAGTCGCAGGGGCCCACATTGGCCCGAAAATATTCCAGCGTGGCCTGGAAGTCGTATTTGCGGAATCTTTCCTGGGTTCGGAGGATTTTCCGCGTTTGGGTGAAATCCCCCAAACAGCCCCCCTCGGCCCGCATCTCATTTTTGAGAGCCTTGTGAAAAAAGTTCCAATCCTCATTGTCGCCAATGGTCAAAATCAACTCCACGGGGTTCGATTGGATCTCAGGTTGGATTTCTCGGGGTTGCTGGTAATAAAAATGGTCAGACAGGTTTTCCAAAGTCACCGTCCGGCCATCCACTGGATCTTGACCCACCAACTTATAAACCAAACTCCGTCCATCTTGGCCGTCAATGAGCCGTAAAACAGCTAACATCAGATTTTCTAGCCTGGAGCGGACGCTCATCCCCTCGGCCATGCTGAAAAACTTCACCCCTAGCCACAAAGAATCAATGAAGGCCCGGGTGGCGCCCAAATTGTTGGAGTCCGCCAATAAGGAGCGAGCCGCCTCGTTGTCGCCCATCTCCAGATAGATCTGGGCCAGCCTTTTGACGGTGGGCAGATCATCGGGTTTGCCCTCTAATATTTTCTTCAGTTCTTTGACCGCTTTTGGCCAGCGACCGGCCAAGGCGTGCACCTCGGCCAGGTTATAGCGGGCTTCCCAAAAATCAGGCTTGATTTCCAGAGCCTTTTTTAGGCACCTTTCCGCTTCCGTCAGGCGTTCCGTGTTCAAAGAAGCCACGGCGAGGTTGTTCCAAGCTTGGACATTGCCTGGGCACATATCCACCGCCGCCTGAAAAAGTTCCCTAGCTTCCTCGACCCGACCATCGGCGAAAAGCCTTTCGCCTTCTAAAACCTGGGATATAGCGGGATCCAGGCCTTCAAACTGGGAAGAGCTAACGGCTAAATTATCCATGATGGCCTCCTTGAACGCGCGGGTATTTTTTGCCCCACACCGGCTTCCCGAAAGTTTAAAGCAAAATTCGCGCCAAAAAGCTTCACTAAAACCTGCCGTAACGCTAGAAGAAAAAAACTCGCCTCCTAGAGCCTTTCCGGATTCATTTTTAAATAATGATTTCCAGAAGTTACCTCAGTCACAGATGATGGGGTAGGGCGTATGGTTGGTTGGAAGCGGGGAGAGACTAATAATTATTCCAAAATATTATGAATATAATAAATCTATCAATTTAATTTCTATAATAATAGAAAATATGTCTAAAACATCATTTTTAAAATCCTTAATTTTTATTTAACGACTAAAAAAATAAATATTGATGTTTTATAATGAATAATATTTAAATAATTACTAATATTATTATATAAAAAATTTAACATTACTACAACTATAAAAAATTAATTTAGACGAATAAAAACGACCGAAAAATCTTATAAATTTAATAATAATAAACATGAATATCTAATCAAAGTCGCTTAAAATTTTCTTTACTTGTCTTTTAACAACAATCATATGATAAATATAATATATAAGAAATTTTTTATAACAGTATATAATTATTATGTTACTAACTATATTTTATATTACGATTTTTAAATATATTTAAATATTAAAATGACGTTTTAATTGTTATAAAACATTTAAAATAATTTTTACGTTTTTTATTATCTTACTATATATACATATATAAATATTTTATACTATAATTAATTAAAATAATGTCTTTATTCATAGTTAAATTCAAAACCCGAACGAAAGATATTTTTGTTTGACCCCGACGCTGAGGAATGAAAACTTGACACTGGGGGAAAATTTTTGTACAATTTGAAAAGTAAAACGGTATGAGGTCAATAGAAATTTATTGCTGGCCAAAAAATCAGAAGATTTTATTTGAAAAAAAATATAACCAATATAAGATTAATAATTTAATATATATATTAAATTTGTTTATGGTTATAATATAAAATCATCAAGCTTTTTTTTGTTAGGCGAATTAAATTTTTTAATCTTATTTTAATCAATAAATATATTTAATTTTTATAATATATCTAAAATTATTAAATTATTTTTTTATTTTACTAATCAGAACCTTTTACTAATCATTATTCAAATTTAAGTATTAATACTTTGTATAATATTCTAATTTATAAAATTTTTTTATTATTACAAGTTGTTATCGCGATATTAATTATGTATTTATTCTTGATACCCATTTTAGACTATAAGAATGTTAATTTATAACTAAACCAAAAATTTTATAATTTTTTTGATTGTTAAAAAATATAGCGCTTTTTTAGCCCACCCTCGGAAAAGCGGTTTAACCTTACTGAGAGCCGAGATGGTGGGCGTGAAAAATGGCCTTGGTTTGAGACATCAACTGGCCAAGGAGACGCTCTCCTACGCCAATGTTTACGCGGGTCTAATTGTCAGCGCCATTTCCGCGCTATTCCTTGATTACGCTCTTTTTAAGATTTTAAGATTAGGGCTCGAGTTTTGGTCTGGCGGAAAGGCCTGATCAAATGGTAACGGCCATTTTAGCCGAACGGGTGGAGACGCGCGGGGTCATTGACATTAAATCCGTCGCCAAAACCTATCCCCATCCCGATGGCTCCGAGGCGTTGGCTTTAGTCAACGTGGATTTAACGATTGAGGCCGCCAAAAACCAGATCACCATGGTGATGGTCGCCCATGGCGTGGATGAGGCCATCTATCTATAGATGATCGAGTGGAGGTCACTACCCCAGGCCAAGGCCAAGTGGAGACCATTTTAAACATCCCCCGCCCCCGACCGCGAGCCCGCGACAACCCAGATTTTTTAAGCCGAGGAGCCAGATCTGAGAGATCCTCGATTTCGCCGGCCAGGCGGAAGAGCCGGCCGATCATCTTTGACGGCGAGGCTTGGTCGCTTAGCGACCAAGCCCCGCCTAGGAGCGTTTAGCGCGTTTGACGTCCGATCAACCCACGCCCATGTTTATTTTGTAAAGGTGAAATTTCATGACTAAAACCTCTGTCTTATCCATTTTTATCCTGGCCTTTTTGGCCTTGATCCTAGCCCCGACCACCAACGCCCAGAATCAAAAAAAAATCCGGCTCGGCGTCAATGGCTACCTCTGTGAAGCCCCCAGCCACATCGCCTGGGAAAAAGGTTTTTTTAAGGAAGAGGGCCTAGACGCGGAGCTGATCCGCCTAGCCCCGGACGCCAATTTTGAGGCCATCGCCTCAGACAAGATTGACGCCAGTTTTGCCCCTTTAGCCACTTTGGTTCAACCGATTTCCGATGGTTTAGCCATAAAAATCACCTCCGGCCTCCACACCGGTTGCGATAAGATCTTGATCAAACCCAATTCCAACATTAAAAAACTGGCCGATCTCAAAGGCAAAAAGATCGGCGTCTCTAGCCTAATCTCTAGCCCTATTTTGTTCGCCCGCCAGGCTCTATCCAAAGTCGGGGTCAAGGTCGGGGATAAAGACTCGGAAGTGGAATTTATTGTCCTCTCCTCCGCCGAGCTACCCTTAGCCCTCAATAAGGGAGCCATTGACGCCATCGCGACTAACGATCCCGAGGCCTCCATAGCCGCTAAGGAACACAACCTAACCATCATCCTCGACTCGGGCAAAGACTCCTTCGCCGACCAATACTGCTGCGTCTCCTACGTCTCGGCGACCCTGGCCGACAAAGATCCCGAGACGGCCGCTAAATTCACCCGGGCCATGCAGAAAGCCGCCGCTTGGATCCATCATCACCCTGACGAGACCACCAAAATCCAAGTGGAAAAGAAGTACGTGGCCGGGG
>JAISYP010000090.1 GCA_031269825.1 Deltaproteobacteria bacterium
GCTGTGACGCGGTGATTTGATCCATGTATTCCAAGGCCTTTTCCTTGTTGGCCTGGGCTAACGTCATTTGCAGTTGGGCGAACTTCATTTGCACGCTTGTCCCAGTTAACGTTAGGTCAAGGATATTGACAGGATTAGTAGTTCCAGTCGGTGATACTGCCATGTTTTGAGCCTCATAACGCCAATATTGGCGGATAGGATAAAGTGAGTAAACGCGAAAAAATCGCTAAAAAATTAATGTCTTAGGAACGAATCAACTAGCGAGATCCAAAAGTCAAAGAAATTCCAGTCTTAAATTGGTCATGTCTAGCGCGTATTTGATCAAGTGTCTCCATGACTTAGGGGCGGCTGGGCCAAGTCATTATAAGTTTATGTTTGTCGACAAAATTCGTTGATTGTCTAGTGGACGGCTTGGCGCGACAAAAATAAGGAATAGGAACTTAAAAGTAAAAAATTAAGTCTCAAAATCGATTCAAATAAACAGTTCCAAAAGACAAATAGATTAAAGTCTCAAAATGGTCCCAAAGTCAGCTGAGCTAAGTCATCATAAGCTGGGGCTTGGCCACAAAATGTTTTAACCGCTTGGTGGACGGCTTGGTTTAACATAAGGGAATTGGTAAAATCTTGACTTCCTAAGACATTTTCCAGACAATCTATCCCAAAAAATTGACCAAGCTCATTTTGAGCCTCAGTCACCCCATCTGTGTACAAGAAAAGAAACTCGCCTGGCTCCATTGGCTCAGAAAAAGATTGGTACACACAACCTTCAATCGCTCCAACCATGGGACCACTCAATCCGGTTAAGCGCCTGACCTTTTGGTTAACCGTGACCTCGGGTTGGCAATGGCCTCCGTTGGCGTAGGTTAAAATTTTTGTGGCTGGATCATAAAAGCCTATAAATAAAGTCACAAACATAGAATCTGGGTTATTTTTACATAAATAAGCGTTAACCTTGGTCATGGCTTGACCTGGGGATTGGAGGTCGTGCTCAGTGGCGCTCCGCACCATAGTCATGGTCATGCTCATAAAGAGAGCCGCTGGGACGCCTTTTCCGGAAACATCGCCAATTACCATGGCCACTTGACCATCAGGCGTTTTAAAATAATCGAAAAGATCGCCACCCACTTCCTTGGCTGGGATAATTAGACTAGAGACGCCTACGCCCAAAAGAATAACCGTGGTGCCAGAGGGCGGTAACATTCCTTGTTGGATGGAGTGGGCCGCGGCCAATTCGCCATCCAAGCGCTCGGTTAACCGAGTCGCCGCTAATAGTTGCTTAATATTATTGACGATGGTCATGGTCATTAGCCGGAAAGCCTTGGAAAGCCGGCCAATCTCGTCTTTACGCTCTTTTATGTTGGATTCCTTGAAAATGTATTCTGGGTTGACGGTGGCCAGATCCAATTTAGCGACTTCAGTGACCCGTTGAACTAGTTTGGTGATTGGCCGGGTTAGCCCATGGGCGAAAACGGTAGACATTAATATTGAGATCAGAGCTCCGACGAAAGTTAGAATTATAAGTTTGCTTACCATTTGTTTAACCGGAGCTTTTAATATTTTTTCCTGAGCGACGAGCGTTATATACCATTTAAGCGAGTTGAAGCTATCGATCCTAACTATTGACTCGCCTAAACCCGGCAGATCGACAATGGTTTCAGCGTAGTTCTTTTTCGCGGCTTCGTCAAATAGATATTGGGGAATAATTTTTTGGTTGAGAGTCATACCCCGCGACAGTAATACTCCTTCTTCCTTAGAATACAAAGTGACGGCCATTCGTGTGTCATAATTAAACTCGTCCAGTTGTTGGGCTAGTTTTTTGATAATTACTTCCTCGCTCATTTCGGTTTGATCTTTTATGTCTTCAATGTTGATCATTGATAATAAATATTCTTTTTCTTTATGACATGGCAACAATAAGGCTAAATAAATGTCCGCCTTATTATCATTATTAGTGTCTTCCCCGCCATCAAAATTGATGACTACGAATTCTCCGTTTTTCGAAACTGTTCCCAAATTCATTCGATCCACCAGCGAAATCCCAGTAATATCCTTGATATTTGTCCAGCCTTCAATATTGAAAAATTGCGTGAATGGTTTTATTGTTTGTCCTTGACTGTTGATCTTGGTCAAATGCACGTCCTGAGCTTTTAGTGAATTGATGATCTCAAGATAAATTCGTTCTCCCTCATTTCCCAAACTCCCAAGATCATCTAACAACTTTGACGCTTGTCTGGTCAAGTTCCTCACAAATTTCTTTTGTTTGTTGATCTCGTAAACCTGGTGTTCAACTAAATTTGAATAGGCGTTGATGACTTCGTTGATGGCCAGGGATCCGTGTAATCTTATTTCTTCCTTAGCGTTCTCAATGGTGGTTTTGGAAAAAAACAAAATAGAATAGATAGAGTAAGGCCCTAAAGCCAAAATAACTGTTATGATAACCAAAGCGTCTAGTTTTCGTCGCATCCCAAAGTTCATCAGTGACCCCACCGTCCGTGGTCGCTCGTTATTGACCTAATTTACTGTTCCGTTTTCGTGACCGATTTTCATGTTAATTTTAACCGAAGATTCTCATTTTGACAAGCTGTTTAGCCAATTGATAACCTCCGCCACTGGGACGATAAGATCCCTTGGAATATAATTATTCTCCGATCCCAGGTCAAAAAGATCACGGGCCAAGGGGGCGTTTTGGAGTATGGGTATTTTCTCCATTTTGGCTACCTCGATCATTCTTTTGGCCAATTCTCCCTCGCCTTTGGCCATTATGATTGGCAGAGCCATTTTGTCTCGCTCATAGTCGATGGCTATCGCGTAATGGGTGGGGTTGGTCACCAATACTTTGGATTTTCTAACTCCATCCATGGCTCCCTGAGTGGCCATTTCTTGGTGAAGTTGTCGACGTCGACCTTTGATGATGGGATCGCCTTCCATCTCCTTGTACTCCCTTTTAACTTCGTCTTTGGTCATCATATTGTCTTTGGTGTACTTAAATTTTTGATAGATGAAGTCCGCCGCCGCTAAGACCGAAAAAACCACGGCCGCGGAAAGCGTTAGGTCTAGGACGGTCGCTCCCATAATTTTGCCGAGGCCATCGGCGTCGCTGTAAGGTATCTTGAAAAGGTTATACCAATGCTCGCTTAATATTTTATAAACAACCGCTGATATGGCTCCGACCTTGATCAGGTTTTTAAGAAGCTCTATGAGATTGTTTTTGCTGAAAGTCTTTTTAAACCATTTAGCTGGCGACAAGTTTTCTAGTTTTGGTTTGGCCGCCTCAAGAGAAATCAGAATTCCCACTTGGAGAAGGTTACTAACTCCCGAGGCCACGATGACCAAAGGAACCAAGGGGCCGATTATATTTAAAAAAACATAACCCATCACCTTTATGGACTGCCCAAAGGCGGTTTCAAATGGTTGGAAAGCCAGTTGACAAATGACCGTGGCCCCGTTTTCGAGAACCACTAAGATGTCGCCACCTCTGACCATAAAATATAAGGCCAAGGACATAACCACGGCCGCGGCCGGGATTTCCTGACTCTTGGCCACTTGCCCCTTTTCCCGGGCTTCGCGTAGCCTTTTGGCGGATGGTTGTTCGGTTTTTTCGCCACTCATGGGGTCAACGCTAACCTTAACGCCGCCATCCGCTTATACATTAAGTTAAAAATGGATGGGCTGAAATTAATCAAGAACGCGTAATAAGAAATCATGATAATGCTGGCTATCCCGCTTTTGATGGGCATGGCCAAAATATAAACGTTCAATTGCGAGGCGAAGCGATTGATCAGACCCAAGGAAACGTCGGTTAATAAACACGCGGCCACTAACGGCCCGGCTAACAGGAAAGTCTGTAGCGATAGCCATTCCACCGTTTTAATAAAAAAAATTGGCGCGACATCTCCAGTTAGAACAGGGAAAAACGTGAAAGGAGGCCAAAATAAATAAGATTCATACAAAAAGTCTAAAAATACTAAGATCCCGCCAGTCAGAAAAAACGATAACGTAAAACCCTGAAACAAAAAGGAGCCAAATGGCGAGGTTTCTTCGCCAGAGAGTGGATCCGTTCCCGCGGCCATGGAAGCGCCCCGTTGGTTGTCTATCAAAAAGCCCGCGCTTTGGGCGATCCAGAAAATCACGCTGGCCACAAAACTGATAAAGTAGCCTATAAGACCTTCTTTGGCGGCCAAAAAAACGTATTTCAGCCAATCCACTGGCTCAATTCCCAAGGAACTGGGAGCCTGGCGCAAGGCGGTGGGGATTAAAATTAAGAATAAGGCCATGATCATGGAACCCTTCATTTGGATATTGACTACATTGCCGGCCAAAAAGGGGCAGAAAGAAACCACGGCGGTTAACCGCGCTAGGTTCACTAAACCCACCGCCGCTAATTGAAAAGCGCCGTTTTCTTGCCCGAGAATAGCCAGTTCCATGGTTTGACCTTTTATTTAACTTTTAATTTATGTCCGGTTTGAAAAAAATTTATCTCCCTAATCAGATCCCAATCCTAAGTTTTAACGATTTCCTAAAACAAATGCGCGTTCCCGAAAATATCTTGCGCGAAATTCAATAGTTCCGAGGTGATCCAGGGGGCGCAGATGAACATGGTGATGGAAACGACAATCAACTTGACCCCAAAGCTTAAGGTTTGCTCCTGTAATTGAGTTATGGCCTGGAAAAGGCTTAACCCCACCCCTACGACGGAGGCCACCATTATCGGGGGCAAGGACAAGATTAGAACCAGGTACATGGCTTTAGAAGCGTAGTTGAGGGAGACTGGATCCATTTTTCTTCCTTAGAAGGGGTTTTCCTAGTTTTTTTCACAGGTCTGGGGCTAGGCGCCAATAAATGGCTCTGGCGTCAGCGAAATGGAACCTGTGATTATTAGCCTGGTCTCTGGCCTCGTGGTCAAAGCTTTGATTTTATTAAGAAAAGAGTAAAAAATGACCTTCAAAAAAAACCTTAAACAGATTATATCTTAGTAAAGATCTTAAAGTCAAGACAAAGTTTAAATTTTTTTATAGTAATAAAGTTTATTATTTGACAAAATTGTTAATAGGGTCATTTGTAAACGTAATGTTATATATTGACAATTCTTGGTCGCCTTGGCCGCTTGACTAGCCAGTCTTTCGGACTGGCGTCGTTAGCTTGGCCGGTGGCTTGGCCACTAGCTTAGGGCGCCGCGAGGTTATCTTGGTCACATCTTGACCCTGTCCACCGGTTGGATGGTAATCTCGGACGTGAGTTCTTGGTAAGAGACCACGGGTAACTCGTAACATTCCGCCTCAATCAGTCGCCGGGCGTACCGGCGGATATCCATGGAGGCCAGCATGACCGGGTGGGATTTCTGTCCCCGATATTTTTTAAACAAATTACTGACCGCGGCCGTGAAGTTTTTGGAATTTTCTGGATCTAGGGCCAAAAAGGCTCCGGCTGAGGTTTGCCGGATGGCTTTACGGATCATTTCCTCGACCGGTGGATCTAAAAGGATGACTGGCAATAGGTTGAGTCCACTAGAGTAGCTGTAACTTATTTGACGTTTCAACGAGCCTCGAATATGTTCCACCAAGGCGATGACGTCTTTTTCTTTAGGCGCCCACTCTATTAAGGCCTCCATAATGGAGCGTAAATCTCGGATGGAAACGAGTTCCTGGATCAGGCGTTGGAAAATTTCGGCCAAACGCTGCACTGGCAGGAGTCTGGTCAACTCGCGAACCAGATCCGGGGCTCTTTCCTCCATCTTGTCCACCAGATACTTGGTCTCCTGAAGGCCCAGAAAAAGAGAGCTGTGTCGGGCTAGAACCAAGGACAGGTGATAAGAAATTAGCTTGGCGTGGTCAAAATAATTATAGTTAGCCTTGGCGAGGGTCGTTAGATCTTCCTTTTTGACCCAGATGGCTGGTAACCCAGGAATGAAGTCGGTTCCTTTTTTGGCCTCAATGTTTAATATTTTTAGGTTTTCTAACTCTTCCCGGACGATATACGAATCTGGCTCTAAAACCCCTCTAGCCATGGGGATCTCGTTGATAACCAGATCGTAACAGTAGCCATCCAAATTGGGGTTGGGCCTTAAATTAATCCCAGGAAAGGGCACGCCTAGATCAAAATATAAGGCCCGCCTTAAGTTCGCTAGCTCCTCGTTAAACTTTTCATAACTAAGGCTATCGCCCAGTTTGGTGGACAGATCCAAGATGATAGGCACCACGGGCGCGAATTCATCTTTGCTGGAACCGGACATGGCCGTTCTTTTGGTGGATTTGGCGTCCGCGGCCGATCTTAAGGTTTGGCTTAAATCCATCCTGGGATCGGCTTCCGGCGGGCTTTGGGCGATGGTTTTGAGAGCTTTGGCCACGCCTGCCAAAAGTAAAGCCAAGGTGAATAACTGCGGTTTAGGAAACCCCGGCACCAGAGCCATTAAAAATACCAATCCCCCAGACACGGCTAAGGCTTTTGGTTGCGAGAAGATTTGGGCCCCAATTTGGGAGCCCACGTTGGAGGTTTCAATTTTGATGGTTGGCGTCACTGGCTTGGATTGGCTACCAGAGCGCGTCACCAAAATGCCAGCACTGATGGCCACCAATAGCGAAGGGATTTGGGAGACCAGGCCATCGCCAATGGTCAGAATGCCGTAAAGTTGTAGTGACTCGCTGGCGGTTAATCCGTTTTGGGTGATACCGATTAAACTACCCGCCACGATGTTGACCGCGGCCACAATCAGGCCCGCCACGCTATCGCCTTTGACGAACTTCATGGCTCCGTCCATGGCCCCGTACATCTGGCTTTCTCGGCTAACCACTTCGCGGCGACCTTGCGCCTCTTCCATGGTGATGACCCCGGCTCGTAAATCGGCGTCTATACTCATCTGTTTGCCCGGCATGGCGTCCAAGGTGAAGCGGGCTCCCACTTCGGAGACGCGTTCAGCCCCCTTGGCGATGACTAAAAATTGGACAATCGTTATGATAATGAAAACCACGGCCCCAACGATGAAATTGCCGCCTACGGCGAATTCCCCAAAAGTGTAAATGATTTCCCCCGCGTCGGCTTGGAGTAGGATCAGGCGCGTGGTGGTTATATTTAAACCTAGCCGGAAGAGGGTCGTGAACAAAAGCATGGACGGGAAAGAGGAAAATTCCAACGCCGAGCCCACGTACATGGCCATCATGAGCATGATGAAACTTAAGGACAAATTAGCGCCAATGAGAAGATCCACTAAAAAAGTGGGTAAAGGCATGATCATCATGGCGATGACCGCCACCATCAAACCCACCAAGGTTAAGTCATTGTTGGCGGTGATGGCTGTGACCACCTGGCGGCCTTTGGCCATAATAGTCATTGGTCGACTCTAACGGCGCCCAGAGTGGCCAAATATTGATCTTTGGCCTCTAGAGCCTCCGCCACTCGGCCTAAACGCCACAGGGCTTGGGCTTTAATCAAGATGAAAGTCGGATCCGGGGTTAGGGAGTTGGCGAAAAGTCGGGTCAACTTTTCTAGGGCTTCCTGGGGTTTGTCGTGATCCAGGGCCAAAGCCGCGGAGGCTCCCAATAGTCCAGGCTCATTAGGCTTGATGGTTAACAAGGCCCGGATGAGTCTGTCCGCTTTGTCCTTAAGGCCTAAGCGGATGTACATATGGCCAAGAACTCTGAGGGTTAAGATTTGATCGTCATTTATCATGGTAGTGACTTTATTAGGGGGAAATTATTAACCGCTGACCAAAAGGCCACAATAAATAGAAAGAATTTCGTTGTTGGCCATCAGTGGCTCTAGATCGTTATTGACAAATCGACGAACGTCAGGGTTACGGCTGTTAGCCAGCTCTTGGAAAGCCCCTTTCAGGTTATCCCGAAAGATTTCTGGCCTAAGCAGATCTGGGTTAGAAAGCTCTGGAGAGAGCGCTCGATCAATGAGCCAATCCGAGGAGACCAATTGGAATAAGCTGGCTAGGCTTGATTCCGCGATGACGTTGGTGGCCAAGGGTCGGGCGGTGGGCAAATGATAGTCTTTGTCCGGGGGAGGCAAAATATCTTGGAAGCCAACGTTTAGGTTGAGAAGTTCGTTTTTAATCGTTATGGCCATAATCAACTCTTAAAATTTGTTAAACGGCAAAAAAATGATTAAAAAAACCTAGTGAACAGGTTTATTGAGCTTGAATTTTTTTCAAAGTTTCCCCTAACCGAAATAGACGCGAGATCAGGTTTTCCAGTTGGGGCGCCCCAATAGAGAGGGCTGGCGTTTTGAACATCAACAGAATTTGGTCGCGGTGGAAGGCCACCCTTAGCCCCTGCTGGCCAGCGTTTTCCAAGGAGGCCAATTTGAGGGCCTCCAAAAGGGTGACGCGGTCATATGGCGTTATAAAGATGGCTAAACTGACTAAAAGACTGTTCGATGAAGAGCTGGTCTCAAAAGATAATGTCCCAAGGTTATCAACTTCTAAGGTTAGAGGCCCAGGATCCCGAAACAACAATGGTCCCATGCCCAAACGGCTTCCCAACTCGTGGAATACATTGGCGACTGTGGTCACTGGTTATTCTCCAAAGACGCGAGAAACTCATCCTCCTGGGCGATGGCTTTATCCAAACCTTCCCGCAAGGAATCAAGGTAGCGGTTTCTAACGTCTAGATCCCCAAAAGCCTGAGGTAGGCAATTGCGGGACGTGTTGTAAAGATCTTGACGGAAAAGGACTTCTTTTTCTATATCCGGCGGCGAGGCTAAAGTAACTAATGGATCGGCGATTTCCGAAGTGACGAAGATTTCCTTTTTCGCCTTAGCGACAAATTTAAGAAAATCCATGGCTACTAAAGGCGAATTGGTTTGGCCATGAACCGTGTTCCAACGTTTAACCAAATTCTGACCAAGGGCGTAGGCTCCATTTAAAATTCTAGCGTGTCCCAACTGAGAGCTCACCGCTTGGAGGCTTTCTCGACTTAGGCTCGGTTCGCTGGCCGCTAAATCATGGGACAAGGCCTTGAACAGGAAATCAATGCCTCGATCAAAAGCGTCCTCGCCAAATTCCCCATTAACGAAGCAAAGCATGTCGATTGGATCGGAAAAGTCAAACAGGATACTGCGGTAGTCGTCGCGGAGGTCAGTGACGCCACCAAGGTCAGAGAAATGTTGGCCCACCAAGGCCCCGGCCAAACCGGCCCGGACTTGGGGCCCTTCGGCCTCAAGAAGCTCATCCAAGGATTTTTCGACAATTTTTTTTATAGACTCGCCTTCGGCCAGGTTTTCGACGATTTCCGAAAGGGCCACGTAAGCGTCGGTAGGATCGGGAAAAAATTTTTTGACCATCTCCAAAAGGGTGGTGGTGTCTCGGGCGGCCGACATTTTCGAGGCCAATAAAGCCATCAAGTCTTGTTGTTCGGCTTTTTTGATTTGGCTCATCAACTCCTGGTACATCTTGACCTGTTTTATGAGCGAGCCGTCATGGACTACTTTTTCCTTGCGCTCCTTTAAATCTAGCTCATCGGTGTTGTCAACCCCAAAAGTGAGTTCTTCGGCGGCGTCGGCCAACAATTCGCCGCTGGAGGAGACTTCGACGGTCATTAAATAACCGCCCAGCGTCCCAGTTTGAGCCATCTGTGGCTGTTGTTCAGCCAATTGGTTGAATTGGGATTGGGTGGAGAGGTTTATTTCATTTATCGCCACTTTAAAAACCTCCAACAATGGTTGATTGTCTGACGCGATGAGTCTGTTCAACGCTCAAAAAGCGCGACCCAAATCTAAATTTTGGACGCGGCCTTTTGCCCGATTAAAAAAGAGACCACGGTCATAACCTAACCCAGTAAAATTCGCGACCAGAACAACTATCCTTGTAACAACTATTATTATAATAATTATACTTGTAATAATTTTCCCCGTGACAACTGGCCAGGCTAGGGTGAATCCTTAAAAAATTCTATCGGATAAAATAATACCAGATAAAAAAGAGTTTATCAAAATTATATTCGTCAAAAAATGCCCGACAAAATTTATTCGTCAATAAATAATCTATCAAAACAAATTCCGTCAAAATAATTCCAAAAAAAAATTCTAAAAATAGTTAAGATTGATCAAAAAAAAGTTATAATATAATTTATAAATTTACAGTATATAATATCAAGATCAAAAATTATTTCAGGCGAGCGGCGACTTAGGCGGTCATCAGGTCGATCTCAACGTGGCTGATCGCCGTTTGATCCCGGCGGTAGACTAATCTGTTGACCGAATTAATGGCTAAGGCGCCACGTTCTCCCGTGAACCGCAATTGAGACAACTCATAATTGGCGGAATCCTTGATGATCCTTTCGCTAGTCACGGCCCGTTCTTCTGGGCTGAGGTTGGGGGCGTTGATGGCTAACTTCGCCTCAGCGGTTAAGGAGTAGCGCGCCTGGATGGTGAAATCTTGGCGCGTGGCCCCAGATTTAATCTGTTGGTCGACGTAAGCGACGATTTGGTCAACTTTGGCCGCGTCCAATCTGAGGTTGTGGGTTAAATATTGACGAAGGTTAGCCACGGATCTGTCGCCGGTGAAATTTACTTTGAGCCCTTGGGCGGCCCCGGTGAGTCGGCCGTCCAGGCGAGAGCGCTCCACGGTGGTCGTGGACGTGGCGGCTAAAGAAACGTTAAAGGATTTGATCCAACTGTGTTTTAAGGTTTCTTGGTTAAAGTCATGGCCACGGTCACTTTCCGTCACGGCGGCGTAATCCATTCCATAGACCTGGCGGACGGATCCGTCAGTGGTCAGTCCAGCGCCACCCTGGCCCAGTTTGGCGTTGGCTTCCGTCACTTCTCTGGTCTCTCGAGCCGCTTCCCCGATTTGGCCCGCCAGTTGAAGAGCCGCGTGGGGAATTCGTCCTTCTTCTTCATCAACGGAAAAAATTTGCGGCGTTTCGGCCAGACTAGCGGAGGCGCTCGCCCCCAATCCAATGGAGCCTGTCCAAGTGGTGGTGACGGTTTCCGCCTGGGCGTCGCGTTCGGTTTCTTCCCGCCTAGCGAGCGCTAAGTCCCCGGAAACCACGAACTCCACGGAGCCAGGGTAAAATTTACAACCGCTGGCCGAGTAATATGGGTTAAAAAACGCGCTGTTATCGGAAACTAACTCGCCGTGGAGGGCTCCGGTCGTCTCGTTTTCCATGATGACTTGGATGTTTTTGGCCGTCCGTTCCACCAGTTCATTGGAATAGTTTCCATTCATTAAGCTATCCAAAAATAATAAGCAATTTTCTCGGTTTTCAAAGGTAAAAGTTAGGCCTTTAGCTTTGGCGTGGTCAAAGTCGCCTCTTAAGCTGATGTTACCCCATAGCGCGTCCGCTCTATACCCAAGTCCAAGTCGGAAGTCTGTCCCATTGGTCATGGTCACCGCCAAGGATCCATCGGCGTTATGGGAAATGGCTAGTCCATTCGCGCTAACTAGACCCGCCACGCCAGTGACCGCGCGCGTCCCAACGCGTAAACTACCGCCTACTTTTTTGGTGACGCCGGAACTGAAGTCGATGGCTTCCCCGGGCGAGAGTTGATCAAGGACAGCTTCGTTTCTTTGTCGAGTTTCTAGGGCGAGGCGAGCTTGTCTAGCCTCGGGGGACATCTCTAGTAACTGTTGGCGGTTGGCTTTGGAGGGGCTGGCTCGGTTGTAAAGTCCCTCAAATACTTCGGCCCCGCCATCTTGGGAGCTTAAAATTGGGTTTACCAAGCGTAATTGTAAAATATGATGAGCTTGGGCGTCGGTTAATCCAGCCCCGCGGGTCAAAATGTCCAAGGATTTTTGGTATAAAGGGGTCTCGAGTGGGTTAGCGGCGCTGGATATCTGGTTAGCCGCGTCATTAAAATCTTTCAACCCCAGTGCGTCAAAGGCCGAGAAAACAGCCACGGTCGTTAAATCGTCTAAAAATTGTTGGACATCTTGACTGTATTTTTCTTCCACCCGTTCCAACATCGCCCTTTGGCTGGCCAGATCGCTCCGTTGGTCGGCGATGTGGGTATCCCTGGCCGTCCGCAGATCCTCGACTTCGCCCCGAACGTTGGTTTTGGCGTTTAAGAGATGTTGATAGAGTTGATTAGTTAACGGATTGTCCTTTCTAGCCGCGAACTTAGCCTGGCCACCCCACATTTTGGCGAGACTGGTGGCTATGGCCCCCTTGGTTCGCTCCCGCCTGGCGTTGATGGGGAGAGGCTCAATGGGGTCGAATTCCTGGGAATGGTTTTGGTTAGCTTCCGTGGTGGAGCCGAAGGCTAAAATGAGGTCAGCTTTTTCGGCGAGCTGGTAATCTAACGCCATTTGTTCAAATTCTTTTTTTAGGGGCTCAAATTGTGACGCGAAGTCGGGCGCTTTCGGATCTAAACGTTTTATCTTTCTCATTAAATCGAGTAATTTCTCTCCCTGATGATCCGAGACGACGCCGCTTAAGTCCTTGAAATGGGACTTCATTTCGTGGAGACTAAAATGTTTGGGAATGGAGACTCCCTTTAAAGCCATGACCATCTCTTTGGCGTTCATGTCTCTGGGGGGCTGACCCGGCGCCCCTGGAACTTTGACGCGACCAGCCAATACTTCGTTGAAAGCCGCTAGGCGCAAAGCCATTATTTCCCCTGAGACCTTGGAGGGGATAACCCCTTCTGGTGGTAGGTAGGCTCCTTGGTAATGGAGAAAGAGGGTGGGATGGGATAAGGCTTTAATTTCAGTCTCCGTGGGCGCGGTTGATTTATCAAAGGTAAGCTGTCCAAGCTCGGCCAAATCCTGGTTCGATATCGTAGCCCTTTGAGCCAGATCGGCGGTCAAATCACGTTCGCTTTTTAGCGCTCTGGCCCGTTGTTGACTCAATTTTTGATAAGTGGGCAGATTTTGGGCGTACAGCTCGGTCGCTCCCCTGGTCTGAGCCGCGTAACCTCCCTCCGCGCCCCAAAGGCTTCCCAGCCTTCCGCGAAAGCTTTGGCGGTTAGCCTCGCCTAAAGCGTTGGCTCGCTCAGTGATGGCGCCCGTTAAATTTTGGATTTGTTCTACGGCTGGTTTAGTGGGGTCGTAGGTGACGCCGACGGAATTAGCCACTTTTCGCAGGACGACGTCGCGGGCTCGTCGGGCGGCGTATTGGGGATCGGAGGCCAGAAAAGTGTCCACCATTTTTTCCATTTCCTGGTCAACGAAAAATTCAGAAGAGGCGCGTTGAATCCAAGACGCGGTTTCGTCTAAATCGGCGATTTGATGATAATCGAGGTTTAAATAAACGCGCGCTTGATCTAGGGGAATGGCTTTCAAGGCTGGATAACTGGCGATGAACAAAGCCATGAGAGCGTCTGGATCTTTGATTTCAACGCCTGAGTCATCCAGATGTGGAACGATTCGGAATTCGTTCCACAAGGATTTGGCCAAAAGAACGTTAAAATTAGTTTGAGAAAAATCCGCTGGGCTTAAAGCAAAGAGTAATGTATGTCGCTTCTGATGATCTAACTGTTTAGGGCCACTGACCTCGCTGTGCGACAAAATTTCCGCCCCAGCCTTGGAACTGGACATAAGGTGGAAGAGATTGTAATTGGTCACCAAGGCTTCGTGGTTAGCCTCGATGGCCTCGGACGTCAGAGCCTGACCGAGGATGGCCTTGGCCATCTGAAGGGTAACCTCCTGGAGTTCGGGTTGGTTGATAACGAGGTCATAGAGTTGACTTAAAACCTTTTTGGCGAGCGTTTTTTCGTCTTCGCTTCCCGGGCTCGCCTTTCGGAGCGCGGCGATGTCCGTGAGTAATGACCCTGAACTCGGCTGGCTCGCCAGTCTTTCCCAAATGGCGACATTGTTTTCGCTCGCCAAGAAAAGTTGTTTGAGGGCCAGTCGCCTGCTTTCGTCCCCCTGGACGAGGCCGTTTAGTCGCTCGTCCGCTTGGATGGCTAAATCCGCGATCCTCTGGTTGACGTTGATTCGCGTCGCCTCCAGGTCGGCCAAAGCGTTGGTTAAATCCTGGCCCCGAAGTTGGTAACGAGCCAGACTTTCCAAATGGCTCAACTGTTGGTTAACGCGCGCGGCGGATCTAGCCACGGCCTCTTTAGTCCAGGGCTTTGGAGGCTTAGCGTTTAGTTCTTGGTCAAATTTTTCCACGACAACATTTAGATTTTTGGTTAAAGCCGCCTTTTTTTGGTGAGAAAATTGGTCAACCAACGATAAGAGACGCTTTTTGTCGGCGTCGCCAATGGGTAAGTTATTTATTTTGACGTAAATTTCCTGGGTCGTGAAGGCCTCGCCCTTGACCACCCCCACCAGATTTAAGCTTTTGGCTAAAAGCTCGTTTTCCACCGCGGCGAGGAGAGCCATCAAACGATGATTAAGACGGCCGATTTCCGTCGCGCCTAGTCGCGCCGGTTTGGCCTCGCTCGCCGCGGCCGCCAGTTTATTAATCAAATTTTCTAACGCTTTTGGTTCTTTTTCGGATAATTTGGTTAGATCGCCTACCTCGCTCTCAAGATTAGCGTATGGGGTGAGGAGTTGTTCGGCTCTGTCCTGGATTCGCGACCGAGCCCGCGCGAGCGCGACCTCAGTTTGGGCTAGGGTTTGGGCGCGAACGGTCTGGATAGGCGAGCGGTCATCGGGCCAGCCGGCCATAGTGGATTTTAAATTAGCCACCCGCGTTTGTAGTTCCGCCAGTTGGTTGTTCCGCTCGTCGAGATTTTGAGAGCTATTATTAAGTCTGGCCAGTTCCTGGCCTAGGCGCAAAAATTCCAAAGCCATGTTCTTGGCCTCGGGATCCAGACCAGAGTAGTCCGCCAAAACCGTGAAATCGGCGATGGCCTGGCTCACAGCGGCCTCGTCGATGGGTTCTGACTTGATGGTCGTCATCGCTTCGGCGAGTTGGTTAAGGGCCGCTCTGGATAATATTGTCTCTAAATCCTGGGCGAATTTTTCTTGGAGAGGGATGCTTTTCCCAACGTCTTGATAAACCGACGCCTGACCGCTGTCGCCACGGGCTAAAATTTGATTTTGTAAGTCCGCCATTTGGGTCGCTATTTGGGCGGGGTTAAGGACGCTTGAGTCGATGACTTTTTTCGCGATCAAAACCAATAATTCGGAAACCCCCTGATCCAACGAGTTGGGGCCAGTCGCCCCCAAGCGGTCGGGAACCTTTTCGCCTAATGTGTTGAGTTTGGCTCTTGTCTCCGTAACGTCAATATTTTGAGCCGCCAGGTTGTCCAAAATGGAGGTTAAAGTTCGCAGGCATTGATCTTTGTCTAAAGGAACAAAATCCAAAAAGGCGACCGCGTCCCCGATACTTTCGGCGACCGCGCAATTGGCTTGTAAAGCGATTAACCTTTGGCGCGCTTTGATATTTTCCTCAAGATCGGTTAGCTTTTGTTCCAAAATTTGGCGGATAAAACCGATTTCATTTGGGTTAGATTGTTGGGCTTTTATGAGTTTATCCAAGATTCTTCGCAAAGATTGATGGTAAGAGTTTAGTTGGCCGCTAGTTAAACGCCTGGAATCTTGGCTTAAGGTGGATAACAGAACGTCCGCGTCAAGTAGTAGAGGGGTTAAATTGGGATTATTACCGAGTTGGGCGGCCAATTGGAGCGGCGCGAAGTGCAGTAGATTTTTTTCCAATAGACGGGTGGCGTTTATTAGATTATAGTTTTTGGGGTTGGCGTTATTGGCGCGCGTCTTTAAATCCCTTAGTTCTTTAATGGCGTCCTTTAATTGTAGCTCCTCGTTAAGGATATTCCCCCGGAAATTAGAAAGCCGCTCTCTTAGTTCTGGCTCTAGTTGGTCTAAAGCCCATTGAGTCGCGGTGTCATTGAGGCCGTCTTTTTGTCCCAGGCCGCCTAGTGGATTTTTGGCCGCGTCCTCCGAGAGATCCCGACGTCGGTTACCGCCCAATATCGTTTTCGCCAGGACAGACTTTGGCTCCACGGTTGAAGTCGGAAGCGCCGATTCTCCACCTCCCACGACGACCATGGGCGTCACGTTTTGAACATTGGCCGGAGTTAGGCCTGTATTGGGGGGCATGATCCTCTCTCCTGGTAAAGGTAGTGGGGGATGGTCATAAATAATAAGGTATATTTAGGCCGCTTTTGGCTGTTCGACCAGGCTTATAGCGTTAGCGATGGTTTTATTTAAGCCGCCAATTGTTCGCTCTCCATTAGACTCAACTCAACGATCTCGCTCGTGGCTTGACCCCGACGACTAGCCATAAGCTCTAGGTTAGCGCTAAAGAAGGCTGGACGCTCGCCGAGTAGTCGTAACCCGGATCGCTCATAACTGTCTGGTGTTTTGATGATCCGGTCATAGGTCGCGGCCCGAGCGGTCGGGTCGAGGGTGGGGTCGTTGATCGCTTCCAGCGCCTCTGGTTTGAGGGCGTGTTGGGTTTGTATGGCGAAATCGGGGCCAATGGCGCCAGAACTAATTTGTTGTCTAATCATAGGGATGATTTGTTCAACTTTCTCCGGCTCTAGACCTAAGTTATCTCTTAAATAAGCCTGGCATTTTTCCAAAGCTTGGGGGGCGGTGAAATTGACCGTCAGTCCTTGGGCGACCTTGGCTAGGGTTCCATTATCAGATCTTTCAATGGTGGCGGTGGACGTGGCGGACAATGAAGAAGCGGTCAGGGCGTTACCTTGGTTCGCCCCCTGGGTATCCACTTGTTGATTGGTCGCCGGATTGTCCAATTGGTTAATCGTGACCGAACCGGTCACGGAAACAGTGACGATTTCAGCGTCATCGGTTCGTTCGGTTCGAGCGCTTCGTGACGTTTCGGCGTTCTCGGCCGCCACGAATTTTCCGGGGCTCGGGTAAAAATGGCCGTCGTAGGGGTCAGCTAAATGAGCGTTGGCGGAGCTTAGTTTTGGAACTGGCGCGTCGTGTAACGTCACGCCCACCGATGACTGCCTAACCACCTGGATGTCCCTGGCGGTTCGGGCCACTAAATCACTAGAGTACCGCCCATTGGCTAGACCATCTAAAAAACGTAAGCATTGTTCTCGGTCACTGAAATTGAAGGTCAACCCTTGAGCCGTGGTGACCGCCCCATCGAGCGAGGCGTTGACGATACCCATAAACGTTCTGACCTTGGCCCCAAAGCCGATCTTGGCGTCAATCTTATTAGCCATGGTCACTGAATAAGAGCCATCTGGGGACTTGGCTATGGCCAAGCCATTCTTAGTGGCCACTCGGAAGGCGGCCAGCGTCATGGCTGGGGCGCTATGGATCTTTTGTCCGCTTAATATCGCGCCATCGCTAAAGTCCATGATGTCCCCAGGCGTAAGTCGATCGAGCGCCGCCTCGGTTCTTAAACGCGTTTCCTTGGCTTGGAAAGCTTGTCTGGCTTCGGGGTCAAGGGCTCTAAGTTCTTGACGGTTGGCTTTGGACGGGGTGGCGCGATTGTAAAGACTCTCAAAAACTTCCGCCCCGGTTCCGCTGGCTCTTAAGACGGGATTGACCAGATGGAGCCGCAAAGTTTGGTGAGCCTGTTCGGGTGAAAGCCCCGCCCCGTCGGTCAAAATTCGCCAGGCCCTTTGGTATAAAGGGGCGTCGGTGGACGGGGTGGTGCTTTTGATTTGGTTGGCCGCGTCCTCAAAATTATCGATTTGTAGCTCATCAAAGGCCGAGAAAATAGCGGCGGTGGTTAGATCCTCCATCAATCTTCGCGTGTGATGACTATAACTCGCCTCAGCTTCTTCCAACAGTCGCCTTTCGGTCTGAAGGCTCTGTCGCGTTTCGGACAAGGTCAACTCCCTGCCTAGCCGAAGGTTAACGCCCGCTCCACGGATTTCCGATTTAGCTCGCGTGAGACGCTCTTGGATTAAGCGCGCTCCATTGGGACTGGAAGATATTTTGGCTTGGCTGGCGCGTCGGCCACCCCACATTTTAGTTAGCCCTTCGCTCAAGGCTCCATCAGGATTGATCAAATGGGCGCGTGGGGTTAGGCCTTGGGAAGAGGACGCGGCCGTTGTTTGGCTAGAGGCCGAGGAGACGCGAAAGGCTAAAATGAGGTCAGCTTTTTCGCTCAATTTGTACTCGCTAACCATGGTTTCGTATTCGTTTTTTAATCGGGTGTAATCGGCCTCAAAGTTATCGGCCGTGGGATTGAGGTTTTTTATCTCACGCATCAATTTTAATAGGCGCGCCCCTTCCACGTCGGTTGACACTCGGCCTAAGACGCTATCGCTGGATCGCATTTGGGCCAGATTAAAGTATTTTGGGATAGTCACGTATTTTAGAGCTTGAACCTGTTCGGCGGCGGTCATGGGGCGAGATTGCTCGCCTGAGGGGGTAACTTGAACGCGCCCAGCCAAAGTTTCGCTGAAAGCCGCTAGGCGTAGGGCCATGGTTTCCCCTTTGACCTGGGCGGCGATGACTCCTTCCGGCGGTCGGTAGGCTCCTTGGTAATGGAGGAAGAGGGCCGGGTGGGTTAAAGCTAGCTTTCGCTCCGGATCCGTTTGGGGCAAGGTAGCGAATTTTCGTCGATCCGCCTCCGATATTTGGCTCCTTTGATCTAGTTGGACGGCTAACTCGCTTTCAACCCTAGCCACCGTTTCGCGCTCTCGCTGGAGAGTTTGTATGGTCGCCGCGTTTTGTCGATATATCGCGGTGGCCCGCGCGCCTTGTTGCTCGAAAGTGGCGGGGGAGGATTGTGGAAATGGCGAACGGGAGCTTGAACGGTCGGCGCTGGCTAAGGCGTTGGCCTGAGCTCTGACGCTATCGGCCACGCCCCTCATTCGCTCAACCGCCGTCTTGCTGGGGTCATAGGTGACGCCCATGGAATTGGTCACTCGCCTTAAGGCGATGTCTCGGGCTCGTCGGGCCGCGTATCTGGGGTTAGAGGCCAAGAAGCTGTCCGAGACGCGTTCCATTTCTTGGTCAACGAAAAATTGGGAGGCGGCTTGTTGAGCCCAGGGCTCATTGGCCGAAAAATCAGACTCGCGATGGGCGCCGTGGTCAAAATAGCCTTTTAGTTCCTCTGGCGTGGAGCCACCGAGAGCGGGATATAACGCGATGAAGTCACGTAAAAGATCATTTTCGCTCTCAGGGCTGGAATTGAGGCGACCTCGATTTTCGGTTTTATAATCGTTCCATAGGGACTGGGCTAATAGGAGGTTGAAATTAGTTTGAGAAAATTCATCCTGTTTAATCATTAAGAGTAAATTATGACGTAAATTATGATCTAATTGATCAGAATTAGTAATTTCATTGGTCGTCAGAAACTCGGAGCCGATTTTGGATTGTGATAAATGTTGGAACAGACGTTGTTTGAGCGCTCGTTGGTCGTGGTAACCGTTGATTTCAGACTCCGGCGTATTTTCGCCGAGGGTGGCTTTCGCCACCGCGAGGGCGATATCATATAGTTCTGGACGATCGATGACCAAATCATATAAATTTTTCATAACCACCGAGGCTAAAAGTGATTTTTGTTGATCGGCGGTAGGGTCAGAGCTAATTTTCAGTTCTTCGACCGTTTGTTGAAATTGGACGATGGCTTGGAGTAAGCCATTGGCGCTAGCCTGATCGCGCGCCAGAGCTTCCAGGAAAAAGCCATTGTTCTGGCTCGTTTGTAAAATAAGCCTCAGCGCGGCTTTTCTGGCCTCGCCTTGGGGGCCAGCGAAGAAGAGCTTAAACTCCGCTAGCTCGAGGGCGCTCTCCGTGATCCGTTCGTTTAGCTCGCTCCGAACTCGCCCGATATCCTCAAGGGCGCTGGATAAATAAGGCTCAATTAGTTGGCTTTTGGCCAGAGTTTCAAAATTATCCAACTCCTGGTTTATGACCGTGACCCGTCGGGATAGCTCAGGGCCACTCCCAAAAGAGATTTTTTCGTTAGCGGTCTGGAACTCGGTTAAACGGGTGGATAAGGACGCTTTTTTTTGAGCGGCGTGGGCGATGACCTGGGTTCGGAGATCCATTTTCATGGACTGGTTAATCTCTAGGCTTTCGAGCTGGGTAAAAAGTTGTTGGCTAGAAAGGCCTTCTAATGGAATTGATTCCGAGTTGGGAAATTTTTTGGCCAGCGGGGCGTTTTCCACGGCGGCCAGGAGGATTCTTAATCGATGGTTAATTTTACTGATTTCCACCGCGCCTAAATTTTGGGGTTTTTCCTCGCTCAAAGCGCTCGTGAGTTTTTCCCGCGCGCGTTCTAACTCCTCGACGCTTTTTTTGGTCAATTGATTGGGTGGGCCAACCTCGCTCTCAAGGGACAGGTAGGGTTTTTCCAACTTGGTTACCCACTCTTGGATCAGGACGGTCGCGTTCGTGTGTAAAGCCTCAGCCATGGCGGTGGCGTTGGAAATGATCGTCATGGTTGGCGTGTTGGCGGGCAAATTGTCTAATCTGGCTTTGAGTTCTTCCAATTTAGCGGCTAGCTTCGGCAATTCGGCGCTATTTTCTTCCAGACTTCGCCCTTCGGATTTTAGTAGCGCGATTTTTTTGGCGAGGTTTAAAATTTCCAGAGCCAATTCCTTGTCCTCTTTGGGAACGCCTGAAATTGTCGCCGTGGCGTAAAAATTGTCTATGGCCTTATCTATCTGGGCGGGGTTGGCGATACCGGATTTGATCAAAACCATTGTCTTGGAAATGTTAGATAGAGCGTCAGCTTGTAAGGTTGAGATAATTAAATCGTTGAAAAAGCCATGTTTAAGGTTAAGGGCGACAACTTTGGATTGGACTGGCGCGCAGGTGTCGTTGTTAGAAGAGGTTATTTCGGAGCTTAACCGTTCCACCCTTTCTTTTAGAGCGGCCGGTTTAAGTTCTTGATCCGCCTGGTTATTAAGCGTATGGGCGACTAAAGTCATAATTTCATTAAATTTATCGGCCAATGGCGTGGCGTTCGCCGGGTCATCGGCGGAAGGATCGATTTGTTGGAGCTCGTCAATTTTTATCATTAACTCATCCACGTTCAATCCATTTTCCACCAAATCTAACAAAAGGTCGTTTAAGGCTTGTAAGATTTTTGACTTATCCAATGGAATTTCTTGGCCCACCGCTATAGCCTTTTGAAAACTCGTGGCCAGCTTTGACTTATTTTCAACCGCGATGGCCGCGAGGCAAAAGGCTAATTTTTCTTGAAGATCGACTTTATGTTGACGGACAGATTTAATGATGGCTTCTTTTTCCTGAGTCGTTAAACTTGGGTTATTGTTAACGACTTCAATGGTCGCGTCAATAAATTCCAGATCTTTTTCCAATTGACTTGGCTCCACGCTTAAGGAATGAAGCTTCGCGTCAACCTCCTTGAGTAACAAGACCAATGGCGCGTCGTTTGGATCGCCGGAATTTTGACGTTTAGCGTTTTGGATAGCCAAGCGGACGGGATAATCATGGATAATTTCTCTTTCTAGGAGCCGGACGGCTAGAGCCAATTTGGCGTTATTCGGATCCGAGGGGTTGGAACGCGTTTCGTTTTTTATCGCCCTCAGCGCCGTAATAGCGGCCATTAAATCCCCTCCCTCATTCTGAGCTCGCTCCCGTATCGCCAACAGTCGATCCTGGCTCGATTGGTCAAGCCGACCGATGGCGGCGGTGACATTGGCGTCGCTGTGAACAGGGTTTTGGTCTAAGGATCCGTTGACCTCCTCGAGTCTATTATTATGAGCCGCTCCCCTTAATATTTCTCCGGTCATCCGTAACGAGGCGGGAGCGGTCGTTGTCAAGCTAGAATCGGGATTGGCTTGGCCATTTAGCTCCACTATTGGCGCGTCTAACTGGCTCTGGCTGGTTGAGGATACCGGTAGTGGAGGCATGGTCAATTCTCCTTAAAAAACAACGCGCCGATCATATTTGAGCCATTAAAACGATTTTATAACAATACCATTAATCAATTTCGCGCTAATATTTTTAACATTTATAAGATCTCGCGAAAACCTGGCCCGCGTTTAACGCGGTCTTAAAATGGGTATTAAGGACTGAGCCGAAATTAAAATCGAGTCTTTGATGGAATAATCCGGCGATCATCCCCCCACCTCAGCCGATTCGGTAGCGTCCATAGTTTAAAGTTGAGCGGATAAGTCGCGCTCGACTCGGTCGCGCGATGATTTTTCCCGCCTGAAAACCCTCAAGTTTAAAAGTTGTTTTTCAGGAGCTCACGCTCGGCCACTTATATGATGGACGTTAGTCTCTTATAACCATCTGAATTTCTAATCGCCATTTCGTAGGTTTTGGCTCGTTCCAAGACGGTTACGCTAGAGTCGTTGGCCTTATCTTTTCCTCCATGTCGTTTCAGGTCGCGCGTGGTCTCCAGCGAAATCAGATTTAATTTCGTCCGATCGGGGTTTTGGTTGAATGAACGCGACCATCGCGCTTACTGGATCTTCGGGCGGTTGAAGGTTGTTAGTTAAAAGTTTCCCCAGTCCTCCTCGACGTTTGGGGCCAGTGAACTTGACCGCGCGACCTAAATAGGGATCTGTTGTTTTTGTTGTTTTTGGGTTATAATATCGACTTTTCAACTAAAATGTTATATATATAGTTGATTGAGTTTTATTTATTTCTCCTTAAGTTCCAATATAGACTATCCCCGCCTGATTGGGGCTAGAAGTTTACGTGAGGAACTGAGACGCTTTGGCGTCACTGGCCGCTTTGTCTTAGCTAGGTCGAAAATTTAACTCTTAAGACGCCAAACTGGGCGGCTCTGATGTTTCGCGGTCGATAAATTTTTCCTCGCGCTCGTGAACAAGATCCCGCATTAGCTTGGATCTTGTTCAGCCTTGGTTAGTGGTGATTACTCATGGATCGTTAAATGCTCTCCTTCGCGTCGCGTCGCGCTATCAAATCGTACTCAACTCGGCTATTGATAGCTCGATCATGACGTATAATATTAATAAAATTTGAGCTGTCGCCCTCGGACGCTCGTTCACAGCTTAAATGAATTCCGGTCAGCTCATAACCATCGGAATTATTGGTCGCCCGTTTAGCGGCTTTGGCTCTTTCCTTTGGTTCCAAATTAGGGTTGTTGGCTTCGTCCACGAAACTTTGTTTTAAGGTGTGTTGGGTCTCCACGCTGAAATTGGGCGAAATTTCTCCGGCGGTGATTTGATCTTCGATGAATGAGACCATTTTTTTCACTTGCTCAGGTGGTAGTTGAAGATTATTGGTTAAAAAATTTCTGAACTGTTCCACGGATCTATTGCCAGTGAAATTTACCGTGAGCCCTTTGGTAGCCCCAATGAGACTCCCATCAACCGTGGAGCTTTGAACGGTGGCCGTGGTCGAGGCGGACAATGAAGCCGAGGCGGAAGCGTGGACGCTAGCGGTCAAGGTAGCCGGGTCAAAATCCATTCCCACTTCGGTTCCTAACGAGCCTATTACGCGGCGGTCTTTTCCTCCCATTGGCCCAGAGAAATTGGCGGTCGCGGTTCCATCTTCAATAGAGACGTCCTTTCCGACCTCTAAACCCTGGGAGGGGGGCCCTTGATCGGCGTCTTCCAAAGCTCCCAGTTGATCTTGGTACGTTTCCGGCAATTTCCCCAAGGGAGCCGTAGGAACATACGCGTTGACTGACTCACCAATACCTGGTAAGTTGGGCGTAGAAATTTCCACTGAGGCGCTTACTCCGACTGAGCCGGTCCAGGATTCAGTTACGGATTCAGTGGTGGCGGTTCTTTCTGTTCGTGATTGTCTGGCTACCGAAGCTCCCGCGGCCACCGTGAATCCCACATTGCCGCCCCCTAACATTGGCTTTATTGTTTCTTCAAAGTCATCAGTAATATATTCATTGCCGATGCCGGGCAGTTCGGCGACCACCTCAACTTGAATTTCCAGTCCTATTTCGTTTTCTCTGATGATTTGAATTTCGCTGGCCGTCTGGGCCACCAGGTCTCTGGAGTAATTTGTGGCTATGCCGTCCAAAAATTGAAGACATTTTTCTCGGCTTTCAAAATTTAATGTTATGCCCTTAGTCCTGGATCCAGAGACGCCGACATTGCCGCCGATGTGGCCTAATAACGCGTCCACCTCGGCCCCAACGCCGACCCTGACGCCTCTCCCGTGGGCCATGGTCACCGAGTACGCGCCATCCGTGGATTGAGATATGGCCAGGCCATTTTGGGAGGCGATTTGTACGCTGGCGGACACTTTGACGCCTGTGACAACAGGGACTTTGGCCCCAGCCTTCACGGTCGTGTCGGAGCTGTAATCAATGATTTCGCCAGGATTGAGTCGATCGAGGATCGCTTCGTTCCTCAGCCGAGTTTCCCTGGCCTGATAAGCTAGCCTCTGCTCTGAAGTGAGATTTTCTAATTGTTGTCGGTTAGCCTTGGACGGGGTGGCGTTATCGTAAAGAGCCTCAAAAACTTCAGCCCCATCGCCACCGGAAATCTTAATCGGGTTAACTAGTCGGAGTCGCAAGGCGTGGTGGGCCTGATCTTCGGTGAGGCCACAGGCGTCATGCAATATCTGGAACGCTTTTATATATATCTCCGATTGGCTCGGGTCATCGGCGGTTTTTATTTGGGCGGCCGCCTCTTGAAAATTGTTGATCTTTAGCTCCTCAAAGGCCGAGAAAATAGCGACAGTGGTCAGGTTGTCCATGAATTCACGGATTTGTCGGCTATAATTGGCCTCGGCCTCCTCCAACAACGCCCTTTGGGTCAAGAGTTGGTACCGCGTTTGGGCCGTGTTCAACTCCCGGCCCACCCGAGCGTTAACGCCAGATCCTCGGACAGTGACCTTGGATTTAAAGAGATGTTCGTCAAGGGCTTTCGCTTCCAAATTACCCATTTTGGCCTGGCTTGTTCGCCGTCCACCCCACATTTTTTGTAGGCCATCTCTTAAAGCCTTGTCGCTTCTTATCAATTTGACTTTACTAGATAGAGAGCGCCCAGGCGCGAACTCCAAGGGAGTTTGTTGGTTAGCGGCTGAGGTGGAGCGGAAGGATAAAATGATGTCCGCCTTCTCATTGAGCCGGTAATCGGTCACTATTTTTTCGTATTCGTCTTTTAGTCTCTGAAACTCGGTAGCGAAGTCCGCGGCGTTAGGATCGAGGCTCTTAAGTTTATTCATTACGTCTAACAGTTGTTGCCCCTCAGCGTCGCTTGAGACTCGACCGAAAACGCTATCGCTGGATTTCATCTGAGATAAGTTAAAGTATTTGGGGACAGTTACCCCTTTTAGAGCCGCGACTTGTTCTTGGGGGGTCATGTCCCTCATAGCGACCTTGACCAAGCCATCATCCGTCGCGGGATCACTGAAACCCGGAAGCTTGATTGAGCCATCCAAGGTCGCGCTGAAGGCCGCTAGGCGTAGGGCCATGGTTTCCCCGGAAACCTTGTTGGCGATGACCCCTTCCGGCGGCCGGTAGGCTCCTTGGTAGTGGAGAAAAAGAGTGAGATGCTTTAGAGCCTCCGTCCGATCTGGATCATTAGTAGGTAAGGTTCCGTATTTTTGAAGATCCTCATCCGGTATTTGGCTAATCTTATCGAGGGATTCGATTAAATCACGGTCGGTTTTGGCCACTTCCAAGAGTTGGGATCGCAGATTTTGGTAGGTTTGTAGGTTACTAGCGTAATTCGGCGCGGTAGCGGCTTGATCCCACTGATCCGCCAAGGTCGCGGCTTTTGTTCTTTGTCGTATGGATGAATGATCCTCCTGAGCCAAGGCGTTGGCTCGTTCCCTTAAGTTAGTCGCTAACGCCTTCATCTGATCGACCGCCAGTTTTTGGGGGTCATAGGTTACGGTCATGGAGTTGGCTACCCGCCTTAAGGCGACGTCCCGGGCGTGTCGGGCGGCGAATTTAGGGTCAGAGGCCAGAAATTTGTCCGTGACTTTTTCCATTTCTTGGTTCACAAAAAATAAGGAAGTAGCGTCTTGGAATAAGAACCCGCGTGTGGCCAAATCAGTGGAACTAAATTGTCCTTGCGCAAAATTACCGAATAGTTCTTCCACGGTGAAGTTAACCTTGAGGTTTGGAAAAAAATTAATGAATTGCCGCATGAGCGTTTTTTGGCCTTCTGGATTGTCTCTGAGGCCAACGTTATAGTCGTTCCATAGTGATTTAGCCAAAAGGATGTTGAAACTTGAATTGGCGAATTTATTAGGATCCAGGTTATCAAGTATTTTTTTGCGCGTTTCAAATGTCAAATCTTCAGGAACCTTGACCTCTAAGTGTTTTAATAATTGAGCTCCACTTTTTGTCCTATTCATAATATGAAATAGATTGTAATTTATTACCCGAGCCTCATGGTAGCTATTGATTTCAACGTCTGATATCTTATCGCCCAAAATGGACTTGGCTACCTTAAGAGCGGTGTTCTGTAGGCCGGGAGAGGCGAGACAAATGTCGTAAAGCCTTTTTAAAATATCTTGATATTTTACTTTTAAAGTCTGATCGGATAAGGTGATGTCGGGATTTGACACGATAAGGGTTTGGTAGTCGGCGATGTCTTGGATCAATTGTCTCGTCGCCTGTGTTTGTTTTAAGAGAGCGTCTTTTAAGCTGTTATTGTCGCACGCCATTAAAATGTCCCGCGCGGCCTGTTTCTTTCCAACGGGGTCATCGTTATAGAATTCGTTGAACTCTTGCTCTAGGGTAAAATTCGCCATCCGCGCGTTTAGTTCGCTTTTTATCTCAGCGATTTTATTTAAAGCTAGCTCTAATTGAGGGCCGACTAGTTGTCGTTTGGCCTCAATTTCATAATTGGCTAGACATTGGTTTAGTCTCCCGGCGTAAGCTGTAAGCTTCCCGGTATCCAATTCATCCCTAAGGCGTAATGTACGGAAGTTGTCCAAAGAAGGGCTCAAGTCCTCCCATGCCGCTTTTGAAAAAAGTTCGACCTTTGCCCTCAGTTCGTCTTTTGTATCATTGCTGACCCCAAGCATGTTGATTTTACTTAAAAGAGCCTCGGACGTGAAGACGTCGCCTTTTAACAGACCTATATGGCCAAGGTTTTTAACCATCAACGCGTGTTCAACCATGGCCTTGAGGTCGAGCAACTTCCTGATAAGTACTTCATGATCTGATTCGTTTAAGACTTCTGGCTTTTCCGCCACCGCCAACCTGTCAAGCTCGACCAACGCGCGTTGGAGATCATCGACTGATTTATGGAGCAGATTTTTTGTATCGCCGACCTCTTCTTGGATGGACGTATAAGGTTCCAACTGTTGATCGATTTTCGCTTCGAAGAGGGCGGTCGTTTCCAAGTGGAAGTTCGCGGCTTGTCTGCGGATAGATTTACCGATAGTTTTGATTGGTGAGTTCGGTTCTAAATCCTCCAAAGTCGTGCTAAGATCGGATAATTTAACCGCAAGTAACTGCAATTGTTCATTGCGATCAAACAAACCCGCTTCGTCAATTTGAGATTTTAATTTAGCGATCTCGCCGGTGACGGACAGTATTTCCTCCATTGTGTTTATGTCGGAATCAGAAACATTAGCTTCTGTAGCCAAGGTTCGGAAATTGGATTTGATCTGTTCCAATTTCGATTCTTCCCATGGCCCTTTTATGATATCGTCCATCGCTGTCGTTAGGCTAGAAATCGCGTCTTTTTTTAGCATTTTTAAAAGTTCGGTGACGAGCTTATCCTGCTTAACGCAAGCGATAGACGCCTCGCTATATATAGAACTACAGGTGTCATTCCTGGAAAGTAAGATTTTTTCTCTAAACTCGTTTAGTTGAGCGCTGAACGTTTGTGGGTTAAATTCTTGGTTTTCCTTAATCGTTTTAGAGATGTCAGAGAGTATTTCATCAAATACCCGTTCCAACGAATTAGATCCCGTACTCGTTATAGAACCCGATTGTTCATTGTATGTGTCGGGAACGGCATCTCTCCTCATCATTGCTAACTTGACTCTTGCGTTCACGTCTACGCTTTCGGTCATTAGGGTATCCAACAGGTCTTCAAAAGCGGCTAGGCTAGTTTCTTTGTCTAAAGGTATTTTATTCCGCTCCGCCAGCGCTAAACAGAATTTGTCAGTGACCGCTATCTTCCTAGTTAATCCCTCGAGTTCTTGGGAGAGAGTGTATTTTTCTTCGATATCCGCTTTTTGTTGCGCCAAAACGGCGAGTATTTGGTCTTTATGTTCACTTGATAACGTTGAGCAATCCCTGATACGTTGCTCAAGTTCTTCAAATTCCCTGTTCAAAGCAGTTCGTGTTGACTCGGTAAGACGGCCAGGTGTGTAAATTCTTTCGTTTAACGCGCTAAGTTTTTGGCCCAGCGTTATTTTTAGATTTTTGGGTAGTTGGTCTTCATTGTCGATTATTTGTTGTGGGATTTTTCGGAGAATCTCCTCTTCCAGATGTTTGGCGACAAAAATCAATTTGGTGTTTAAAGGCAGTCCGGCGCCGTTGCCTTCGTTCCTGATTGCCCTAAGGTCTTTGATGGCGTCGCTTACGCTTAAAGTTTCTCCGTTCTTATTAAAGGGGTAGTTTCTTATCGCTCTAAGCCTATCTCGCGTCTCATCTGGGACAATCTCGTCTATGGCGGTGTCTAACGTTTTTACACTTTGATTCGGTAACGTTGCGGCGTTGGGAGCCGCCGCTTGAGCCGAGGAGGCGGAGCTGTGTAATATGTTCGTCGCCAATTGGTCAGATGGCGGTGGAGCCTGCGCTGGAGCCGGCGGTGTGGGCGAAGCCGGAACGGGATTGGGCTGCGCCACCGTTGATTGGGTTTGTGAAACGTTTACCAATGAACCGTTTGGCATGGTTTTTCTCCTTGGCCTGGGCGCTGTCGCTAGGCGGTGTTTTAACTTACCAATAAAAAAGTAGAGCTAAATATGATTATATATAACAGATATTTTATTTATCAGCCTTAAAATTAGATATAATATATTACTATTTTATATGTAATAAGTAATTTTAATCTCGATTCATAGCTTTTAACGCTTCGGGCAGCTTTATCTCACACCTAAGGAAAATAAAAAACTTTGACATAAGTCTCTTTTATTTATTTTATATATTAATTAATAGTTATTATTTCTTTTTAAAGTTTTATTTTTATTTTACTTATATATTATAATTATAAAATGATATAACGATTAACTTCACTAACCGGGGAGCCGAAAGGCCACCCATTTGGCCACCTCCCAGCTATCCAAACTGGTCGGCATCGATCATTTATTACGTGGTTGGAACTGGTAATCGCTTCGAGTCGAGAACGGAATCAGGTAGCTTCTCGAGCTTGGCTCCTTCGTCAGTGGCGTCCAGTCCATGGGCCTGTAGACTATCAAAAATAATTTACTATATAATTATCCCCGTCTATATTAGATGTTTTATTAAATCCAGCAAAAATACGCTACAGTCTGTTACGAGACAATATCTTTGTTCATGAAGTCTGGCTTCTGGAAACCGTGGAACGTTTTAAACCAACTCCAGTGTATAACCAAAGCCTTGTGTGAGTTTTGGCGACGCGCTCAAACGAATTAGTCAATGATTGGCGGACGCCGTCTTTTTCCGCGTCCGTTAGGTTAGGGTTACTGAGCGTGAATTCTAGAGCCTCGTCCATAAATTTCCGGGTCGCGTTCATTTGAGCCTTACCCTCTTTAGGGCCCTGGGCCTGGTCTAAAGGCCAGTTGGCTGGAATAGACGATTTTGTCTTTTTCGACTCCATCCCAGGTGGGAGTCTAAGCCAGAGAGCGAACCGGAGCGCTGATTGTTTTCGATGGCGTTCAGGCGTATTTTAACGTCCTTGGGCGACTGGTATTTGACGCCATCCCCGCTCCTTATCCTCCTAAGTTCCCCAATGGCCTCGCTTATGTCCCCATCTTTAGTTAGAGCGGTGTCGATTATCGACCAAACTCTTTTGGTTGGTCAGGTTGGTGACGGGCCAGGACAGAGCTGACCACCTTTTCGGTTGGAACCTAAATATATATTGTTGGTTTTATAGCTCCATCTCCAATGGTAGGCGTTTTGGATTTTGGATTGTTCTTTGGAGTCAGAACCGAATCCATTAGCGACATGGTCTTGTCTCCTTGGCGATTTTGTTTCTCTAAGTTAGGACGAAAAAATTAAGTTTTATCTTCTAACATAACGTTAATAGATAAAAGTGGATTATTATGAGCCAGTGATATGAAATTAGTTTTTTTCCCGTTTGTTTTTAGACCCGCAAAATGTTTTCCACGGGGAAGGCGTCGCGTGGATCCATCTCATTGCCCCTTGGCCTCTGGAAAACGTTGGGATTGTTTGATTCCCTTTCCATCGGAAACCCAAAGCCATCCTCGGTCAAGCCCTCATTTTCCGTGGCCAGTTCGCTAATGTAGTCTTCTAATCTTTTTTTAGCCAGAATGGAGTAGCTACAGAAAGACCTGGATAGCCTCTCAAACCAGGCCGATGTTTGCGCAGAGATCAAAAATTGACCGCCCAGGTAAATCTCGTCGTCTTCTGGGTTATAAAAAAGACTGAAACCAGTGGGCAATTCGCCAGGACGGTTTCTTATCGCGACGTCCTCAATTACGGCCCTTTCCACGGTTTCCGATAAATCCGCTATGGAAACTAGCGAAGCGTACAAGTAAACCGGGTCTTCGGCGCCATCATCCTCGCCAAGGATTTTCGCGTTGGGATCGGCCAAAAGGTTAACGGTCAGATTATCCCCAACCACCACCGAGCTTTCCCCGGATTCGCTCAGAGGCTTAAAGATGATTGACCGGTCATTTTCTATCCAAAGGTTTATTGTCTGGTACGCGTTCATAATTTACCTTCAGTGGCGCGTTTTTTAAGGATTGGCCACGGCTATCCCTTGATGGGTTTTTCTAGGGGCGGTGATAAACCCCTTGGATTGGTTGTCGAAAGAGCCAAAGCTAATAATCGAGTTAATTATTGTTTTTTTTACCAAAAACGGTTAAAAAAATTGTGTCGCCCGCGAGCGCTCGTCAGGATCATAGGTTAAAAAAAAGCTAAAGTTAAAACTAAGAATCATTCGCAGTAATAAGATATCCCGCTTCTTCGGCTCCGTCAAGGAAAATCAAAAAAATTTTATGGGGAAAAAATAATTTCTTTGTATACTCTTTGGTAGTTATTTTTGCTAACAATAGTAATTTTTTTTGTTAAAAGTAAAAATTTTTAGTAAAATATTTGAATAAAAAAAAGGCGATGTATAAAAATTTTTTTAATTGGTGTGGCCCTGGAGCGTTAACTTTATTATTTTACAGACGTTGAAAAAGAAAATGGCGAGATTAAAATTAGATAAAATTATTTAAATATCGTTAATCATTGTTTATATAATAAAATATTAATACCTTTTAAGTCTGAAATCTTGTTTTAACTACATTTGAAGCGCGCGTAGCCATGGAGGCGCCTTTTTATGGGTCAGGGAACGCGGTTCAAGCCACTTTAACGCTTCGCGAAAAATCTTGTTTTTTATCAGGAATAAAAAATAGTAATAAATTCGATATGTTAAAATTAAAAGTTTGAAATTTTGGCTTTTCGCGAGGTCATTAATCTTGGTCAAAGGTCTGGTAATGAGTTCCAATCCGTCCGCCAAAGGGAGAGCGATGGTCGACTTAAGGAGTGATGGGGCGATTTATTTGGGCCTAGTATTGGGATAATACCGCGTAATTATTGGCGAAATAAAAGTCTGAATTATGAGCCGATAAAAATTAAAAAGCTTCCACGTGGCCAGTGGTTCTTTAACTTGACTGGTCTAGGGTCATAGGGAGCTAGAACTAAAAAATCTTAGACCTGAAAATATGATCAACATGGTCTAAACAAAACGATATTGTGGTTTTGTGGCTTTTGAGGCGGCTCGGGCGGGAGGTTGACGCCAATTTTTTAGTGGATGGTTGAAGGCGAAAAATTAATACGGCTAATGTCGCCTACTTCGCTTAATCGCCTAAGGACGGTTTATAGGGTTTACGGATTCGGGATTTGGCTCATCTCTAAGAGTCTGTCGGATTAAAGGTTTTCTACCATAACTAGATGATTTTAATAATTTTTTAGGCGCGCCCACCTAGCGAGCTGAAATTCTCCCCCCGGAGGGCTTTTCTGTGGCTCCAGCCGGTCGCGATTCCTTCCATGAAGGCGCTAAATTCCCTAATAATTAGGGCGGAAAACCCAAACGAATCAATTCAATAGTTGTGGTTGCAATCCTTTTAAGGTGAACATTAGTCCAACGATGGTTCTAAAAATCACCAACGCGATATTCAATGACATACTTGGACACCTTCGTTGTAAATAACTAACAACGGACGTCTAATTGTCAGTTTTCCTTTTTATTATTTATTTTAGCGCGAAAAAGTGTTCAAACATTGGGTTGTTTTACCACGCGACCTATAGGGAGCGTTTTGGGGCGCGGATAAAGAGGGTGAGGCCGTCTTATTGTCTGAGTTAGACAACCAGTCTCAAAAAAAGTTCGCTCTTCTTGTCCGCTGTCGTTGACTCATTAGGAAAGAACTAGTGGGGATAGTCAATTATGGTGGAAAATCGATAGGGGGAACGGTTATAGTGTCTGAAGAAACAATGTTTCATGACGGGGGGTGAGCCCCCTGGCCGGGGGGTTAATGATGGTTTTATGGGAAAAATTGTGACCACGGCTAAAAATCAGGGGAAAAGGTTCAGCGAGGCGGGGCGACCGTTTGTCCCTAGGCCGAAAAAGGAAATCGAGGCCATGATTGATTTTTTTCAGCGAACCTATCCCGACGCTCGCTGTGGCCTGGATTTTCGGGATGGCTACGAGCTTTTGATGGCCACCATTTTGTCGGCCCAATGCCAAGATAAGACGGTCAACTTGGCCACGACGAAACTTTTTCGGCTTTTTCCTAATGTCGCGACCTTAGCGAAGGCCAACTTAGCCGAGGTGGAGGATTGTGTCCGGGTTTGTGGTTTTTTTCGTCAAAAGGCCAAAAGTCTCGTCGACTGCGCTCAAGCGGTCACGGCCCGTTTTGGCGGTCAAATCCCCGCGACCTTGGAGGAATTGGTATCTTTAAGGGGAGTAGGGCGCAAGACGGCTAATGTGGTTTTGGGCAATGTCTTCGGAGTTCCGGGGATCACCGTGGACACGCACGTTAAAAGGATTAGCTTAAGGCTGGGGCTGACGAACAATGAGGAGCCAGAGCGAATTGAGCTTGACCTCATGGAGGTGATTCCCCAAGCCATTTGGACTGATTTTTCCCACCAAGTCATCGCCCATGGTCGAACCCTTTGTCAAGCTCGAAAACCTCAATGCTCCCAGTGTCAACTAACGCTCTGCCAGGCCCGGGCGTGAGGCTTTTTGGGGGCAGGCTTATGGTTGATGGCGGCGTTAGCGATAATTTTCTGGGCGAAAGACGCGCCAAAGGGATTATTATTGGGCGATTTTTTCCGAAAGCTCTAAGAAAGTGGCTTCCAAATTGTTCTCAAAGGCCACGGGCGGTAATATCGGCGTCTCCAGTATGGCCTTCAATGTGTTGATTCCCTCTTCCAAGGAGGTGGCCAGGTTGGCGGCGAGGTTCACGGTGCGGTAGGTGTTGTCGACATATTTTAATACCTCGTTTAAGGCCTTAAGTCTGGTTTCCAGGTTTTGACGTTGGCTGATCAATAGGTCGCGATATTTGTCAGCCACCACATCGGTTACTTTTTGGGCCGCCAGATTGTTACTATAAATGGGGTTATTGGCCGCTAAGGCCTTAGTTTCGGCCATCAGGGCCAGGTTATCTTCTTTTAGGGTCTTAAGTTTGGGGAGATATTTTTCCTTAATCCGCCGTAAGAACTGGCTCAATTGATGTTCATGGGCCTCAGTGGCTAACAGGAAAACCCCATAGTACTTTTTGTAGACGATAAGGTTTTTGGTGGAACCGATGAGATTTTTCAAGGTATCGGCTAGGGAATAGAGGTTTTTGAGGGCCACGAGGGCGTCTAGCTGATCTTGTCCTGACACGGTGATGAGAAGGGTTTTTATCTGATCTTCAGTTAAATAGATATTTGATTTAGCTAAATTATCTTTTATTTCAGTTCTTTTTTTAGCTATTTCCAAATTGTTAGCGTCGATTTTTTTGTTGGCGTCCGCGATTTTGTCATCATATTGGCTGACCGAGGTCTTCCAGAAGGTTAGTTTATGGCCTTCAGTCGGGGCTGAGGGTTTGGCCAGCTCATATTGGGCGATTTTTTCCACCAATTCGCGGTTTTCAGCCGCGAGCTGGTTGATCTTTTCTTTGGTTTTTATGGCCGCGTCATCCAGCAGGATGGCCAAGGTCTGGTCGAGATATTCGTTAATGTCGTTTTGGATTCCCGTTTTGCCGGTGGGCTCGAAGAAGGGAATCCAATCCCACCCGGAACTGTTGGCGCTGGTCGTGGCCAATTTGTCGCGCAGGGCGATAAAATCATCTACCTTTTGGTAGAGCGCGCTGACGTCGTCCTTGGCGAGTAACTCCGTCCCTAACAAGAGCGTTAGCGAGAAAACCGCGATAAATATTCTAGTTTTCATGGGACAAATTCCTGTTTTTTAGGGTTGAGCGAAGTGGGTGGCTCCTCTGGGACGTTGGGCGCCTGGGATAAGGCTTTAGATGTCAAAAGACCAAGCTTTAACGGTGAGTTCAATATACAACGTTTTGGCTTTTGACGCCACCAAACCGCCGTGGTTATATAAATTGGGTTGAATGACTTATCAACATTTTTTATTATATTAGTAAGATTAAATGTTTTTTTAAATTATTTAAAAATATTAAGAATAATATTCTAATATGCATAAAATATAAGAAACATCCTGAAAAAATCATGGTTAATAGCATATAACTATTATAAATTAAACGAAATGCCAAGTAATTTTTAGGAGAATATGGAAATAATTTTGTTTAATATTAGTGTTGGTCGCGATTAGTTACTTTTTTTATATTAAATGATAAAAATATATTTATCTAAATTAATAAGTATTATTAAATGGCTTATTCAAATAAATAGGTCAAACGATTGGTGTCTGGAGGGCCTTACCGCTTTATTTTGGTTTATATTTTGATGGTCAAATGTAATATTTAATAATTCTATTGACGTTGTTTAGAACTAACTATTTAATAACTTAATAGTATATCTAAAGAAAGTAAATTTTTTTAGTTATGAAGATGATGTTGATAAAATTAAAGATTTAATAAATGATTTAGACTGTATAAAAAACGATAAATATGAAAAATTTATAATAAGTTAATATATTACTAATTTTTGTAGCAATAATATTAAATATTATATAGTAATAGATATAAAAAAATAGATAGTTATTTTGATATTATAAGATTATCTTTTACATTTAATTTTGACTATGAAATAAAAAAAGGTATGAATATATATATAGATTTTTTTTGCAATTAAAAGCTATTATTTAAATATAATTAAATCTTATATATCCGTTGATGAAGTAATAGGCTTATTATTCTTTTCAGAACCACGTCCATGGGGCTAAAGTTAATTCTTTTATAAATTTTTTAGAAATTTTGATAAAATAAATGTTAATTAATTCTTTATTTATTGCGCATACAAAAACTGATTACTTTAACACATCTACTTATGAAAATTAGCTTTATTAAGTTATCTAAACTGATATTATATAACTAAATAGGTAACTAGGAAGCTTTATTTTTTCAGTTTTATTGGCATAAGATCGAGTGTATATAGTATTTATTTTATAATTTTGAATGTTATTCATTAATATTATTATTTAATAATAATATAATATAATCATGATATACTGATAAAATATATTAATGATAACTTAATATCCTATTTTGCAATTAGTACGTAATTAATTTTACATAAATATTATTATCGAGAGTATATATTATATTTTTTAAAAAAATATAGTAATATAAATTAATGGATCATATTTTTTTGGTTCTGGGTATAGTGATCACAGGAGGAAATTTATTTTTCCGACTTTTTTTAGCGATCAGTGGAGGAACCTTATATTACATGGACTTCATTTATTTTGCTTGATTTTCTTCTTTCAAAGTTGGCGCGTTTTTGCTAAAAATGTATTTCGTTTGAGAGATCTCACACTTTTATTGGTCATAAAAGTAATTGCGTAAAAATTTTTTATAACCATTTGGCATAAATTTTGCTATGATTGATATTCCGTATTATTATTAATTAAATACGATAATATTTTTTAAAAAGCATATTGCGTTATTGATTAAATAAAATAATTGTTACATGACTTGGCCCAAAAATTGCTAGTGATGGCTTTTGTCATTGCCAGGACAGGCAATGGATCCACCAAGCTTGGTTTGACCTTCACAATAAAACCAAATATGAAGGCGTCTTTTATCGCCAGGCGACCAAGACCTTGTTTCAAGGGCGACCGGATAAATATTGGTATGTCGTTTATCGCTCCAATCGGCGCGCCGTATGGGAGAACGTGGGCGAGAGTTCTCTCGGTCGTGACGTCTTTAAGGCGAGCGAGATTCGCGTCGACCGCCTGGTCACTAAGACCAAGGAAGCGACGGTCATAACGTTTGACCAGGCTTTCGACATCGCCTATAAACGGCATTTTATTAATAATTTATGTAGAAATAGCTATAAAAGCTATCACACAAATCATAGCTCGCCTATATTAGGCGCCAAATTGTCGCCTGATATCAATAATATTGATATCGAGGTCTTAGGTGACCACCTGGTTTCCTTAAATCGCGCGCCAGCCACCATTAAGCTTATTGTAGGGATGGTTAGTGAGGTTTAGGCGCAATGAAACAATGGGAATTGGACGAGGGCTAGAATCCCACGCGGGGGGGTGGCTACCGAGAAAAGATAACCAGCGGAAACGCTATTTAACCCGGACGAGGTTCATCGCCTATTGGAGGAGCTAAAGGGGAAATCTCGCTATATATACCAGCTCGCCAACGTTAGCCTTTATACTGGCGTGAGGCTAGGCGAGATCGGGGCTTTAAAGATCGAACGCGTCAATTTGACCGAACGGACAATCCGAATAGTTGACCCAAAAAATAAGACCAACCGGACGGTTTATATCCCTGTGGCGCTTTCGCCGATTTTTGACGGTCTAGACCTTTCCCCAGGTCAGGTAGTCTTTAAGCGGCCACGGAGCGAGGCCCATAAAATCAACACAAGCGAGATTTTTCAAAAAGTCACTACCGAGCTCGGGTTGAATAAAGGGATATTACCGAGATCCTGGGATAAGGTGGTTTTCCATAGCTTAAGGCGCGCGCGTCCTGGCTGGTCAGTCAAGGCCTAGAGATTGACCTTTTTCTCGTTAAGATAGGTTTCCAGATCCACGCGGGAATATAGGATCGATTTGCCGTGTTTAACGTATTTCGGTCCTATTTTTTTGGTTCTCAGGTTGGATAGGGTCTGGTATTTAATACCGTAGAATTCTTCGACCTCGCTTGAGGTTAAGAATTCCTTATTGACGACGCGAGCCACGGGGCTCTTGGGGAGGGCCAGAGCTAGTTCTTCGCGGACGATGTCGCGGATGGTATCGCGGATCACCGTTTCCAGCGTTGTGTGTTGAGCCATTTTTGGTTACTCTTAATTTATTGAAAATCGCGTTGGCGATCACATTATTTGTCCAAACTACTCAAATCCTTATAAGACGACGGACGCGGACTATTAATAAAGAGCGCGACTTTTATTTATTGACGATAGATTTTTCTTGTTGACCATTTATTTCTGACGCCTTAAATAATCGTCGTTAAAAAAGTCCAGTATTATTAGCTAAAACAAATTGGGCTTGGTCACAAAACTAGCCGATAATAATGATTTGACGGTTAAAACGCCAGTTACCGACAGACCAAAAATCAATATTATTTTGGACAACGGCTCTAACCAAGCGACTAGCTAACCAGGTCGGATCGCCCGGGTCACAATTTGGCCGCGTGGCGATTAGAATTCGCGCGCGCGTCTCGCGCCAACTTACTCGCCACGGTTAAATTTGATGGCTTGGGGAAAACCCTAGTTTATGGGAAAACGTCATGTAAAAGAGTACTAATTTCAGTAACTTATAAATTATGATTCCTGAATTTTGGACTTTTCGCGATACCCGCGAATTTGATTGAGGGCTGGCTCAAGGAACGGACTGACCAGTCCCTTTCGTCGGGGCTATTTCAATTCGGCGTTCAATCATTAACGCGCGACCATAGCGACCTTTCGCGCGCAGTCAAATAATTTCAGGTGGCGATTTTTAGGCGTTCATGTTCAAGCGGCTATTTTCCAGTGAGCCTGGGTCAAGCGACCATGATTTGGCCAGCCGCGGTCGAGGCTAAGGAGATCCGGGCTTGCCCCACCGCCACGAGGACGCCGCCCGAGCTTTTCGTCAGCACCCGAATTTCCGCGCCAGGGTAGATCCCCATGGACTCCAGGCGATGTCGTTCTTGACCCTCGGCGGAGATGGCGAGCACAAAAGTAGGTTGGTTCACTTGATAATCTGGTAGTCTAGAGCCCATTAGTCTACTCCTTGGTCGTTTTCCTTGGTCGTTTATTGAGGGCGCGTTGGGTTAAAAACAACCCGCCCCCTGGCCATAATTATCCAATCAATCCTTTTATCAATCCCTTTGGCCATGGGCCAAGCGTATTGGAATTGAATCTTATTATCAATTAGGATTATAGAACAAATGAAATCCCAAGGGAAGAATTTTTTTCGCCCTGGTTTTTGGCGCGCCCAGTTTTGGAGGGGATCCCAAGGCGTTAAAAGAGATATTACTCTATTTTTATTGTTAATTAAGATAATATAATTTTAATAAAATCTACTTTGAGGATAATGTTGGCGAATTAAAGGCGAGGGATTTTTTAAAAAAAAGCGCGCCCCAGACCAAAAAGCTTGGGACGCGCCACTTTTACCTGACCGTGGTCTTGATTTTACCCCAGTCTAAACTGGGATCGCGTTTTTTTACTTGACCGCGATAATGACGTGCGAGGCCTTAATCAAGGCGATGGCCTCAACCCCAGGTTTAAGGCCTAAATGGGTCGCGCTTTCATTGGTGATGATCGCCGCTATCAACTGGCCTCCTGGCAAAGCGATGATGACCTCGCTGTTGACGGCTCCGGTCTTAACTTCCTTGACTTGGCCCACGAACTGGTTGCGAGCGCTCGTTTTAAGGCCTTTTTCCACCGTCACGATGACCCAGGAGGCCTTGATTAAGGCGCAGGCTTCTTTACCCACGGTTAAGCCCAAACTTTGGGCGCTGGAATTGGTGATGATGGCCGTAACCTTAGTCCCACCGTTAAGTTCCAGGATCACTTCGGTGTTGACGGCTCCAGGGGTTAGTTGGCTGATCTTGCCGGCCAGTTGGTTACGAGCGCTGGTGATGGTTTCACAAGACATGGCGAAAATCCTTTTTTTTCATGATCCGGAAGGTTAGGGTTGTTCCGGGTTAGGGTGGGCGAGTATTTTTTGATCTAGGTTAAATATTTGATCTAGATTAAATAATAGGTTAGTCAAAAGATCAAAAAATAAGTAATAATTACTTTTATAAAGTCTTTGACTTATAAAAAATCAACAAACATATTTTATTGTCCAATAGATTGATAAAATATTAGCTTAAGTTATGTTTATTCATAGTCAAAATATTGACTAAAAAAGTCTTTAAACTATAATTTTCAAAATATATTCTATATTACAAAAAAGTCAAATTAATGGGCGATATCCCATAGCTATTCCATAAATAACGTCCAACTTAAGCTAAATCAGTCAACCAGGTTCCCCCGGGCGATGGAAAAGTGGGCTGGCTCCTAGCGACTTCGCGCCCCTTTAGGCCCCAAGGTTAGAACGAAATGAGCTCTTGATGGGGAATTTAGGGGTTTTGGGTGGCTTCCACGACCCGGTTCGCCACGGATTCGACGAGGCGGGGGTGGGAAGTTGGGGGCAGGAATTGACCGGCGTCGGTTTGGTCGATGAGTTCGTTTAAGGCTTTAGTCACCGCTAGTTTCATGGATGACGTGATGGAACTGACTCGGGCTTTTAAAACCCCCGCGAATAACCCGCTTAGAACCAAGGGCGTTAGAAGGTGGCTGGTTAGTCTAGTGGCCGGGCCTGGGCCAACCCCTAGGCCCAGGGGAAGGTTGGCCGTCGTAAACGGTCCCGGGGGGAGAAGGGCTTGGGAGAAATTTAAAATGATGGGCCGATGAGCCATCATATTGACCACGTCTTTGGTCAGGCTCATGGGCGTGGCTCGGGAGATGTAAGCGTCGGCCCCAGACAGAGCCTTGTTTAGGCCGCCGCGGATTTGTTGGGGGTTGGTTTTTTGGGCCAACTGCTCTTTGAGCCAAGAAGTTGGCCCGGATCGGCCTTTGTGAATAAGCCCCGAGCGGTCACAAATCATTAAATCAGTCGCCCCGGCGGCTAATAGGTAATCGACCATGGCCAAACTGTCCGCCTCAAAGCCCGCCAAAACGATTCTGGCTTTGGACAGTTCGCGATTGGTTAAAGCCAGGCCTTGGAGTAAAGCGGCCAAGGCTAAGATGGGTCGGCTTTGTTGAGGATGAAAAAACACGGGTAAACCTAAGGGCGTGAGGATCCTTTCCGCCGCCTGGTAGGTCTCATCCCCTAAGCTATCCAGGCACAACACGCCACAAGAGGGAGCCAAAAGAGTGACAAAAGTGGCCAAATCCTCTGGCGTGGCGGCGTTAATGGCTAAGGGCCAAGCCCTAAGATTAGTCAATTTTTGAATCAAAAGGGCCTGATCCTCTAGGTAAGGTAAGGCCGCCTGGGGAGTGGTGGGCCCTAGTTCCGGGATTTGCCCGCCATTCGAGATCAGGGCCACGGTTCGACTTTTTCCGGTCAACTCCAAAGCTTTTCGCGGATCTTCGGCTAATAGTTGGGCTAGTTCCAGGCGGGTTTGGGTGGTCATTGGGGGGGACGTCCTTCCAGAATAGCGAGATTAACCGTTTCCTGTTCATAGTTGGTTCTTTCCAGCCGGTGCTTGAAAGAACGCAGCGTTAACCCCAAAAGCATGGCCGCCTCGGTTTTGTTGTCGCTACTTTGTTTCATCGCTAGGTGGAGATAGTGGCGCTCCACTTGGCGCGAAATCTCCCCGAGATCCATATAAGCGTCTGACCAGTCTGGGGCTAGATCCTCCGGTAGGGGGGGTTTGCGATAGCGCTCTGGGGAGATGGTCAATAACTGTTTGGCGTCCAAATTGGTTAGTCCCAAAGCCATCAAACGCGCCCGGATCCGCCAAGGGCTGATACCGATCATTTTGGCGGCCAACCCGCGACGCCCCTCAGCCGCCAAAAGGGCGTGGAACATATAATAAACTTCTAGCGACATCAGGATGTCGTCCAACCCCCCTGGTGGCACGAGGGTCATGGGGAGATTTTCTGGGAGTGGGGTTTCGGCGTGAGGTGGCTCGGTGGGGTCGAAGGTCTGGCCAAACTGAGCCGCTCCAAATTGACTGGCCCCAAATTGGCTCGCCCCAGACTGGTTAGCCCCAGTTTGGTTAGCCCCAGTCTGACTAGTTCCCGGTTGGCTAGCTCCAGGTTGACTAGTTCTCGGTTGACCAGCTCTCGGTTGACTAGCTACCGGCTGGCTAACGCCATATTGGCCAGCGCCCGGTAGGTTAACCCCAAACTGGCTCCCCCCAAACTGATTTTGGCCAATGGCTCCCGCTTCCCCTCTTTTGAAGTCGGCCAATCGTAAACTTTCGGGGAGGATAATGTTGGACTGCTCCAGGGCGACCGATCTTTCGATGATGTTTTCCAGTTCCCGAACGTTGCCTGGAAAATGGTATTTTTGGAGGATGTCCAAGGCGTAAGTGGAAAGTTTTCGGACATCTTTATCTTGCTGGCGGCTATATTTCTCAAGGAAAAAATGGGCCAAGAGGGCGATGTCCATGGGCCGTTCCCTTAAGGGCGGCAATTGGATGTTAATGACGTTTAAGCGGTAGTAAAGATCTTCCCGAAACCGACCCGCCATGATTTCGGTTTCCAGGTTTTTGTTGGTGGCGGCGATGAAGCGAACATCGGCGGATAGCTCAACGTTCCCACCCACGGGACGGTAGGTTTTTTCCTGGACGAGCCTTAACAATTTCACCTGCATCGGGAGTGTGAGCTCGGCGAGCTCATCCAAAAACAAAGTGCCCCCGTCGGCCATGGTCACTAAGCCCTGTTTATCGGCGATGGCCCCAGTAAAGGCTCCCTTTTTGTAACCAAATAGCTCGCTATCCACCAGTTGCTCGGGCATGCCCCCGCAATTGATGGCCACAAAACTTTTGTCGGCGCGGCTAGAGTTAGTGTGAACGGCCCGGGCCACCAATTCTTTGCCCGTGCCGCTTTCCCCGGTGATGAGGATGGAGGTGCTAGTTTGGGCCGCCCGTTTGATTAGATCATAAACCTGGAGCATGGCCGGGGAGGAACCGACCAAACCGCTAAACTTTTGATTGGTCTTGATGTGTTCCAACAAAGCCTGGCGCTCTTGATCCACATTGCGGTGGATGAGGGCCGAGTGGACGGCGGTCAACAAATCCTGGTTGCGGAACGGTTTGGGGATAAAGTCATAGGCCCCGTGCCGCATGGCCTCCACCGCGGTTTCCGCGCTGGCGTAAGCTGAGATGAGGATTAGGGTGGTCTGGCGACCTTGTTCCCTTAAGAGCCGTAACAACTCCAAGCCACTTAACCCGGGCATCCGGATGTCGCTGATGATCAGATCATAGTCTTTCTTAAGGGCTAATTCTAAGCCCACCTGGCCATTTTCGGCCAAATCCGACTGGTGACCATCGGAGCGTAAAATCATTTCCATGATTTCGCGCAGGCTTAAATCATCGTCTATGACTAGGATATCGCCCACGTCACCACCCGCGCGGTCGGCCGCGGCCGCGTTTGGGCTCAAACTGGGGTGGCTCCAACCCCAGATAAAGCTCGGCCAGCCAGTCAAAAAGATCTCGGCCCAGGAGAAAGATATTAGCCAGATAATGACCGGCTTCTGGCGTGAAAAGCTCGGGAGCTGGTTTTTGGGGGGCGGATAAAGTGTAAAGCCCCCGATAGCGCGAATATTTGGCTAAAGGGTGGTTTTTGTCGAAACCGGCGGGGAGCCTTTTTAAATGCGGCTCGTTAATAATGAGATTTTTCGCGTCAAAACGCTCAATAATTTGGGCCAGGCGCGAGCCTTTTTCTGGGTTGGTCAAAAAGGTGGGCCAACGCTCTAGGACGGGCGGGCAAAAGCGATAGCAACCCACGGACCACAAAAAACTGTACCCGGTTAAATGGAAATAAAAGCAAGGGCTCTCTAAACGTCCATAGCTCGTGTTCAAAAACCAGGTGAGAGCTAGCCAATCCTTATAAGGGCTTTTATCCCGGCTAAAACGGGTGTCGCGGTACAGCCGATAGATGGAGCGATCCGTTCGGGGATCGGCCACGAGGTTGGGAATCAAAGGGGCCAGGATTTGTCCCACGTCCAGCACCAACTTCCGGGCTGGATCCAATAGCTCCCGTTCAATCGCTTCTTTGTGGGCTAGGTACCACGGGCGACTGTTGTTAACACCTAGACCCTTCAACAAGGTTAGGCTATTGGCGGTTAGGCAATTGGGCAAAAGTTCCCCCTGTTGGAACTTAATTATTGGTCAAAAGATGGTCTATTATGAACCGAGCGCGTGACTATTAAACATTAAATCGGAAATGGACAATATCGCCATCTTGAATCAAGTAAGTTTTCCCTTCCAGCCGAAAAACGCCCTTTTTTTTGGCTTCATTGAAACCGCCAGTGGCTTTAAAATCCTCAAAAGCCACCACCTCGGCCCGGATGAAGCCTTTTTGAATATCCGAGTGGATCTCCCCGGCCGCGGATAGGGCGTCTTGACCACGGCGAAGGAGCCAGGCCCGGCATTCGTCCTCGCCCACGGTAAAGAAACTGATCAGCTCCATCATCTGATGGATTTTGCGGATTACCCGGGCTTGACCTAATTCCAAAAGACCATAGTCAGCCATAAACTCTTGGGCTTCGGCCGGGGTTAGTTGGCCGAGCTCCGCTTCCAGGCGGCCGCGAAAATAGAGCTGATCCGGGGTAGCCGGTTGATTCTCTTTATAGTCGTCAGGACTGTTCAATAAGGTCAAAAGCGGTTTGGCCGACAAGAACCCGAAACCCCTTAATTTCGGGTGTCCGGCGATTGGGGGGTTTAGACGTAAAGGCTGATTGGCCTCCAAAAGTTGATGGGCCGCGGTTAATAGATCCAACTCCTCGGGATCGTTTTTCTTCCCCCTTTTTTTCTCCTCGCCAAGACGCTCCAGCCTTTTTTCCACCGTCAGGTAGTCGTAAAGCAAAAGCTCGCTCTCTAAAGTGGCCGTCTCTTTTTCCGGGGTAGGCGCCTCGCCTAACGCGTCGGGAAAAGCGCGTGCCACCGCTATGAGGACGTCCATTTCTCGGGATTTCTCCAGAGCCACCTTTAAGCTTTCGGCCGGGGTTTTGCCCACGGGTTTGACTAAAACCAGTTCCAACCGGGCGGGGGTATGTTTTTTAGGTTTAAACAACCCGCTTAAATAGTCCAGTCGTTCGTCTGGGGCCAAAGCCTCGCCGGGCCGAAATTCGCCAGTTCCCGGGCCCAGGCCCGTTAAGGCGGAGAAAATGGTTTCTCGACCCGAGCCGTCAAGACCGATGATTCCGGCTTTCACGACGCCCTCCCCAGGCGGGTTATATTATGGCCTAAGATCGTGGCCAAAAATTTTTCCCATCCCCACCATTGACCATGATCCATCTAATTCGCCACCCTTCAGAAAAAAACGCGCGCCAAAGTTAAAGTAATAAGTCTTTGGAATAAAATAATAGCTCGTTCGCCAAAAAAGTAAACGTTTTCGTCAAACTTAGTCAGTAAACGTATTCGCCAAAATATAGTCGCCCAATTAGTTGACTAAGTCAGGCTAAGCCAGAATTGGCGAGTTGATCAGCTCCTCCAACAAATTCAGAGCCGCTAGCGTCGCCGCTCGCGTCACCTGATGGCGCGAGCCAGGGGAAATCATTTTCAAACATATCTCTTGATTCTTATCTAGGGCGGCCACGTAATAAAGACCCACCGGTTTATTAGGCGTTCCCCCGTCTGGTCCAGCGATACCCGTGGTGGCTAGGCCAATATCCGCGCCCAATAAGTTCTTGATCCCTTTGGCCATGGCCACGGCGGTCTGGGAGCTGACCGCGCCATGAGTCTTTAAGATTATTGGATCCACTTTTAAGACCAATTCTTTGGCCAAGTTGGCGTAAGCCGTGACGCCCCCTAGAAAAAAGGCGGAGCTACCGGGAACGTAAGTTAAAATCGTCGAGACTAGTCCCCCGGTGAGGCTTTCAGCCACCCCAATGGTCGCGCCCAAGCGGATAAGGCGAGGCCCTAAATCTAGGGCGCGTTCCTTTAAGGTGGGGGCGAGGTTGTCTAGCTCAAGGTCATTGGTCATAATTGGTTAAAGTTTCCTACTAGATCGTTTCGGCTCCACCGCTAGGTTTGAGCCTAAGGTTAATGAGGACATTAGGTCAACTAGCGAGTTAAGGTCAACTATGGGTCACAAGTCGGTCAACAGTCGGTCAACTAGGAAGTCAACTAGGAGGTCAATTTAGAACCTTGAGGAAACTAAAATAATGACCAAATAATGGCCCCAAGGCCAAAAATAATGACTCTAGCGCCAAATGATTCCAATGCTCGCGGCTCATAATTTGTAAGGCCATGGGACGAAAAAGGCCCGGCTGAAGCGTGGCTTATGGTTGCCTAAAAGCCCACGCTGGTAATTAAAGTTTTTTGGGCCGCTTAAGCCTTTGAGGGAAGGCTAATAAAACTGGGCGCGTTTTTGGTAAAATGGAAAGAAAATCATTGACTCCAAGAAAGACGGCCGTCAAAAAAGAAAATTATTACTGGCCGAATATTCTGCTCGATATACCTAGGAGCGTCATGGCCACCCCAGCGAAAACGCCGGCCACTCCATCATCCAACATGACCCCCAAGCCGCCCGCGATTTTTTCGTCGGCCCATTTGACTGGCCCGAACTTGAAAATATCAAAGAACCGGAAAAAGATAAATCCAATGACAAATGACCACCAGGGCGAATGGAGAATAAACGCGGGGAACATAGTCACCAGGTAGCCAAAGACCTCGTCGACCACGATTCTTTTGTCGTCATGGTTTTGAAAGTCCTTTTCCCCGACCGTGGAGGCCCACCAACCAATCAAAAAGACCACGATGGTCGCGATTAGATAATGAGACCAATGACTTAGAAAGAAAGAAAAGGCGAAATAGAGAGGGATCCCCATACAGGTTCCCCAGGTGCCTGGGGCCCAGGGCAATAGACCCAGGCCGCCAGCGGTGTAGATCTGACGGGCCACGCGATGGATCAAGGAAGTCGAATTCGAGGCGCTCGAATCTGGGGTCGGCTTTGGTTCTTCCATGGTTGGCCCCCTCTTCAGGGCGTTTAGGACTTTAACAGAGCGGCCACGGGTTTTAAGCCGTAGGCGCCGTTTTCAATGGCCGTTAGAACCGCCCCGCCGCCAGTGAAGAAATAGTAGGCCGGGTCGTCCAGAGCGTCGAGATAGACCCCGGGGGCCAGGTTTTTCAGTTCCGTTAAGGTGTCGCCACCGCCAAAAAGTTTGCGGCCTTTCTTGTTGGCGCCAATTTCATGGTAGAGGCGAGCGCTGCCAGCGGAAAAATGTGGCGTCAACCCCAGAACCGCGTTGACAAAAATGGTCTTGGCCGATTGGATAATCTCACTGAGTTTGGGCCGGTTAAAGGACTCTTGCCCGACGTCTAGGAAATAATGGTAACTTTGTCCCGGCCGGAAGTCGGCGATGTTGATGGTTTTGACTTTGGCCGGGTTAAAACTGTCCAAAATCTCGGATTCGACCACAAACTCTGGCTCGATGATTTTGCCCAGTTTTTTGTCCCTCTCCACCAAGCCTTTAGCCAACTCCACGTCCGATTCAGCCACCCCAGCCACCTTGATCCCGTATTTAGCGGCGAGGTAAGCGTTATAAATGACTCCACCTAAAATAAGATGGTCGACTTGTTCGTAAATCTTATTTAAAGGGCCAATTTTGGTGTCATATTTGCTACCGGCCACTACCGCCAAGAAAGGTCGCTCAGGGCTTAAGACCAGATCTAGGTGGGATAGTTCTTTTTGGAGTAAAAAGCCCGCCGCCGAGGGCAGCTTTTTAGCCACGTCATATGTGGAGGCGTGGGGCTGCCAAGAACCAAAGGCGTCATTAATATAGTAGTCCGCCAGTTTCGCCAGATCCTCGGCCAGTTCCTTAGTTCGATCGTCTTTGGATTCCTCCCCAGCGAACCAACGGGTGTTGGGCAGATAGATACCGCCAATTTCCCGTTTCTTCAGCCGGGCCAACAAAGGCTTCACCACTTGGTAATCTAGCTTCTCAATCCCAAAATCCGGGTGGATGGGGAAGTTGGGCGCCAAAAAGCCAGCGGCTAGCTTGCGGTTAAGGTAATCAATAATGGCGTCCACGGCCGTGCCAGTTCCAGTTTTGATGTGGCCAGTCTGGCTGTCTCGGGTACGGCCAACATGGGTCATTAAAATAGGAAAGCCTCCTTTAGAGGCGATGTAATGAATCAGGCCATAGGTGGAGTCAATCCGAAAAGCGTCCTTGATGGCGCCTTTTTCCACCACATTGTGATCAACCCTAACCAATACTACTTTGCCGTTAAGTTCCAAATCCTGAGCCAGGGGCAGACGGGGATCCAAAGCGGGCATGCTAAGATCCTCCTTGGTGAGACTAGCCCGCCAACTAATGGGCGGGGCTGGGTGTGGATGAGGTCGCTGGGTCTATCTTTTCACTTGTCCGAGGGGTTGTCGGCGAATTTAACTCCACACCAAGGACAGAACTTGTACTCATTGTTGTTGAGCTCTTCCTTACAGGCCTGGCAAACCAGGGAGAGCTCTTCGGCGCAGTAGGGGCAGTAGGTGAAACTCTTAAAGAGGTTACTGTGTTCCGGGGAAAGGGAGGATATTTTCTCGGCGCACTCACTCTCATGGCAGATTTTTTCGATGACGCTGGTTTTGGTCAAGTTGTCCGGCATTTACGCTCCAGAAATTATCGTTAGACGGTTAATTAGCGATTGGGGGGCCTCAGAGCTATTACCAAAAAAATATACATTATTCGTCGCCCAAAAGTCCAGTCTGGAAACAAAAATTACCTGGGGAGGCGGAAATGGAAAAGGGAATTAGTCTTAAATTAGCACTAAATAAGTATAAAAAGAGTTAAATATAAATATAATATATATTTAAGATGTTAATATTTAAAATTAAGTTAAAATAAAAATAAATAATCTAAAAACCAAAATTATAATAATAAAAAGATAAATTAAAAAAATTAAATAGTTAAGTTGTCAGTATAACATAAAGCGTAATTTTTGTAAAGGTTCACGCCAGGCAAGGCTTTGGACGCGGTTCGAGGTCTTTGGCTTAGATATTGGGCCAGGGATATAAATTTAAGCCATTAGGTCGGGCTTAGCCCAAAAGCGTCTATCCAAAACCTTGAAATTTCCAATACCCCCTAATTTCAAGAGGAAAGCCCTGATACATAAGGACTTCAGGCAGTTTATTCAAGCCTGATTATGCCCCAATATTGTCCAAAATCAGAGCGAAACGAGGCCGCCATCTCGTCAGGACTAGGAGCCATGGGGCGGCCTTAAAGGTCTGAGCGGGACAATCACCCGGCCACC
>JAISYP010000129.1 GCA_031269825.1 Deltaproteobacteria bacterium
ATGCCACTACCTCCTGAATAATGACTATAATACAGGAGAATAGAATCATTGTCAAGCTTTTTATAGACTTTTTTAAGTTTTTTTAATGTAAGTAGATGTATAAAGTTTGATAACGTATAGCTGTAACTATATACATTTATTATTATATTGCATATAATTATGTTATTTGCTAAATTTAACTTATTAAGATTTTTTTTGGGAGGGGGTAAGAGGTGACCGTAGTTAAGCACCAGTACACTAGATAATTTTTTTATAAACAATCTTTGATATTTAATTTTCTATAATAATATAATCAGGATAATAAATGACTAAAATTTTAATATTAGTATTATAATAATTTTTATAAGTCTACTTTTTCCCTTTAACGCCCTAGTAATCGAATAGTTAAAAAGAACTACTTATTGACACAATAAAAAAGATGGAAAATAAGTTCGTCACCTTAAAAGTTATTAGCTTCTCAGAAGATGAATTTAATAAACTGAGCAAAATTACTATCATTCATTTCGACTTAGCGACACTAGGAAACATTTTTCGTTTTTCTAAATTTTTTCGACTTTTTGCCGAATAGGTCTTTAGCTTCAAAATCCCCCACGCCCGCTCAACGATTGATCGGACTTATTGATCTGATTTTAGTTTGGAAAAAGCCTTTTGACGAGCTAAACACTGGTCGCCCCGCCCATTGGGAAGAGCCAGGCCCAGGAACTAACCCGACAGCCTAAAAACGGGCCAGGTATCTTCGCTTAATAGGCCTTATTCGCGCTTTTTAAAATAGTTAGGCCTTAATTTTCAATTAATTAAACTTTACCTTATAGAAAACCTCAACGGAATTTTCAGAGGCAACGAGTTAGCTCCAATAGCCTCTGGAATCCTCGGCAAAGGCGACACTCTGGACAATAGAGCCAAAGCCTCATCGTCCAGCCTTTTATGCCCAGAGCTAGTCGCCAACCTTGGCGAGGTCACGGTTCCATCCCTTAAAACTATAAAAGTGACCGTGGCCACCCCTTGTTCTTGGCGACTTTGCGAGGCTGGAGGATACTTTTTTCGTCTTTCCAGGTTTTGGCGAATTTTAGCCACATACGCTTTTAAAGCGTCAGGATTGCCCACGCCCGTTCCCCCTGGCGTCCCGCCTGGCCCTGAGCCACCAATTCCAGGAGGCCCTGAGCCTTGACCCGAGCCAGTCGCGGGCGAGCTTTTAGGCTTTGGCCTGGGCTTATCTTTCGCTTTGGGCTTTTCCAGGGGCTTAGGCGGGACTGGGAGAGGCTCCACCTCTTTAGCCTGACTCTCAACGACGGCCAGATCCTCTTCCATTGACTCAGGCTCAGACTCTGGCTCAGGCTCTGGTGGCGGCTCTGGCTCTGGCTCCAAGGGGCTTTCCTCAACGCCGCCTTGTCCGCCTAAAGGATCATAGTCGCTAAAATCCATCATCGCCAAGGGAACAACCAAATCTTCCTTTTTTTCCGCCTCACCCCAAAATAACCATGACGCCAGAGCGATATGTAGGATAAAACTCGTGGTCATAGCGTTTCTAAACACTCTAACCGCTAAATGATCTATAGACGTTTTATTTATATACATTACAATACCTTATATATCAATAAATATATATCAAAAAATTATTTTTTAATAAAACGTCCTTAAGGCAAAAAATCAATTTATTATCGCCTTAAATTTCCTCTCTCATTTCTCAATAAACGATTTTGGCCCATCGCCTTTCAGGCGATAAGGCCAAAACATCTCCAGACTTACTCCTTGGCGTCCCAATTCATGACCAAGGTCAAATAAAAAGCCCGAGGATTGAGCCAGTTGGTCACATAATCCCCAGTGTCCCATTCCCGGCCGTAAGCGTACCCCTCGTAGGTTTTTCCAATGACATTTTTCACGTCAAACATCACTTTATATTTTTCGTTGAATTTGTAACTAAGCTGAACGTCCAAATAATTCTTCTCTGGGGCTTTCCAAGGCCTAACTTGAACGCCTCTTTGCGTGATTGGGGTTCCATCCGTATAAGTTAAGGGAGTGTCCGCGTACATCATGTCCGCCTCATGCCGAAAAGTCACGCGCCCACCCAGCCCCAGCTTTGGCGCGTAAGCGACTTCCATATTCAAAATATGTCTGGGCGTCCATGGCAAACGATAGCCCGACCAATCCGTCCTCCCATCAACAAAATTTTTGTATTTAGCTTCCATATACGCGTAGTTGGCCGTAAAACGCCAATCTTTAACTGGCGTGGCTTGAAGGGAAAATTCCAATCCCTCTCTTAACGTCGTCCCAGCTTGAACCGAAATATTCGTGACTGGATCCGTCAGCGATTCATCATAGGTTTTGAGTTGATAGGCCGTGGCCTCAAAACCCAACCAATCCAAGGGAAGGTAGCGGAACCCCATTTCCACTTGATCTCTTTTTGAAAGTTTTAAATTGGCCTCGTCATTAAAAAATCCCGTCGCCGATCCATTAAAACCGCCGGGCATCGAAAAACCTCGGCCAAAATTTGCGAACAATTCCAAACTCTCAATAGGCGTATAAATTATCCCGGCTTTGGGGCTAAAAAACTTGTATTTAGCCGAAGTTCGATCGCCAGTTAAATCGTTTCTATGCTTGCCTCGCAGCCAGTCATAGCGGCCTCCCAATCGAAAAGTCAAGGGATTTAAGGCTTGGTAAGAAAACTCCGTGAATATGGCGGGATTTTCTAAGCTAAACGTGGTCTCAGTCGATGGCTTTGACCCTGGGACATGGCTTCGACCGCGGCCCCAAGGAATACTCCAAGTTCTCCTTGGCTCATCCATGTCTTTGGCGTAAGTCACCCCACTGGAGAAGGAGGCTTCCCGCCCAGACAACTGGCCTTTCCAGTTAAACGTTAGCCCATTCCCCCATTGGTTATGCTTATTGTACTGCTCGGTCATGTTAGGCCAGCTATTTTGACTTATTGAGTAAATGGTGGGATCGCCTCTTTGATATCGAGTAAATTCCATGGTGGTTCCATAGAGATAATAGGTCAACTGAGATTCGTCGGTAATCAAATAATTGGCCCAAATTCTGGCGTCATAGCGCTCCCTATCGCCGCCATTGCCTTGTCCCGGCCCAGAGCCATCGTTCACCCAGCCTCGGGTGGTATTTAGTTTTTTAGAGACATAGCCAGCCGAGTCCCATTCAGAGTGGTAGGCTCTTATATTTAAGGTCGCTTGAAATTTATCGGAAAAATTATAAGTCCAACGGCCAGAGGCGACTTTTCGATCCCAATCCGAGTTGGCTCGATACCCATCGGAATGGAAAACATCAAAAGCGTAAACTTGGGCGAGCTTTTCGCTTTGTCTGGCTATCAAGCCTTGGGCGTTAATGTCGTTCCAAGATCCATAGCGAAGATTTAGTTTAGTAAAATCTCCGGTTTTTATGGATTGGACGGCAATTGTCCCGCCTGAGGATCTAGCCCCATAATAGACCGAGGCGGGGCCCTTTATTATCTCCACGCTTTCAATCTCAATGGGAATAACCACCGTTGAGTCGGTAAATCCCGCGGCGTGACCATTGTCATGAAGGGGGACGCCATCAAGATACATAGCCATGTCATTTCTAGCGCTAAATCCCCTCATCTGAAATTGTGGCGACATCCCAGCCTCGCCATATTGCATGATACTGACGCCTGGGCTGTGGTAAACCATGTCCAACGGTTGGTAGTAAACCCGATCCTCGATATTTTCTCGCGACAAAACCGTGGCGCTGGTGGATTTTAGCTCCTCGCGCCTGACGATTCCCCGAATTTCAATCTCGCCCAAAGTCGTTTCCCTGGCGTAGTCATCGGCGTCAGTGGCGTCTAACGCCTGGCTAGGCGCGCTAAACCAAATCCCAAATAATAGCGTCATGGCTAATTGGAAAACAAACTTAAACCGCATAGTTTCTCCATTTAAAAATTTTACCTGTCTCAAAGATAAATATCTCTGAGGCTAAATAACCAACGCCCAAAAGTCATCGCTAAAAATGGAAATTTATTAAGTCTTTTTATCCTCCTTTTCGTTCATAAGGCGAACGTTGATTTTGCCATTTCTTACGCCATATGGCCTAAACGTTGATTAACCGTTCAATGGCTGACGCCCGCCATTCCCACGCCCAAAATAAGAATTGGCGGATAAAGTCAACTAAGACGACCTCCATAGCCCATATAAAATTCGACAAAAACAGAGCCTTATAAACAAAAAAACCGCCCCTAAGGACGGCCTTCATGACCAACAACCTAAAATCTCCTTTCTTGGAAGGAGTTATTTCAAAAAAATAAGATCCGCCAAACCCTCGCCCAAAGCGCGATCTTAGAATCCGGCTCAAGCCTTCAAGCCCCAAAATTTATGTAGGGATAATCGTTAGAAATGAAATTATCGGAGAGCGCCAACCTTCAGGATAGCGGGTCGTCTGTCAAAAAACGCCAATTAGGAGCCTTAAAAGCCTAGCCAAAGAATCCATTTTTTTGGCGACCAATTGAGCGTGGTCAATTTTTACGCGATTTTGGCTCCAGTGTCAAGTTTTTTTGGCCCTTAGAGGAGCGCCAAAAAATCGCGCCTAAAATTTAAACCCATAATTAGAATTGAATAGAACACCAATATAATTTTAAACTTCTTTATTAATTTTATTTATCTACTTATCCCTAAAATTTTATAAACATATATATTTAATGTGTTGTAAAATTTCGGCGGCAATAAAATATCATTAATTCGCTTATTTTATTTTTCAGAGCTTGAGCCGCGTTTTTATCGATATTTTTTATTTTTATTATTAACTAATCAATACTTATTTTGATAAGAATTAAATTAATTAAACTGTTGGATTATTCTTATTTTGAATAAACGCGCTCATTAATATGTGGATTCGCGCCACCTAGTTAACGTCCAGGCCGGACGCGCGAAAAAAGGTCCATAGCCACCAATATGGTAGCTATGGGCCATGGGCCATGGTATTCCGGTCAAAAGGTCAAGATCTTTGGTTAATTATAATCCGCGGTGGTAAAGTTAAACAGCCGATCGAGGGCGGACATGCTCGCCATAAACATAGTGAAGAAGTCGGCGTCATCTCCGCCGCTATCTTCTTCAGCTTCACTGCCACCGTCACCGTAGTTATTGTTGTAGTAAGTGTTGTTGTAATAGGTATTGCCGCCGCCTTCGCCACCGTCATCGCCGCCGCCGCCGTCGCCGCTATCGCCACTAGAGGCGTAGTCGCCGGAATCGCCACTATCGTCGTAGTCGCCGGAATCGCCACTAGAGGCGTAGTCACCGGAATCGCCACTATCGTCGTAATCACCGCCATTGTCGTAATCATCGCCCCCACCGGAGTCACCACCGCCAAAATTACCGCCGCCAAAACTATTACCACCAAAACCACCGCCAAAACCACCACTTAATAAGTTATTGAAGAATCTATCAAGACCGCTGGATCTTTTTCTTCTACTACTACCACCACTACTACCACCACCGTCACCACCAAAGTTATTATTGTAATACACATTGTTAGAGGAGCTAAAACTTGGCGCTTCTTGTTGTGGAGCTTCGCTATAGTCGTCACCACTATAATTTTCCTGAGAATCTGAATTATCCACGTTCAGCGGGGCCTGAATTTCATATTGCCTTTCGGGTTGAGGCGCGGCTCGACGCTCCGCTCTACGCTCCGCCCGACGCTCGGCCCGACGCTCCAAAAACTGTCTCCGAGTTTCTTCCCTTTTGTTATAACCGGCGAACCGGGGATCACTAGGATCACTACCTTCGCGAAGTCCAGGAACGTTATCAAAACCACGGAAACCAGGCCGACCATCACGATCGCGTCCAATATTCGGTCGACCATCGCGACCAGGCCGACCATCACGATCGCCAGCTAAATTCGGACGGCCATCACGACCAGGCCGACCATCGCGATCGCCACCTAAATTCGGACGACCATCTCGACCAGATCCACCACGACCGCTCCTAAGCTGAATGCCAGGCTGTCCTTCATCGTTACGACGATCAAATCCGGCTTGACGGGTATCAACGCCAGGGCCACCACGCCGCTCTATTCCAGGACGCGGATTCCGATCCGGCCCGGGTCGATCGCCACCTAAATTGGGACGACCATCTCGACCAGGCCGACCATCACGATCGCCACCTAAATTGGGACGACCATCTCGACCAGGCCGACCATCCCGATCGCCAGCTAAATTCGGACGACCATCTCGACCAGGCCGACCATCGCGATCGCCAGCTAAATTCGGACGACCATCTCGACCAGGCCGACCATCGCGATCGCCACCTAAATTCGGACGACCATCTCGACCAGGCCGACCATCACGATCGCCAGCTATATTGGGACGACCGTCTCGACCAGGCCGACCATCGCGATCGCCACCTATATTGGGACGACCGTTATCACCGGGCCTTCTGTCGCCGCCTAAATTGGGACGACGGTTTTCGCCGGGCCTTTGAACGCCAGCGCTAGCCTCGGGACGACGGTTGTCACCAGGTTTTCTGTCGCCACCTAAATTGGGACGACCATCTCGACCAGGCCGACCATCGCGATCGCCACCTATATTGGGACGACCGTCTCGACCAGGCCGACCATCGCGATCGCCACCTATATTGGGACGACCGTCTCGACCAGGCCTTTGAACGCCAGCGCTAGGCTCGGGACGAAGATTGTCGCCGGGCCTTTGAACGCCAGGAGCTCCAGGACGACGGTTCTCGCCGGGCCTTTGAACGCCAGAGCTAGGCTCGGGACGACGATTGTCACCAGGTCTTTGAACCGCGGGTCTTTGAACGCCAGGAGCTTCAGGACGACGGTTTTCGCCAGGCCTTTGAACGCCAGGAGCTCCCGGACGACGATTGTCGCCGCCAGGCCTTTGAACGCCAGGAGCTTCAGGACGACGATTTTCGCCAGGCCTTTGAACGCCAGGAGCTCCCGGACGACGATTGTCGCCGCCAGGCCTTTGAACGCCAGGAGCTTCAGGACGACGGTTTTCGCCAGGCCTTTGAACGCCAGGAGCGTTAGGACGACGATTTTCGCCGCCGGGCCTTTGAACCGCCGGATTCGGCCGTTGGGGACGAGGTGAGGGATCTATAACGGCAGGCCTATTAGGCTGAGGTCTTTGTTGTTGTTGTTGAGGAGGTCTAGCTTGAGGTCTTTGTTGTTGTGGCCCGGGCGTGGTTGGACGAGCCGCAGGCGTCCTAGCTGGCCCAGCCCCGGGCTGGGATCTAGCTGGCGCGGGCTTAGCCGCGGGCTTCGCGGGTTTTTCCGCGGGTTTGTCCGCCTCTTCGGGCTTCTTTCTCTCTTCCCGCTGGGGTCCCCGCCTTTGAGCGACCTGAGCCACTACCGGCAGAGAACCTGAATAGGTCGGAAGGTAGTCCCTTTGGTCAGCGATGGCCTGATCGGTAAAAATCAAGGCCGCGACAGCCAAGAAAAACAACCATAGAGATGTTGACTTACCTTTTAGCATAAAGCACCTCAAATTGTCCTTAGGGAACTATCCCCCAACAGACTTGCCACCAACAATGATAGCAATTAACTATATTTCAATTTCAAACTTAGAGGTTAAATTTTCAAAAAAAAACATCAAACTTGAATTAAAAAACACAATAATACTTAACTTTATTTTATTTAAACATATATCAAATATCTAAATTCCAATGTAAAAAACAAAAAAATAATTTTACGTTCATATACATTAAATCTTTAATTATTTTGACCATCCAGGTTGACAATTTAAATCAAAAATGTCGTTTTTAAAGCTAATTATTTAAACTTATTGTTAACTTATAAAACCACATTTACATTGGAATTATCATAAAAAATTTATAATGTCAAAAAAAACTTCCACCAATGGTCAATTATCCGTCTTCGCCACCCTTAGCCGCCGCCAAAATCAAGGCTCTAACTCGGCCAGGGCGCTAGGCTAACTGGAAATCCCATTTCCACCCTAATCTTTCCACAATCCGTTAGTTAGATCTAAGCAAAAAAAAGGCCAAATCCAATTCCTCAAGGGCTCCTTGGTTTTTCCCCACTAATTATCAGGAAAATCCAAAGGTAGGACGAAGAGACTGGATCTGGCCAAAGGTCAAGAAATCCTTCAAGAGGGTATTTTTAACCCAGCGGGAAATCAATGTAGAACATTTTTACTCAGCTAAAAAACGAGTGGGGATAAATTCCCCAAAATGGAAATTTCCCTCTGGCCATGTCCAGCCCGCGGGGCGTATTTTAACGGTCGCTCCCGGAACCTGGTTGATGATCTTTTCTAAATTCAATCTCTAAAACATTATTTAATTTGATAGATCTTTATAATAACAAATTATTATTTCATTTTTTAAATAATTATTAATTATTAAAAATAATTACAATTTTAAACATATTTTAGTTGTTTTTTTATATTAATTCATAACCATAACGAAGAATATTATCCCATAAAAACTAAATCATATTGTTTAAGTTTAGTTACCCTGTTTTACCCCCTGGCCCAGCCTTTGAGGCGGACGCCAGGTTTTAAAAATCTCTGGGCTTCGGCCATACAGGGGTAAAGCGGGATATTGAGTCAAGATTCCCTTTTGTTGGATCTGATGAGCCATCACGGCTAGGGTCTCGGCCGAAGGGCTGTCTGGTTGGCCTAAGACAACCCAATCCGGTGGATCGCTTAATAGCCCTAGGCCCGAACCCGTGATGGTGACGCGTGAGCCCATGGAGTCGGTTGGCTTGATTGATCTTAAAGGTTCTAGAAATGACCATAAAGTGTCTGGGCCTACCGCCACCACCTCGGTCAAACGCGTTAGGCTTGTCAACTTAACCTGATAAAGGGCCGTAAAAATCTGTCGATGTCGGGCATCCATGACTGGAGCCACCAGCCCCAAAGCGGCGGACTGGGTGGCCAGAACCGCTAAAGACGAGGTTCCCACGACCAGTAGTTTAGCCCCCAATGCCAAACCTTTGGCCAAGGCTAGCCCCACGCGCAACCCCGTGAAAGACCCAGGCCCACAACCAACGGCCAATAGATCCAGATCCCGTGGCCTTAACCCGCGCTCTTTTAAAGTCTGTTGAACCAGGGGAGCCAACGTTTGTCCATGACTGGCCTCGCCTTGGCCAGTATATTGAAAAAGCGTCCGATGACTCCCATCAACGTCAAAACTAACCAAAGCCAAGCCCAAAGCGGACGAAGCCGTGTCCCAGGCTAAGATCAACATAAATCTGGTCTATTGGCCAGTTTGAATCTGACTCACGGACGGGCCTGACCAGCGGGAGACCCATCGGTGGATATCATTATAGAAAACCAGAACCATCAAAGCCACCATGGCCGTGATCCCCACCCATTGGCAAACTTCCCGAAATTTTAAACTCAAAGGCCGACGCCGGAGCCCCTCAATGAGGAAGAAGAACAATTGCCCGCCATCTAGAACCGGTAACGGCACCAGGTTGATGATGGCCAAGTTGACACTAATGATGGCCATGACCCAGATATAGTCCATCAACCCTTCGCGAGCCTTTTTCCCCGCCACCTCGGCGATCATCAAAGGACCACCCAAAACTTTAACCGAAATTTTGTTCTGGAAAAGCCGGATAAAAGTCTTCACGGTCATTTTGGTGACCACCCAAGTTTCCGTTAACCCCGCCCCTAAAGAGCCAAAAAGCCCTAAAGGCTCCCTTAACAATTCTAGCCGCGGTTTTAACCCCAAAAGAGGCGCGAACCCAGTTTGGCCATCCGCCTCATACACCGCCTCCAAAATCGGCTTGACCGTAAAAGTCCTCACTACGCCCGCCCGCTCGACCTTAACTTCCATCGCCTGGGGCTCTTGGTGGATGGTTTCGCCATCGACTTTGGTCACCTGATCCGAGCCCCGGATAATCCGCGTTAAGTCCGTCCAATCTGGGGTGGCCTTTCCATCCACCGAGAGCACCAAATCCCCGGCCAAGATCCCGGCTAATTCCGCGGGTTTGCCTTCCATAACCTCGTCGATAATTGGCCGGGTTCGTGGGTCAAAACCCAAATTCCAACTCTGAATATTATCGCCTAGCGGGTTAGTCCACTCTTCGCGCTCAGGTTTTATGGTTAAATCTAAGGTTCGCTGACCTCTTTGGATCGTCAGTTGAACCGACTGGCCAGCTCCCTCGCCCACCGCGGTCTGAATGTCGGTGAAAAACTTAACTGGCTCTTTGTTAACGCTCAAAACCACGTCTTCGCTCAAAAGCCCGGCCCGATAAGCGGGACCGGCTGGATCCACGGGCCCCACAATCGGGGCTAAATGTTGGGAACCCACCGAAAAATTGACCAACCACAAGGCGAAAATGGCGAAGATAACGTTAAACAAGGGGCCCGCCGCCACGACGATGGCCCTAACCCACAGTGGTTTATGCGAAAAGGAAAATTTTCGCTCCTCGGGCGCGACCTCTTTGTCGGGCGACTCCCCAAATAGGGCCACGTAACCGCCCAATGGCAACCACGCCAGCTGGTACTCGGTGTCGCCGATCTTTTTTGACCAGGCTTTAGGCGGAAAACCCAGAGAAAATTTCTCCACCCGGATCCCCAAAAGCTTGGCGGCTAAAAAATGGCCCAGCTCGTGGACAAAAATCAGAACTAACAAGAGGACGATAAACGAGATAAGCGTGGTCAACATAGACTAATTCCTTAAATTTTCGCTTTGGCTTCCCAAAAGCCCGAACCAATTAACTATAATATCATAAATGGCCAGGATCTCGGGGAAAAGGATCGCCTGGAAAAGGGTCGCGGGAAACAAGGATCGTGGGGAAAAGCGAAAATCTGGCCCCCCACCGCGTCCATAAAGCTAAATATAAGGTAAAACAGTCGAAAATCGGACGGTCAGGCGGCGATTATGGCCAAGAGAGGGGTTTTAAACTAGTAAAAGCGTCGAAAGCGAGGCGGTTGAGGTGAAGACGCCGCCTGGCCCAGGGCCAGGCGGGGAAAATATCTTTAAATGAGGTACTTCTTGACCGGCCGCCCACCCTCAAGATGTTCCTCGGCGATGGCCTCAATGGCCTCAGAGGTCAATCCCCCGTACCAGACGCCTTCTGGGTAGACCACCATAATGGGACCTTTGTCGCAGATCCCATAACAGCTGGTGGCGCTGACGATGATCTCCGAGCTGAGATCCCGCTCCTCCAGCTCCATAACCAGCTTTTTGACCAATTCCACCCCTTGGCGGGTGTGACAGGCGCCTTTTTTGTCGCCGACCAGCTTGGAGCCGGTGCACATCAGGACATGGTGTTTGTAAACCATGATGACTCCTTGGAAAGTGTTAGAAATTGTTTGGCGATGAATAAGACCAGTTTAGTCTAAAGAAGCGTTTTCGGTCTGTCAAATAATGAACTGGCCAAGTTTGACCATTTTATTGATTTATTTCCGCGCATTACCTAAAGAACTCCCGGCTCGCCATAATTTTACGCTCGCCGCGAGACCCGGGCGGTTTTTTCCAGCCGTCGCGCGCCTATTTTTCGCTTTCTAAACGTAACTTCTTGAATTTTATACTAATCAGCGACAGTTTAAAATAAGCGAAAAGAAGAATTTATTACTCTGAAGTAGTTAGACGGATAAAACCTTCCTCCGGCGATCGCCCAATTTTAGCCCGCCCCCTCAATCCATCGCCGCGACCATAATAGTCGCCTATATATTCTCCCCTGGGTTCCATGTCCCAATGAACCCAAAATTCCCTTATTTGGAACCTTCCTAAAACAATAAATAAAACCGAAAAAAACCGGCTCCTGGCTTATTATCAAGCCGGGCTCAAAATTCCCAGCCTTGGGAAATCGCTTTAATTCACCGCCTTTTTGTGCCATAATGGACGAAAGATTCGGAAAATCAAAGAAACCAAATTTTTGGGATCCGCCCCTGAGGGGCTATTTTTCGCGCGAACCACTCGCCCATAGCCAGGCGAGGGCCAAAGGGAACCAACCATGTCCAAATCATCCAGCTTGAGATTTACGCCTTTTCTCGTCATAAAAGTTATCCTGGCCCTCATTGGCCTAATCTCCGCCACCAGTCCAGGGGTGGCTCAAGCTGAGGGCCAGAATAAATTACTCATCGGTTTCGGCGGGGCTTTGCTGGGAAACTTAGCCTCATATGGCCAATCAAACTTTTATGGGTTGGAATACGCCGTCCTCCAAGCCAATAGCAACGGTGGGATCCTGGGCCGAACCGTGGAAATCGTCCCCGTGGACGACTCCTGTAACCCAACCCTAGCCTTGACGGCGGCCAATAAGCTTTTGGGCAAAGGGATCAAAATAGTCCTCGGCCACACTTGCTCCACGGCCACTCGGAGCGCCTTAGACGTCTATGGCGATAAGGCTCTAGTTATTTCTGGGTCATCCACGGAAAATAGTCTGACCGAGAGTGGGAAATATCCTTATTTCTTCCGGGCCACCCCACGTGATGACATTCAAATCAAACTGTGGCTAGACCTAATTACCAAGAAAGGTTACCGCAAAATCGCCATCCTCCATGACAACAACGATTATGGGCGCTCCTTGGCCGAAACCGCCCGGGATCGGATCTTAGCCAATACCCAACAATTTGGCGAGTTGGCGTTGTTTGAGGGGGTCACCTCCGGACAACTCTCCTTTGACGCGGTCATCGCCAAACTCAAAGAAATCCAACCCGACGTCCTCATCTGGGGCGGCTATTTCCATGACGCGGCCAAACTAGTCACCCAATTGCGTCAGAATGAGCTAAAAACCGTCATCATTGGATCGGATGGCCTTTATGATCAACGCTTCCTCAATATCGCCCAACAAGCCGCCGAAGGGGTCTACTGCTCTAGACAAGAAAATCACGGTCAAAGCCAGGCGGCCAAAGCGGCCCTCGCTGACCACCAAAAAAGGTATTATTCCCAGGATGTGGGAAACTATTTTTATACCGCCGCTGGGGCCGCCCAAGCCTTATTCGCGGCCATAACCAAGGCTGGTGGCGAGGCTGATTTCGTGGCCATCAAAAAACATCTCAATGAAGACACGGTGGAAACGGTTATAGGGCCAACGCGTTTTGACGCCAAAGGGGATATTATTGGGGCGGAGTTTAAAATGTTTCAAGTCATAAAAGGTCAATTTGTCGCTATTAACCCATAAAATTTCCGCGGTTGGCTAGCGCGGCCAATAATCCTTACCTGACGTTTGGCTTAGATCGCCCTCGGCTAGCCTATAAATTCTTGGGACAAAAAAAATGGATCCTAAAAATCAGGATCCATTTTTTTATTTTATTATCTTAAATCAGGCGAATCCACCCCAAACTCGCTTGACTATTAATATTCCGTAACTAAAAACTAACCAATAACTAACCAGAAGCGCTAATTATCCACGCCCATCACCGTCCCGCCTTTGTTGACCCTTAAGTTGAGTGACTTAGCCGAAACCGTCGTTCGGTTACCAACATGATCGATTAGAGAGAAGTTCACCGTTCGGCGGTCTCTGGCGGACACGTTGATGATCTCGCCGCCGGAAGTGGTCTTGGCCGTCCGGACATCTAATAATTTATTGTCCGCCAAATAAGACTTGTTGTTCTTGCCCAAGATGATAGAAACATTAACCGCCGAGGAGCTGTTGTAGGTCGGGGAAAATTCCGAGCGATCCGATTCGCGGGGACGGGGGCGATCCCGATCCTGATCTTGATACCTATCCTGATCCTGATCCTGGTCGCGATCCCTAAATCTAGGTGGAACCCGATCCCTGGAACTGTTTCGGCGACCTCTATTTCTTCTTCGGTCATCGTAATAACGATCATCATCCTGATCATCGTCATAATAACCTGGCCGGGTTGGGGTTGGAAATTCCTGGGAACCTGGCCCATCATTGTTTCTTCGATTTGGCGGGCGCCGACGGTAGCCATCGTCGTCCGTGACGGACGGATCTGGCGTGCGCTCTAACCGATAATTGGGCGGTAAGCGCCGATCGCCAATGTCGCAACCAGATAGGAGGCCAATCAAGGCTATGGCCAAGGCCAATGAAATTATTTTTCCCATCATTGAATCTCCTTCTATCAACTAAGGACAAATTTACTTAAAAAAGTTCCGTTCGTCAAGGTTAAGATAAACTCCAAATAGAAGCCATCGCCACGCCCCTCAAATTCGCCGGTCAAGACTTAAGTAGTAACCCCGCCCGGCCATCCTAGGGTCAAAGGACGGTCAACGACGGGGAAACGGTCTTTTTTCTTTCAACGGGGACATATCTGTGATATAATTATTAAACTTTTAGTAATTGACGAATATGACCGTTTCCTAAAGATCCGAGGCTCTTTTGCTTTTATCACTTAACTCAAAATTGTTTTTTCTTGTCCTGGCTCTCCTGGCCTGGGCCTGGTGGTTGGGCCCACCCCCCGAAGTTTTGGCCAACCCCGCGGAAAGACGCTTAACGATCTTAGCGGGTTTGCCGGAGATCGCCACGGGCTGGTCAGGGTTTCTAACCCAACTGCCCCAGTGGTTGGGGCCAAGGCTCAATTCCCAACCGCGCTTGACCTACAACCCCACGGCCAAAGGCGTGATCGCCGCCAATCGCTTGTCCATGGCCCCATTGGATGGCGAGCTATTGGGCGTTCTACCTATGACCGCTTTGATCACGCGCGTCATTGAGGAACGGACGCCCTATTTATTGACTGATTTTGATCCTGTTGTGTTAACCCCAGGGGACACTTATGTTCTTTTAGCCTCCCGCGAGGCTAAATTCGACCGTCTAAACCAAGTCAATCCTAAAAATTTGACCCTCTACCATAACGGATTGGATCCCATTAGCCCAGGCGCGCTCTTGGCCTTAGCCGTCATGAAAAGCCAGGGCGGCTTTCCCAACTTAGTGGAAACCGAGGTCCTGACCCCGGATATTTTGGCCCATGACCCCAACGCCACCCTGGCCTGGTCGCTCCACCAATTGGACGCGGCCGCCCCAGCCAAAGGCTATAAGATCGTGGCCGTTTTAACCGAAAATTACTCTGGGCCCTGCGCCCCGCCCAAAATGGATTTACAATCCCAGGGCCTAAAAACCCAGGTTCATAATTATCTGGGCTTTTATTATCCCCACCGCACCATCCAAGCGGAGAAGGAAACCCTCGCCCAAGCCTTGGTGGCGACCTTGGACGATCCCCAAGCCAAAGAGCTAGCCCAAAAAATGTGCCTGGCCAAAACTAACCAAGACTCTTTAAGTTTACCGCCCAATCAAGCCGTTAGGCTATTGGGGCTGGAGCTAGCCGCTCAGACTGGGCTAATGGAATCTTTAAAAGCTGACCATGAGTAATCTTGTCCCCCCCAAAGAGACCGTTTTTCAGATCCAGCCCGACGGCGATCAATGGAGGTTTATCGGCGAACTAAACGCTGGGGTCGCGGCCAACACCTGGGATTTTCTCAGCCAATTAGGCCCCCAAGACCAACGACATTGGGACGTGTCCGGGTTAACGGCCCTGGATTTAAATGGGGCCGGGCAACTATTTTGGGCTTTAGAGACGGCCCAGAGTAAAGGCGCGAAAATTACCTTAGGCCGGATGCCTCAGGAGCTAACCCCCATCTGGAACCTAGCCCAGGAGACCTTAAGCCATAAAACGGGCGCGCCCAAAACCCAAAAACGCCCTCTTATTCAAGAGATCGGCCAGTCGATGTCCCTTATCTGGCTAGATCTCCAAGGGCTTTTGGGGTTTCTGGGGGAACTGATTAGCCATGGCGGGCGGATCATCCGCCGTCCTTGGAGCGCCCGCTGGGGCATGACCGTTAACATCATGGAAACGGCCGTCATTAACTCGCTCCCAGTGACCGCCTTGGTGGCTTTCTTGGTGGGGCTGATCCTGGCCTTCCAATCGGCCATGTTCATGAAAATGTTTGGGGTGGAAATATTTGTGGCCGATCTAGTGGGGTTAGCGATGATCCGGGAGCTAGGGGCCCTGATGACGGCCATTGTCCTCACTGGCCGCACGGGGTCAGCTTTTTCCGCCGAACTAGGCTCCATGAAAACCAACCAGGAGATCGACGCCTTCATCACCTTAGGGCTGAGCCCAGTTCGGGATTTGGCTCTCCCCCGGGTGCTGGCTCTAACTTTAGCCACCCCCCTTTTAACGGTTTTGGCGAACTTGGCCGGTCTTTTGGGTGGCAACTTAGTCATGATCTCCATGGGTTACCCGGTTCGAGTCTTCTGGGATGAGCTAGCCCAACATATTGATAGCTCCGACATCACGACGGGATTGTTTAAAGCCTTTGTTTTTGGGTTCACCGTCGCCGCCATTGGTTGCCAAAGAGGTTTGGCCGCGGGCGACGGCCCCGAGGCCGTCGGCCAGTCCACCACCAGCGGCGTGGTGACCAACATCGTTTTCGTGGCCTTTTTGGATAGTCTTTTCGCGGTGGTGTTTTATGTCCTCAATTGGTGAGCGCCGGCCCAAAGCCCCATTGGTGGCCGATAACCTAACCGTGGCCTATCCCGGAGCCCCGCCGTTATTGGAGCGGATCTCCTTCACCGCCCATCCAGGCGAGATCATTGGCGTTTTAGGCCCCAGTGGTTGTGGCAAAAGCACCTTGCTGCGCCACCTAGTGGGTCTGGAGCGCCCCTCCAAGGGGCGAGTGTTTATTTTTGGGGAAGATCTGTGGGCCGATGAGGGCCAAAACCAAGATATCATCCGTCGACGTTTCGGCATGATGTATCAAAGCGGGGCCTTGTTTGGGGATTTGGATCTAATGGAAAACGTCTCTTTGCCCTTAAAGGAATTCACCCGTTTACCTTTAGGAGCCATTGAGACCATCGCTCGGCTAAAACTAGACTTGGTGGGCTTAGGCGGTTTTGAGCGAGCCATGCCCGCCACCCTTTCCGGCGGCATGCGGAAAAGAGCGGCCATCGCTAGAGCCATGGCCTTGGATCCACGACTGATCTTTTTAGACGAGCCCTCGGCGGGTTTAGATCCCATCACCTCTTCCGAGCTGGATAAACTGATCGTCACCTTAGCTAAAAACTTAGCCATCGCGTTTGTGGTGGTCACCCATGAGTTAAGGAGCGTGATGAGCATGGTTGACCGGGCCATCCTTTTGGACAAAAAATCCCGGGGCATCACCGATCATGGAACCCCGGCTTATTTAGCCCAGCGCTCCTCTAACCCGGCCACGGCGGCTTTTTTTCTAAGGCCGCCCCAAAAAGAAGAATATGATGACATTGACGAAGACTATGATCCGCCCGTCCACCCCAAAATGGCGCTAACGGGAACGCCATGACCAACCGTGGGACAAGCTCATGAGCAAAGAGACCAACTATTTTAAAATCGGCTTTTTCACCCTTTCCGCGTTCCTGGCTCTAGCCGCGGGGGTGATCTTTTTTGGCCTCTCCTCAGCCTTCCGACCGACCCTAAACTGCGCCACTTTTTTTGACCACTCGGTGCAGGGGTTGTCCGTGGGGGCTCCAGTCAATTTCCGAGGCTTTAAGGTCGGCCAAGTCTCAGCCATAGGCCTACCCGGCCTATCGGGCTATAGTGGCCAAAAAGTGGTGGAGGTGGATTTCTTTCTCTTTCCGGCTCTTTTGTCCGGCGATGAGGCCACCACGGTTTTGGAAGCCCGCAAATATTTGGAAAAAGAGATTGACGCGGGCATGCGGGTCTATCTAACCTTCCAAGGCGTCTCGGGCGTGAGCTTTTTAGATCTTGACTACCGCTCCGACACCGACAGCGCCGAGACGCCGCACCCTCGCTATAAGACCACGCTCCTGATGATTCCCAACGCCCCGGGCACGGTTTTAGAAATCAGCGAATCGGTTAGCCGCATTGTTCGCTCTTTCCGAGCCGTGGATTTTGATCGCTTAGGCCAAAAACTAGATCTTACTCTGACTAACTTTAGCCTTTTGGCCGCGACTTTAAATCAAAAAACCGCCCAGGTCTCCGACGAGATGCGGATCACTTTGAAAGGGCTCCAAGCCACCGCGGACAACATTGGCAAATTTTCGGATAATCTAACCTACGAACTGAAAGATTTGGAGCTTCAACAACGACTGACCGAGCTGGGCGAAACTATCCGACGCGCCAAATCGGTGTTGGCCCGAACCGATCAATTCCTGAAGAACTCCCAAGACAACTTGAGCCCAGCCATGGAAAGCTTCAAGATCATGACCGAAAACTTGCGCGAATTCTCGGAGACGGCCAAACGTTACCCCAGCCAAATCATCTTTGGCCAACCCCCCACAGAGGCGAAACCCCGATGATCTCCCGGTTTTTAGCCATAAAGGCCACCCAGGCGCTGTTTATTTCCTTGTTAGCCGTAACGCTCTGGGGTTGCGGACTGGAAAAACCTTACCCGGCCATCAACACTTTTAGTTTTGATCCACCCGACCAACCAGCGCCCGCCTATAATAACGTCCGACCTTATGTCATTCGGGTCAACCAACTAACTTCGGCCGCGGCTTACGAGACCAAAAAACTGATCTATAAAACCAGTGGCGGCCAGATGGTCGAGGACTTTTACAATGAGCTCTTCGCCTCGCCCGGGCGGTTGTTGGCGGACAATCTGGCCACTTACCTAAATCACGTTAACCCCTACGCCCAAGTCGTCAGAAGCCAAGGCCAAAAAGGGGCGGATTTTGTTTTAGAAGGCTATTTGGCCGAATTCCTGGGCGACTTTACCCAAACCCCGCCCATCGCCAAAATCACCTTGGCCACGACTTTAAACGACGTCCGCCGAGAGAGCGCGCGGATCATTTTGGCTCGAACTTACCAAGCCCAAGTCGTTTTCCAAGCCTCTGGCGATCGGCCAGCCGCGGAATTGACCCGAGCCCTGGCCTTAGCTTGGCAACAAATCCTTATGTCTTTGAGTCAAGATATGGATCAATATTTCAGTGAGCGAAAAAAACCCTAAAAAGGGCTGGTTGTTTCTAGCCCTGGTTCTGTTGGCCTTAGGTGGGGGGGGATTACTCATCGCCCCCCAATACCCGGGTTTTTTCCTTTTACCCATGTTTTTGGCGGGCTTGGTTCTTCTGCTCCGAGGGCCAGCGCGTTTACAAAGGGATCTGGCCTCTTTGGGGCGACCAGCCGGACGACGACGCGCCCGCCTAGCCCTTAGGCTAACGCTGGCGATGGGCCTTTTACTGGCCTTGGGGGCTTTAACCAAACTCCCCATCTATAACCTTGGGCCGTCTAAATCCCTCTCTTTTAGCCCCAGCGAAGAAAAAACCCTGGCCAAACTTTCTGAGGCCGTGGAAATCGAGGTCTTCTTATCGCCCCTAGGGGAAACGCGGTTTGGCCCGGTTTTAGCCCTCTACGCTCGTTACCCCCACATCACGGTCAAAAAAAACTATGGCTCTGGCCAGGCCGAGGTTAACGCCAATAACTTCCAATTGGCTCTGCCTGACCGAGCCATCATACGCTCCGGGCCTTATGTGGAAACGGTTAGTCCCCTCTCCCAATTAGGTTTAAGGGCCGCTTTTTTCCGCTTAACCTCCCCTAGTCGGGTGGTTTATAACCTCGTTGGCGATGGGGAAAAATCCGTCCAAGATCCCAGCCCATTGGGAATGTCGCTTTGGTCTCAGCATCTGGAGCGCCAAAAGATCTTTTTACGCGACCATATCTGGGCCCCCAACGCCCCTTTGCCCCAAGGCGGGGCGGCTTTAATCTTAGCTAGCCCTAAGACGGCTCTTTCCGAAGACAAAAACGCGGCTTTAATCCATTTTTTAGCTCAAGGCGGTCGCTTACTGGCCCTCCAAGATCCCCTGACTTTAGGTATCGACCCCGCGGCTTTCCAGGATCTGGGGTTGACCTTGGCTCAAGGGCTAGTGGTGGATCCGGAGACCGCCTGGGCGGGGACGGATGACCTTTTTCCAGTTAATTTTGATTTTCCGGCTCACCCGGCGACTATTGGGTTAAGCCAACCCGTGGTCTGGCCGATGGCTGGGGCCATCCTAGCGGCGGAAAACTTACCCGAGCCTGAGCCTACTGAGGCCAACAACCCACTAGCCGGAAGTTCCTGGGCCGTGGCCCGCAGTTCGCCTGAATCTTATTTAGAAACCGACCGCGTCGCTCTCGCCGAGCGACGCCCCAAGCTCGACCCGGAGTTAGATCCCGCTGGGCCCCTGATCTTGGCCACGGCCAGCGCGCTCGCTAGTGGCGGACGCTTGGCCTTGCTGGCTGACTCGGATCTCGCCGCCAACCTCTTCATCACTAACCCAGGTAACCTCGCCTTTATGGATAACCTTATCTATTGGCTCCTGGGGGCCGAGGATGGGCTACCCACCGCCCCCCAAGGGACGTTTTTTAATGTCACCCAAAACCGAGCCAGAGCCATGTTCTGGCTACCGGTGGTGGTTTGGCCTCTCTTCGCCACCCTGGTCTGGCTAATCTATTATCAGCGACGTCGGGCGGCGTAATCGAATAATAGATTAATAGATTATTACCCCGAACCCAGTTAGATAGAATTTAAATATCTTAGTGGTTCATGACTTTCCTCTATGAAAATCATTATTGGCCTATACCACCATGATTAGATGAATCAATACTTGATGGTCTCGCGAAAAGTCCAAAATTCAAGAAGCCTATTTTATAAGTTATTAAAATTAAGACTCTTTTACTTGACGATTCCCTTGATCTAGGGTTTTCTCGAAGCCATCATTTATGTTTAGATGAACTCAGCAAGGATCCTCGTCCTTTTTCCTTGATTTTACAGGCTTGGCTCCTGCTTTACAAGAATGGTGACGCGCCTATAGAGGCGCGTGAGCGCGGCTACAAGGAGGTTTTTGATCGGGTTGGTCAGTAGAATACTGTTAACTATTTTGACTCATTAGCTCTGATTATCAGTTATTTTATCAATAACGCTTGATCCCTAGCTTTTCAAGTTTACTGCTTTTCTTCTACTACTAT
>JAISYP010000142.1 GCA_031269825.1 Deltaproteobacteria bacterium
TCCGATCGTGATCTAGAGATCTGGGGTTTTGGGAAAAATTTCCTGTCAGAAGCCCAAAAAAAATTTTGTCCCGGGAAATTCCTGTTTTTTAAAAAAGGGGGTTTTCGCGAAGCCATCAAATTTTATTTAGCGCGAGGGAGAACTAATTTTTTCGCGAGAAATAGTTTTAAATTTTTGGATAGAGATTTAAAAAGTTTTTAAAGGTAATTTTTTTGAAAATAAATGTAAAATATCAAAAAATTATGATATTAATTATATCTAATAATATTAATTAATAGTAATTAATTTTCGATTTATTGATTAATTTAAACTGATAAATAATCTGGCGTGAGATTATATTGGACAGGCTAAAGTTCCGCCGGGGAAATTTTCCCCGGCGGCCAAAGGGTTACTTTAGTAAACGCTCATGGGCGTTGACAAACGAGGAGTGGAGGAGTTGGTGGCTTAAATGGCCACAGGGTTCTTTGAGAAAATCTCGGTAAAGGGCCTGAACTTCTGGGTTCTCGTGGCTTTTGCGAAAAGGTAAAGACCGGTCGTCCGCGTATAGACCCTTGACTCGTTTGGCTCGATAGCCCAGATCCCTGGTGATGGGTTGGCCGCCCCCCGCGACGCAGCCGCCGGGACAGGCCATGATCTCAATAAATTGCCAACCCTTGGGGTTACCGGCTTTGATGGATTCCATGACCTGGCGAGCCCGCCCCAAACCATGGGCGATGGCCACCTTGATGGGAAGGCCATCCAGATCGATTTCCGCTTCTTTAACGCCTTCGAAACCGCGAACCGCGTCGAACTCAAGGTTCTGGAGGGTTTTCTTGGTGACCAGTTCGTAAGCGGTTCTTAAGGCGGCTTCCATCACGCCGCCGGTGAGGCCAAAAATTGTGCCCGCCCCCGTGCCTAGGCCCATGACCGGATCATAAGGCTCGGGTTTGAGGTTTAGGAAATCAATCCCGCTGGATTTTATAAGCCCACCCAGCTCCCGGGTCGTTAAGACATGATCCACGTCTTGAAAACCGCTGGCGTCCATTTCTGGCCTTAAGCGCTCAAACTTTTTGGCTACGCAGGGCATGATGGAGACGGAGACGATTTTTTCTGGTTTGATAGTCTCGCGTTGGGCGTAGTAGGTCTTGACGAGAGCCCCGAAGATCTGCTGGGGGCTTTTACAGGTGGAGTGGTGGCTGGTCATATCCGGGTAGAACATTTCCATAAAATTGATCCAACCCGGCGAGCAGCTGGTGATCATGGGCAGATCCCGGTTATTTTCCAAACGCTGGAGAAACTCGGTGGCTTCTTCCATGATAGTGACGTCGGCCGTGAAATTGGTGTCCATGACGCGGTCAAAGCCAAGTCTTTTTAAAGCGGCGACCATTTGACCGGTGACAATACTACCCGGCTCTAAACCAAAGACTTCGCCCAAGGCCACGCGAGTGGCCGGGGCGGTTTGGGCGATAACGATCTTATTGGGATCGTTAATGGCGGCCAATACCGCCTCAGTGTCGTCTTTAACCGTGATGGCCCCCACTGGGCAGACGATCGAGCACTGGCCACACATGACGCAGCGGACTTCGCCCAGGCCCTGGTCAAAGGCCGTGGTGACAATGGAGTTGTAACCGCGGTTAGCGAAAGTGTAAACGGAACAAGTCTGAACTTCGGAGCAAAAGCGAGCGCAGCGGCCGCAAAGAACGCATTTATTGGGATCGCGGACAAGGGCGGGGGAAGAATCGTCGAGGGCCCAGGTGGGTTTGTCCCGCTCAAAGCGCACCTCCCGAACGCCTAAGTCCGCCGCTAAGGTCTGAAGCTCGCAGGATTGGTTGCGGGCGCAGGTAAAACAGTCTTGAGGGTGGTTAGCTAACAGTAGCTCCACCACCAGACGACGGGCCTCACGGACTTTGGGGGTATTGGTTTTAACGATTAGGCCCTCGGCCACGGGACTGGAGCAGGCGGCGGTGAGGGCGCGGGCTCCTTCAATTTCCACCACGCAGACCCGGCAGCCACTATAAGGCTTAATGTCAAAATGGTGGCAGAGCGTGGGAATCTTAATACCCAGTTTCTTCGCCGCTCCCCAGATGGTGACGCCGGTTGGGACGGTGACCGGAAGGTTATCGATGGTCAAGGTAACGTTTTCGCTCATGGGCGGTTCCTCATTTCTTGAAGATGGCTTGGTTTTTCCGGCAGGCCCCAAAACAGGCCCCACATTTGACGCACCGGCTAACATCGATGGCGTGGGGTTTTTTCGGCGACCCGTCGATGGCCTGAACCGGGCACTTTTTCTTACAGGCCCCGCAGCCGACGCAACGGTCGGGGTCAATCCAGTAGGCGATGAGGTCGACGCAGTGGTGGGCCGGACATCTTTTTTCATAAATGTGGGCTTTGTACTCATCACGGAAATGGGTGAGCGTGGAAAGAATGGGGTTGGGCGAGGTTTGGCCTAAACCGCACAAGGCGGATAGTTTGATGTTGCGGGCCAGTTCCTCCAGGAGCTCAATATCGCCCGCTTTACCCTTACCTTTGGTGATGTTAGTGAGGATGTTGAGCATGCGGGTGGTGCCCTCGCGACAAGGGGTGCATTTGCCACAACTTTCGTCCCGGGTGAAGGTCAGGAAAAATTGGGCTAGGGCCACCATGCAGGTGTCCTCGTCCACCACCACCAAGCCCCCGGAGCCCATCATAGCCCCCGCCTCAATCAAGGAATCGTAGTCCACGGGCCGGTCGATCATGGACTCCGGTAAGCAACCCCCGGAAGGCCCGCCAATCTGGACAGCTTTAAACTTTTTGTTATTTTGAACGCCGCCGCCAATGTCGTAGATGATTTCCCGCATGGTCATGCCCATGGAAACCTCGGCTAGACCGGTGTTGCGGATTTTCCCAGTTAAAGCGAAAACCTTGGTGCCCTTGGATTTTTCCGTGCCAAAGGAAGCGAACCAGTCGCCACCTCGGAGGATGATGCCTGGCACGTTGGCCCAGGTCTCCACGTTATTGTTGTTGGTGGGTTGGCCCCACAAACCCGAGATGGCCGGGAAGGGGGGACGGGCGGTGGGCATGCCGCGTTGACCCTCAATGGAGCGCATGAGAGCCGTTTCTTCGCCACAAACGAAAGCTCCGGCCCCTTCTTTAATATGGATATGGAAACTGAAGTCGGTTCCCAGGATGTTTTCCCCTAAAAATCCCATGGCTTCGGCCTGGGCGAGGGCGTTAGTTAAACGTTTGACCGCGGTGGGGTATTCGGCCCGGACGTAGATGTAACCTTCTTGAGCCCCGATGATGAGGCCACCGATGATCATGCCCTCCAAGAGTCGATGGGGATCGCCTTCCATTAGGGATCTATCCATGAAAGCCCCGGGATCGCCTTCGTCGGCGTTACAGATGATGTATTTTGTGTCCCCAGGGGCTTGGCGACACAACTCCCATTTGCGGCCGGTGGGAAATCCACCGCCCCCCCGGCCGCGGAGGCCAGATTTTTTGACTTCCTCCAAAAGACCGGCGGTGTCGTCTTTTTGGCTTAAGGCCTTGGCTAAGGCTTTGTAGCCATCGTAGGCGATGTATTCAAAAACGTCCTCAGGGTTGATATGGCCACAATTGGCCAAAAGGATCCGGTTCTGCTTAGCGTAGAAGCCGATCTCGTTGTAACGCACGATGGGCCGTAGCGTCTCTCGGTCGTGGTAGAGCAATTTGGGGACTGGACGGTGGTTGATGATGGTCTCGTCGATGATGTCAGACACGTCATCCGGCCTTAACCGGATATAGTAGAAGTCGTCGGGGTAGACCACCAACAATGGCCCCATCTCGCAGAAGCCGTGACAGCCAATCACCACGACTTCCACGGATTTTTCCATGTTGCGCGAGGTCAGCTCTTTTTGGAAGGCCTCGACAATGTCTTTAGCTCCTGAGGAGGCGCAGCCAGTGTCGCAGCAGATCATAATGTGGTGGGTGATGTCGTTGTAAGGCTGGGCTTGGGGATTTTTCCGGATAGCCAACCTGGGAAGGACGCGATTTTTTAGGGCCTCAAGTTCCTGGGCGTTGGCCAGGCGAGGCAAATCCTCAATGTTGTGGTTCATTAGGGAGCCTCCTTGGTTACTTGCGGCGGTATTTGTCGAGGATTTCCAGGATCTTATCTGGGCGAAGACGTCCGTGCGCCTCGTTGTCCACCATCATGACTGGGGCCAAACTACAGGCCCCTAGGCAGGCGACGGTTTCCAGGGTGAATTGTTGATCCGTGGTGGTGCCGCCAGGGGTTACGCCTAAAGAGGACTTAAGGGTTTCCAAGATCATGGATGAGGAGCGGACATGGCAGGCGGTGCCTTGGCAGGCCCGGATGACGTGTCGGCCTCGGGGTAAAAGCCGAAATTGGGAATAAAAAGTGACTACCCCGTAAATCTGGCTGATAGGGGCGCTCGTCCGTTCAGCGATGGTCTCCAAAACAGTGGTCGGGAGGTAACCGTATTCCTCCTGGGCGGCTTGTAAAACCGGGATCAGGGAACCCCGGGCTAGTTTTTTGTAGGTCTCGAAGATGGGTTCGAGTTTAGTCAAGTCCAGGGCGCCCGTTGGCGCTGAGATAGAACTCATGAATGATTCTCCTGTGGATAGGCCATTGGAGTGGCTTTAGCGGGAAAAACTCCCCGATCTAGCTAGTCAAAATGACCTTGAAAAATAGTAATTTTCGGTTCCACGTGGAAAAGCCAGCGTCAGGCCTTAAGACCGGTCTTAATTAAAAGTGGCGTTAAGTCAGGGGGAGAACTGAGGCGTTAGTCATAAAAGAGTTCGGGCGGTCTGGTTTAGCGAATATGGGCGGATCCCGCCTAGCCGGATAGCTCATACCCAGAAAAACCAAAAATTATCCCATAGCTCAGAAAGCCATTGGCTCTCTAAGAATGAACATGGCTTTATAAGCCATGTTCATGGGCGAAATTATTCCACCGACGAGCCTCCCACCCGACCGTCTCAACGGCCTTGTTCTGGCGTCGCCATTATTATCAACGCCCGCGGGCGATAGATCTATCGCGAGCGAATATCCAATGAAAATCCCAATCCCGATTCCGAACCCAATCGCGAGCCCAGTCACGATAACAGTCACATGATCTGTTAGAGGCCGGATTTTGGCTCCAGAGTCGGTCAGCGAAGTCAGTTTGAAAAGAACTGGTTTTTGGCGTTTAACCTCGCGATTTTTTAACCCCAGCGTGAATAATTAAGCTCGCTAGAGAAAAAAGACGAAGCGACGCCCACGCGCGCCCAAAGCCCTGTCTTTGGCGCGAAAAAATATTCTGATAAGCCACGTCGTCCCAGGGAAAGCGCCTAAGCGTGGCCAGGAGTGAAAACAACAATTTTGAATAAAAGGATCCTCCAGGCGCGCGGTCATCCTCCTAAATGATCCTGCCCATTCCAACGATGGGGGGGCTAAAGGGTTCGGCCGGAACCTTGGGATTAGTCTGTAATGGTCGTGACCAGAGGCGATCTTCCTGGAAACTAAGGAGAGCTATTCGGGATCCCCCCAAATATCAAGGGCTGGCGACGGTCGCGAGAAATTGGGCGTTTAAGCCCAGCCTAAAGCGCTGGCTGACGAAGTTTCCTGGCCCGACAGAAAAAAAAGGGCCAGGACTCGAATTCATAACATAAGGATCAAAGGCCGATCTGGAACAAAGGCTACAGTTCTGGCGGTTGAGGCGGTCTTTCTCATCAGTTAACCTCCCAATATGATGGTCAATGTCCAATGATTGGGCGGAAAACCTTAGAGGGCTAGCGACAACCGGCGAACCCTTCCCTTGCTGTTGGCGACCAGAGGCGGTCATCCTGGGAAACTGTTGAGCCATTAAAGGAACAAAGAATCCGAGGGCTGGCGACGGCCGCGTCAATGGCGCGTTAATCCCTGCTTTAAGCGCCGCTGGGTAATATTTCCTGGCCCCTTCAGGGTAAAACAAAAAAAGGTTAGGCCAGGAATCGAAATTTTAGTCAAAATTGAGTAAGCTATTAGGAGCCATTAGGGTAGGAGCCACTAGGGCGTGATTTTGGCTATGGTCTATTTGGCTCGCCCTGAATCCCGCGAGATCTAGAAAAATCTTGAGCGATTCCGCTTGAACAAAAAGCGGTGACAAAAAAATAGGCGTCTACGGAGCTAATAATTTAGAGATTGATCAAGAGTTGAGAATCTATTACAATTCTCTAACTGAAATTATAATACCATATGGAAGGCAAAATGTCAACTTATTTTTTGACAAATTTTTAGTTTATTTGGCCGGGCCTAAAATTTGATTTTGAGGCGTCGTTTTTTTATATTATTATTTAGAATCAAGATTTTATAATTGATTAGGTTATAAAAATTTGAAAATTAAGATTAAAAAATAATATTAAATTCGTAAAAGATTTTTCAAAATATTAAAAATTTATTGCGCAAAAAAATTAAATATTAGGCATAAAAGTGTTTGTTTTATTGTTTAAGTAGAAAATATTTTTGATTTTAGCTAGTTTCTAAACGCCCGGTTGACCAGGGGACAATTATAAATTTTTTTTAATAACTGAAATAGCGATACTGTATGATTAAAAATTCGTTAACTCTGGATGGGGGATGGGAAAGGTCTGGGGCCAGAAATCCTAAGTCGATTAGGAAAACAAGCTGATCTATTTTAGATAAATCAGCGCAAGATCCACCATGGCCTCGAAGGCGGCTTTACGGCGCTCCGAGCCTGGGCTACCAAGGACAATTGATAGACAACGCGACCTTGTCCCAGGTATTGGAAAACGGAGTTGTTGGCGCCAATCTGGTTAGTGTGAGCTCCTAGAGAGGGGGCGCTCAGAGAGATTTTTTCCGCTTTCTTCTTTCCGCGATGAAATATCGCGCCAGCGATGGTTGTGGCGCGATGGTTGGAGATATGATGGTTAGGGGCAATCATTACGCCTTCCTCGCCAATTGGGATATCGTTTGTGGCAATCTCAACTTGGTAACCAAAAAATCACCAGACTCCCGGAGGGCGCGATTTCGGCTACCAAATTGAGATAACGGACGGTTAACCCTTCCTGAATGAAATGCTATATGATCTCTTCTAACGCCGTGGTCGCTTTAACCATTGCCCGCCAAGACACCGCCTTGACGCCAAAATCGAACCGTACTTTGAGATCCAACCCGTCAGTCTTGAAATCTTTTCTAGACTCTAAAAACGGAGTCTTATTGCCCGCCAAATACACTACCATGACCCCCATATCCTTGGGCCCCACTAAATAGAACGTGTTGGGGCTTATGTCATCAAGCCGTGGCTCATAAACCCTGAACAACGAATTGAAATAGATGTTAGGCGCATTCGAGCCCGAAGGGGAGCCCAATTTGTCGGATTTGAAAAATGTTTCCGCCGCCGCGTAAAGATTGTCAGGAAACAGGTAAACGCGTGGCTGGATATTCAACCGACGGCCAGTCTGGTTGGTCTGAAATATTAACAGATGCCTAGCGGCTGAGATTTTGTCCACCGTTGGGTTCCCATTAGCTCCCAAAGCTGAAATATTATTGTGATCCGGGTGAAACAGGCTTTTTCCATCGTCCATCAGCGGAGCGCTGGGCTTAAAAATATCATAAACGACATCGGCGATCTTATTTTTAACCTTCGCGCCTTCCATCGATGGCTTCGTGGTTAAAAAAAACAACTCGTCATTAATAATTGATTGACGCGAAATCTGGAACTCCCAGCAATAGGGGGAAATTTTGGCCTCCACCGGTTTCCCCATCTTAATCGAACGATATTCCTCAAACTTATTGAAATCATACATCTCATTGTCATTGTCAATATCGACATCGACATCGATGATCCGAGACTTAAAGTCAGGAACGCTCATCTCCCCTGTCCACTGGCTATAGGTTTCCTTTTCTTCCTGAAATCCCTTGACCAAAGACTGCCGGGCGGTCTCAGTCAAGAGAAAAGGAAAATCTGTTGAGCTCAGCGCGCGACTAACCGGCTCTGTGAGATTATTGACCGGAACCTTTATCCCCTTCTGGCGCAGGCATTCCCTGGCTAATTCCTTAAGCGAATAGCCCGCGAATTCCTCCGCCCCTGGCGTTACTTCCGATGGCTTCCAACCAGCGCGAATAAGAAGCGAATCAGCCGCCCGCTTCCGGAAATTTTCATCATCGTCATTCAAAACCTCAACCCGGACATTGGATCTTTCGTCTTCGGTCATTTTCACCCTCCCATTTTCCCTCTAGCTTTTGGCTTCGGGATCCGCCCCAATCGGGCAATATTAATAATTCCTTGACCATTGACCTCCCAAGACGTTACCCCTTCGCCAAGCGATACTCACGCTGAGCGTGAAAGAGGTCTGAAAGTAGGTCAAATCAAAATACCGCTAAAGAATGGTCATACCGGTCAAAGTATCTAGAGCCTTAGTCAGATAGCCATTGTTTTCACAATATAATTGTTCGATTTAATCCATCTGGATGCGAACGAAAAAATTATCCCGGAAATAAGTGTCCCAGGAGTTGTCGAGCTTTTTATAACGCTTGGGATTATCGCCTAATATCTCTTTAGGAGTAAATATAGAAGCGGTATTTTGTTCTTTAGTTGTCTTTATAAGTACCTCCACCTAAGTAATCAGTCGTTATCCAATCTAATAGACCATATTATAATATCTATGGAAGATTTTGTCAAGGAGGTAAACCTCAAAAAAGTAACTTTTATTAATAGATTTCTTATATAGTTTGATATTCGAAATTGTTCAAACATAGATGGGGAATTTTTTTGAGAAGGCATCATTTATGCTTGTTCACTATATTTATTTCTTTTATTCATCTAGTTATATTTTACTTTGTTTAATTAGATAATTTATTTTTGTCAACAAAATTATATACTACCTAAAAGTTATCTAATATAGTATAATAAATATTATATATAACTTTATTTTTCATAAAAGCCAAAATAAGGTAATAAATTTACTGCTTTTGGCTGTCTATCCCACATGTTATAGCCAGCGCGCCGGTTCGCCATGGCCCATGCTTGACCGCCCGCGCTTTATCCAGGTCTGCCCACAACGCGTGGCCTTCATAGAGCTTATAACAGCTCAAAACGAACCTAACTATATCATTATTATCGGTTCCGAACCATTATTTTTTTTATAGTCTTGGCTGTGGTGTCCTTAAAAAATCCGTGTAACCACAGCGTGGGCATTAGATCTTATAACAGAGTAATTGTTAATTTTATTAATTATTTTATTCAAATTATTATATTTTTTACTAATATATTTAGAAATCAGTATTATTTTCCGACCTAAGGAATAGCTTTTCGTCAACTCTAGAAAATCTGACTGTATCACCCTTCCCTGACATAAATCCCCTCATCCAGGAACTAATCCCGACGGTTATAGAAGACGCTCGTTGAACCGCGTCTGAGCCGAGGACAAATATCCCCGACTCATCCACCGGTCTAATATTGACGCGTTCGAGAAAACCCTATATTAAGGAAAATCGTCAACTAAAAGAGTATTAATTTCAATAAGTTATCAATTAGGATTCTTTAAATTTGGACTTTTCGCCAGACCATCTTAATTCAGGGAATTTCGTAACAAAGGTTGGATTTTCTCAGCCTTGACTCTGGCCAATTCTTTATCATCCGGCCTGGCCAGCGTTTTGGATCCTGGCCTTCGTTCCATTGAATAGGCCAAACAAACGTATATGGCTTGAGTTTTCTTTGTCTGAGGCGAACCACCCACACTGACCTCCTTATTAATTCGAGGATCTCTATACGTGTCCATATGGCTGCCTAATATGGGTTACCCTGGTCTCACCCTGGCGCCTCGATATGGCCCACCCTGAATCACCAGATTTTTTACCGCTCACTCTGGGAGTTTGACATTATAAGGTCAAAAAAAATTTTAAAGCTGTTTAAAAATTAAGACGTAACTAGAATAACAAGCGTAGCCAGGCTGTCTGACGACAGAAGATAAAGACTCATGGATCGCCTAAACAGTCATGTTGAGCTTAAAGATATAATTTATAATTTATTATAAGTATAATAGCTTTGTTTAAATCCTAGTTTAATGTATATCATTAAGTAATCGAGTATTAATTAAAACAAAGAGTCAATCTTTCCAGACAGTCTTTCCAGGTTTTCAGTCATTTTTCCCAGTTTCAGTTTTTACCTCATAGTCTTGGGGAACTCTGGGCCTCTTTATTATTGTTGAGGCGCGCTTAGCTCAACCCCATTTGAAGATGGTTGCGGGCTTGTTCGCCCTGGACTTGGCTTTGGACGCTTTTTTCACGCAACCGTCTCAGGGTGGGTTTTCTCAAAAAAGTGGGCCATAATGGCCCACTTTTGGCGGGAAAAACTGGGCCACCGCCTTTTGGTTGGCTTCCAAGGAAGTCTCAGTGGCTTCCTTTGGCGGGTAGTTATCGGGGGCGGCGGCGGCGATTTTCGTCTATCGCCTTTTGGTCGGTCGCCAGAGGAGTCTAAATGGTTGTTATGACCTAATTAACCTGTGACGTATTAATTAATTTTTAAAGAGATAAATAGAAAATATTTATTTCTTAATTATTAACTTTAACGTTTTAACGCGGAAAAAAAGCAGTGGATTTTATGGAAATTAGGCTAGTGGTTTTTAGGATTTTTGGTCGTTTTGGCGGACGTCCGATTTAGACTGATGGTGAAGACAGTTTTCATGTTTTTTAAAGCGAGCGCTCAATAAAACTTGACAAAATTTTTGGCCTTGGTTAAAATTTACGACATGAACAACTTCGCTCTTTACATTCTATTTAAGGCCATAAAAATTCGAGCGATGTTCGCTGTTTTGGCTTTAGTTATGGCTATATACCCAGCCTGGCTCGAGCGCGAGGCCAAAAAGGTCACTTTTAGGATGTCGGAGTCGATGGAGCCGGGGGTGGTGGTTGAGGCTCCGTTGTTCGTTCCGCCGCCGCCTAGCTATAGTTCCTCCCTGTCCCCCAATAGAGGTCTGTTGGCCCAAGTTAAGAAACAGGCCCCTGATCGGCCTGTTCTAGACAAAAAAGCCCAAGATTATGAGGATCTTATTCTCATGGCCTCCCGGGAAAACAAGATATCCCCAGCCCTGATTCGGGCGGTCATCCAGGCTGAGTCTAAGTTTAATCATCAGGCTGTCTCCAGCCAGGGGGCGGTGGGGCTGATGCAGGTTCTGCCCAGCACGGCTCGTTCCGTGGGGGTGGCTAGTCCTCAGGCTCCCCGGGACAACATTACCGCCGGGGCGCGTTACCTGAGGGCTTTGTTGACTCAGTTTGACGACAATGAGCATTTAGCTCTAGCGGCCTATAACTGTGGCCCAGAAGCCATCCGGCGTTATGGCAATCAATTGCCCCCCTTCCGAGAAACACAAAGATTTGTGTCTTTGGTTCTTGAATATTACCACTCCCAGATTGATTCTTAACGGATTTTGTTGATTTAGGGTCTGTGGTTCCTCATTTGACCAAGAAACCCAAACTTATAGGCCTTGGGAGTATGTTAAAACTCCTTAAAGCGCTCCTTTTGACTTTATTGGCCTTGGTCTGGCTTTTGGCCAATTCTGAGGCTTGGGGTCAGAGGGACTATATGGAGCCAGTGGTCATTTCGCCCCGTCAATTAGTGGAGGCGTATCTGAATGATTTCCACTCGGCTGACGCTCGTTACACTGGCAAGTTACTCATCGTCACTGGCCGGATCAAGTCGATTTTTCCTCCTAATCAGACCTATCGCCGTCATCCGTACCCTTTTTTAACCATTGATTCTGGCCCTTATCAACCCATCATCATCTATTTATGGAACTGGGAAGCGGTCGCCGCTTCCACCGCGGTTCGGCCAGGACGCACCACCACGGTCATGGGGTTTTGCCAAGGCGTGACCCCCCAGTTGAGCATGGTGGACTCGTGCCTGTATCCCGGCGGCTGTGGCGGCCCGGTGGCTAATTTTTATGGGCCTTATTTTAAGTTGCCGCCGAGCCAACCTCGACAAAGGCCTCAAAGATCTCAGACTCCTTTTGAATAAAACCCAATTGAGCCAAATGTAGCTATTTTTTCAGCAAATCCAGACTAAAGGGAAAACGGTCGGGATCGGAAAAATCTGGGGTCGCGGCTAGGGCGGCGAAGAGACCGGTCTGGTTAGGCAGGCCCGCCTCGGCCAACCGGTCGAGGCAGGCGTCAAAAATGACCTTCATGCCCTCGATGTCGGCGTGGTTGTAAATAATTAGGTCTCTTAAGGCTTGTTTTTTTTGGGCGGGATTTCTTCCATGAACGTATTGGTTCCAGAGAAATACCGCTTCTTCCCCATCTTGGACATGAGTTTGGCGGGTTAGGCCTAGCTCGGCCTCGATATTTTTCTGTCCCCCGCTCCAGCCTAGGACGCGACAAAGAAATCGGAGATCCGCGTGGGCCGTGGGCAGAACGTTGGCTCCAAAAAGACGAATAAGGAATTTGGCGTCAAAACAACGGCCGTTAAAAGTGACCATGGCCTTGGATTTAGCCAAATCTCTTAAAAAACTGTTCGGGTTGTCGCGGCCATTGACCATGACCTTAAAGGTTCCGCCCAAAGACCAACCGATGATGGTGATATGGTCGTAGTCAGCGGAAAAACCGGTGGTCTCAATATCCACGAAGATGGTCTCAGCGGGAAAACTGGCCGCCAAACGCCAGTGTTCCTTAGGGGGAAGCTTGGTGGCGAAGTGATCCATGTCTTGAGCGTCCCAAGCTTTTAAAGAGTCGGCGCGCCAATTGGGGTCAAGGCGGGGGTTAGGCAAGGCGGCTAAGTCATCCCAGGTCATGACGCCCTTGGCCCAAAGGTCTTTTTCTCGTTTGGATCCCAGGCCAGGGATATGGATAAAGGTGTTTTTGAGCATGAAAAATCTGGACTTTGGTTAAGGGTTAAAGGGAAATATAGCGAATTGGAGGATATAATAATCGAGTTCCCGTCAAATTTCCAGAAAATTTTGGGAGAAAAAAAGTAAAGGTTCACACTGGACTAGGTTCCCTGGTGGTAGAGTGACCTTTTACCAACCCGCGTGGTGGGTAGTCACACGATTGGTAGGAGGCTGGCTCATAAAGACCAAAAGTATGTCATCATTGAATTTTAAAATTTGATTAGTTATGAGGATTATGAAGAATGGCGTCGATAAATATGATTT
>JAISYP010000149.1 GCA_031269825.1 Deltaproteobacteria bacterium
TAAAATAGATATTAATTAGTATCTATTTAGATCGATTAAATGCTGCAGCAAAAATTGTGCCAAAAATCTTTTCGATCAAATTTATTGGGTGAGTAAATGGCTTCGGGAAATACGGATAACTCTAGCCATTAACCGTCAAATTCGCGTTCGCCCCCCTTAACGTTCCACTACCATAGCCATTGCCTCTGTCCACTTTGGCCGTGGACAGCCCTCTCCCCCCTCCTTGGGATTGAGCGCGTCGACCGCGCTAAAACTGGCGGGCGTCAAGGGGGCGTCAAAAAGTGATCGTCGCCACCTAAATTCAGGCTCAGTCCCGCGCTAGCTCATGGCCAGAGATAGAGCGTAGAGGCGTTTAGGTTAATAACTCTCTCGGCGCTCAGAGTCAAAACAGGGTCAGTAGCGAATCAAGCGCCGTGGTCATTGACCAGGACATCGCCGTCCTCGCCGTGGTCGCTTTTTTCCCAGCGGAGGCCTTAATTATAATACTGTTTTTTTCTAACTTATCCCCCACTCGCTCGCCGGTCTTATCGTCCCTACTTTCTTAGTTAGCCTCATTTTTATAATATCAATAAATTAATTTGATGACTACATCTTATTTAAGTAAAAATTATATATAGATCTATATATAACCATTATAATATTATTATTAATATTAAATTTTCATTGTATTATTTGTTTCGCGGTGTTATTTATTTTAGTTGACCATTTTAAGCGCTAAATAATTTAGTAATCTCACGTTACCACCCGGGTTAAACCGGTTGATCTATTATTCAGCGTAATTTTCTCAAAATCCTTTCTCCCGCGCTTTTTAAATTCGTTTTTTCTTTAATCTACCCTAAACTATCTTTATAAGCCACCTAACCCGCTTTTAAGCCATTTTTCGCCATTTTTTCCCATATTGACGAAAAGCCAGATCTTTGCTATTTTGAGCCAAAATTTTTTGAGCCCCGCGCGGGGATATTTTTCAAAGTCATCCACCCGCTAGGCGTGGGAAGGAAAACGGCGCTAACCCTATTATTTTTATCTTCGTTTTCTTGGATCTATCTTTTCTTTGATTTGTCATGGCTGATTGGAATCCTAAAGGCTGTGAGTCAATGTGGCTCGCGGTCTTTTTTTTTGGTCGTTTACCCGGTCGACTGGCCCTATTGGAAATGAAGGCTCAAGGGGCGTTGTCCAATTATCCGCCCCTAAACGCTTGATAAGGATTAGTCATGAAGCCTTTCTTTTGGCTTTTGTCGCGCGCCGTCCTCCTCGCCTCGCCACTGGCCGCCGAGTCCCGAAAATTAGGCCGTGGCCAGGCCAGCGCCCCAACCTGGCCAGTATTGGCCATTGACGAAAAATATTTGGCCAGCCCAGGCTTAGACGTGGAACTGACGAGGTTCCTGGGCGCGTCTAACGACGTAAACGCTTTAAACGCTGAGAAGAACAACATGGTATTATCGTTTGGAACCAGCCCGCCGCTAACTGTCGCGACCGAGGCGACCCCAATCGTCTTCAACGCCAATAATCTGGTCAATAGACGCCCCAGCGTCACTAAACCAGAAAACGCCGGTAACTTTAAGAGCGGCCCAGACCGCCAAGGCGAGACCATAGTCAAGTCCAGGCTTGAGCCGGCCGAAATGGTTTTCCCGGGAGGGGTTTTCCGAGCCGACCTTGAGCCAGACCACGATGTTGAGCTAATCGCGTTTCGCCAGCCAACTAACCCGTTAGAGACGGCTAAAAGCGGTAAAGTCCACCATCTATCCCAGACGCTGAACTTAGATCCCCACCCCCAATTGACTGGGGATCCCCACGTCAACGGGGTGGTTAACCGGTGGATTATATGAAAGAAAGTCAACGCGTCGCCTCCAACGCGGCTCCCCAATCCGGCCTGGACGCTTTCCAGCCCCCAGAAGCCTTCGCCGAGTTTCCAAAACAAGCCTCTAACGAGTCTTTCTGGGCGAAACTATCTATCACTAAACTAGCTATCACTAAACTAGCCACCATAAAACTAGCCACCATAAAACTAGCTACCATAAAACTAGCCACCAGCTTCAAGGAATGAACTAATGGGGTGTCCTTACTTGACGGTCAATGACGTTCGCTTTAGCTACGACCACAGCCAGCTCATCTTAAAAGACATTAACCTGACCATTGACCAGGGTCAATTTGTGGCCGTCATTGGCCCCTCCGGCTGTGGCAAAAGCACTTTGTTAAGGCTTTTAGCCGGGTTGGCTCTGCCTTCCGTGGGGCGACTGACCGTCTCCGGTCATCCCATCACGGGGCCGGGGCTGGATCGAGCCGTGGTCTTCCAAGACTATAGTCTGTTTCCTTGGATGACCTGCCAAGAAAACATCGTCCTGGCCTTGGAGCGGGCCGGTATTGGCGCCAATAAAGCGGAAAGGCGGCAGGTGTCGCTGGATTTTCTGGCTTTAGTGGGGCTAGCCCAGGATGGCGACAAACTACCTGGGGAACTATCGGGTGGCATGCGTCAAAGGACAGCCATCGCGCGAGCCTTGGCCATTAACGCCCCGATCCTGTTAATGGATGAGCCCTTTGGAGCCCTCGACGAGATCACCCGAGCTCGCCAACAGGATCTTTTGTTAGACCTCTGGCAAGGGGGCCAAGAAAAAGAAGCCGGAAAAACCGTCTTTTTCGTGACGCATGACGTGGAAGAGGCGGTCATCCTAGGGGATCGAGTTATTGTCATGGGTACCCACCCCGGCCGAGTCGTTCGAGATATCCCCATTGATCTGCCCCGGCCTCGCACTCGGATGGGGTCGCTAAGACATAAAAACTTCACGGTTTTTCGGGATTTACTTTTAACCGAGCTTAACCTCGTGGTGGACGAGCGTTTATCCCCAGGGTTAAACGCGGGGGAGGCCATCTGATGAATTTTGTCGTCGCTAACCACCCAACTGTCACAACCAATAACTGGGCCAAGGTTAGCCAGACCCACCCCAACGCCTTAGTCGCGTGGAGACCTTATGGGCGCCAATGACGCTAAAAGCCGCCTTTTTGGCCTAATAAGTTGCCTAGGCATTCTAGCTCTCTTAGCCGGGGCCTACGCCTTAGTCACGGATGTTTTCCGAATCCCTAACGCGGTTTTGTTCCCTGGTTGGAGAAAAATTATCCCCGCGTTTGGCCTATCCATCCCCCAGCTATTGACGGGTTTAGCCAGTTCTATGAGTCTATTGGTTCCCGCCGTGGCTCTATCCATTATCACTGGGGTCTCGGCCGGGATGTTCATCGGGTTAAGGCCAAGAGTCGAGGCGGTGTTATTGCCCTTTATCCGGGCCATGAACCCCCTCCCCTCCACCATGCTCATCCCCTACGCCATCGCCGTCATGCCCACGTTCTGGTCATCCTCGCTTATCATCATTTACCTCGGCGTATTATGGCCCGTCCTCATGAACACCCTCCACGGCATCGCCATGCTGGAGCCAAGGTGGATCGACAACGCTCGATGCCTTAACCTCAAAGGCCGTCATCTGGTCTTTAAAGTCGTGCTACCTGGCGCCATGCCACAGATCTTCGCTGGGATCAACGCCGGTCTAATCCGAAGTTTTTTGCTCCTAACCGTGGCCGAGATGATTGGCTCTAAGGCGGGTCTGGGCTTTTTTGTTCAATATTACGCGGATTTCGCCAAGTACGATCGGGTCATCGTGGGCATGATCTGGTTGTCGCTGGTGGTGGTCATCATTATGACCCTTTTTGATCTCTTAAAAAAACGGATCCTCCACTGGACAAAAAAACGGTGAATCCGTGGAAAGGCCTATTACTGTGTCCAACAAATATAATGACGCCTTGACCCAAAAAGTTATCGAGCGGGCCAAATTCCTCGGCTCAAGCCTGGTCGGTATCGCCTCGGCCGAAATCCTAAACGAGGGACTGGAAGAAGATTTTCGGCCTGAGGACGTTCTGCCTGGTTGTCGCTCGGTGGTGGTGGTTAGCCTCCACATTCCCGATGGGGCTCTAGAAATCATGCGTCGCGGCGTTTCCAACTACAGTTATAACCTCTTCGGCTACGCCTACCTTAACCGCGAGTTAGATTTCCTAGCTTACCAGTTGTCAAACTTCATCGAGGACTTTGGGTACGCCACCTTACCGATTCCTGGCCGCAACTGTTCCATCGGGGCCAGAAAACCCAGTTACGGCATGATCTCCTTCCGCCACGCCGCCGTGGCCGCGGGGTTGGCTTCCTTTGGGTTGAGTGGGCTAGCCTTAACGCCCCAGTATGGCAGCCGCCAGAGGTTTTTGGGTTTACCTACCACCGCCCCCTTAAGGCCAGCGGAAAAATTCTTAACCCCGGCCGAGGTTTGTGACGGATGCCTAGAGTGCGTGTCCCATTGCCCATCCCAAGCCCTGGAAATCAAATCGCCCCACGTTTGCCAGATGGCCGGCCAAACTTTCCAATTCGCCCGAGCCATCCCCAACAAATGCCGAATCATGGCTTCCGGTTTAAGCACAAAAGTATGGCCGGGAGCTAAATTCAATCCCCAAGTCGACGTCCCGGTCATAGACTCCCCCACTTCGGAACAGGTCTATCACCAGCTCTGGTCAGAAAGAGATCCCCGCCTTCGGGTATTGGAACACTCCGAAGCCACCTTTGGGGCCACTAACTGCGGTCGTTGCATGGCCTTCTGCACGGCCGGGCATGAAGCCATGAAAAAACGCCTTCTAGCCTCGGAAAGGAACGCCGGTTACGCCGACGACAATGTCCTAGGGCGAGATGGCCAGATAAAACCGCTCATCCCCAAACCCAAACCGCTAGGCCGAAAACTTTTGGGACTAGTCTAGCGATTTCCTTTGGCCAAAAAAACTTTCCTGGCCTGTGGAGATGGTTTAGGTTCATTAATGGGGAGATCGACGAAAAACCGTCTTTCTCCCTTTTTCAATAAAAGTTATTATCTTAGATACTTTAGCTATTTTACTATTATTTTATAGTATTAAAATATAACTGACTAAATTAAATTTATTAAAATATAGTAAGTTTATTTTATAAAAATTATTCGCTAAACGATTTAAGAACGCCTTCGTTAAGGAAGATGGTCTTGTGAAAATTCAAAAATTCAAATTTATAAGTTATTGAAATTATTACTCTTTTACTTGACGATTTTCCTTAAACAAGGGTTTTCGCGAAGCCATCAAGGAAGCCAAATTTCTGACCAAGCTCAACGTTCAACCACGTTAACATCGCGCCCATCATGAACTTTTTAACTTTGCTAATCGCCTTTTAATTTCCAAAAACGCCTTAGGAAAACCCGTCCCAGAACATAGCCGCTCACTAGCTACCGTAACGGAGCCCAGCGTTTTTTTGGCTCTTAATTTTAGAAGCTAAATCCCACGCCTAAGGCGGCGTTGTGACTGACATAACCTCTGGCCGCGTCTAACTCGTAATTGACAAAAACATCCCAGTAGTCGTTGATCTCCACCTTTACCCCAGCCCCAGCTTGGAAACTCCCACTGGCCGGTTTAATTCCCGTGACTGTCCATCGGTCAGGGCCACGATTGACAAGCCCCACGGACAACTTGTTATCTGGTTTTTGGGCCACCCATGTCCCGCCTAAACGGATCTCTGGGATAATTTTCGCCGCTCCCGCCAGGAAAAAGCCATTTATTTGTAAAAGAAGGGGAACCTCGACAATATGGGTTGATTTTTTGTCGAACACATTGGCAAAAGCTGAGGCGGTTCCATGAACCGACTCCGCCCAGCCGTCTTGGCGAGCGTCTATATAACTTAGACCCACGGTTGGGGTAAGTTTAATGTTTCCCAAATCAAAGATCTGGCCAACCCTGGCCCCAATCCGCCAAGTGTCGATAGCGAAATCGCCTTTCTTCCAACCACCGTTAAGGTCGAAGTTTTTGGCGTTGTTTTTCGAATGGGCGTAAGCCAGGGCAGCGTCAAAGAATAAGCCACTATCAATTTGATAAGAGCCATAAACCCCAAAGCCCGCCGTGTCCGAGTCAATGGTTGTCCAACCATTATCGCTTTCCATCTGGCCAACGGAAAAAGAAGTCGTTAGACCAAAACGTAGGCCAGAAATCCCATCGATCCGGCGATCGTAGCCCAG
>JAISYP010000092.1 GCA_031269825.1 Deltaproteobacteria bacterium
CATTGAAACTTTAACTTCAGCCATGAGCTGAACTTTTAGAAACTTTTAGCCAGTAGTCAAAAAGGCCAGGGCGATCCGACTTCACGGTAATCACGACGATTAGTCGATCCTTTAAGGAAAACCAAAAACCTCTGAAGTCAACCGCGAGAGCCTAACGCTTTTTTGACTCTGGCCAGGAGGGAACGCTGAGTTTTTAAACGCTCCATTCCTTCCTAGAAAAATCTAAAGATCTAGGTCTTTTGATCGCGGCGCTCTTATTCGCGGTTAAGAAAAACCTGGCTACCAAGCCAAGGGGCTTTTTCGCCCAAGAAATATTATTTATCAATCAGCGTTATCGCCTTAGGATTAAATATGGAAAACACCAACATCCCTCAAAACCTCATTCCCCATTTAGCGACTTTGTGGGACGTTTTAAGAGCTGGATTCGTGGCTTTGGGGTTAGGGTTGACCTTATGGTCTTTATGGCGAATGGCTATCGCCTCCAGAGATCGTTCGCGCGGTCAGGCGTGGCTGGCTTTGGTGGTTGGGGTTCTTTTCTTAAACATCCCCTCATTCTTGGACGCCATGAGTCAAACATTTCTGGGACAAAACTCCATCCAGACTCTCTCTTACCAACCACCCGCCTCCGAAGCCCAGTCTTATGTCCAATTCGCGGTTTTCTTGGCGGCCATAGTCGGTCTATTAGGTATTGGTCGGGGTTTATGGCTTTTACGGGACTCTGGACAAGGCCAAGGGGTTTTGGCTCGAGGCCTTTTTCATATTGGTGGCGGCGTCATCTGCGTCAATCTCGTGGAAACATTAAGACTCATCGCTCAGGCTCTAGGCGGCGGCTTGCCGGAAGCGGTCAGGGCCATTTTTGGATAAAGGGCTTTAGCCCATAAGGATGGTAAATCATGTCTTTGTCATTAAACAACACTACTCAGATCAGTCAAAATAATCGCGCTAGTTCCTTTATTAGAGCCAGCCGATTCCTAAGATCCATAGGCGTCGCTATGTGGTTACTCATAGCCGCCCCACGCGTGGCTTTAGCCCAAGGCTTGGGTAGCCTCGGCCAAAACGTGGCCCAAAATTTAACCGGGGTGGCCAAGGCTATTCAAATGTTCGGCTTTATAGCTGGCCTAGCTTTGGTCGTGATGGGCTTGATGGAACTATACAACATGAACAAGCGCCCTGACGCCACCTTTTCCGGGGCCATGACCAAATGCGCCATTGGGGCGGCCTTATTAGCGGTGGACGCTTTGATCTCCTCTTTTTCCAGCACCATTTTTGGTGGCGACAAATCTGGGGGCAACCTCGGGACTTTAGGTCTTTAATACTTTCAGACTTTAGGACTTTAAAGCTTTTGAACTTCTGAGCCTCAGGATTTTAAACGCGACCATAATAAGTTTTAAAAAACAGACCTTTGTCCTTAGCTAAAAATTAACCGCTTCACTAGCCAAGCGCGTTGAAAGGCGATCTCATGAGCGACAAGCGAAAAATCATCACCCTGGCCAACCCGGCTGAAGCCATAAAGACCGGACAGTCTTCCTCTGTGGTCACGATCGCCTTAAGCCCCGAGACAATATCGTCTCAGATAACTGGCCAAACAATAACAGACCATACTATGACAGATCCGGCCATGACGGATCAGACAATAATAGATCCGATAATAATAGATCCGGCGACGACGAATCAGATAATGACGGATCAGGCGACGACCAGCCAAACCACCAGCCAGTCAACCCATCTCCAGAGCGCCGCCCAACCCGCTCTTAAGGTCAAATCAAAAACCCAATCATCGAAAAACCTTAGCCTGGCTCAGCCAATCAACGAACCAGTTATAGTCACTAGCGATAAGCTCCAGCCTAATAAGCGCGCGAAAAACGGGCGTTTTCTATCCCCCAATACCCTGGCCAACGACCTAAACAAGGATTTAACCCTGGAAAACGCGGAACTAGATCTTAATGACTCGTCTTTGGATTCTTTGGATTTGGATATAGACAAAGCCAGGTCGGTGAATTACGTAAAAATGGATCCAGAGCCCAATCCCAGCGCTCTTGAAAGAACGCGGGATCTTTTCACTATTAAAAGGCCTCTTGACCAATTCGCCAATTTAATGGAGCCCACCCCTCAACCGACCGACGCCAGCTCCAGCGCGACCCTTGAGTCAGAACATCTACAGTCTCTTCAGGCCAAACCTTTGATTTCTCTTCAGTCGACGTCCTTAAGCCCTTCCAATTCCCAAATATTGAAATTTCTTAAGGCCATACCTCTCGGAGCTCTTAAGGCCAAACCTTCGAGTTCCCCCAAATCAAAATCTTTAGGTCGCCCCAGATCCAAACCCCGTGCTTCCGCCGAGTCAAGCTTTTTGGACGTTCAGGATCTTCAAATCATCTCTTCGGCCAAAACCATAACCACGCCTTCAACCAATAACCTCTCGTGTCGCGATTTGGCCGACTTGGATGAGCCGACGTTTTTCCAGGAGCTGATCAAAAAAGCCTACCGTCCCAACTCCATCGCCAACTTCAAGACAAACGTCGATGTTTTCGATTTAACCAATAACGGATCATCCCAAGTTAAAATGATTGATCCGTCCATACCATCGACCACCGACCAAGATTTGGTCAACTCTTGGCGATCTAGCCACGACGTGGCTCTTATCGAGTCAACGCCAACTTCCCTGGCCTGGGACTGTGGCGAGCCCTCGCGCGCCTCCCAGGCGTTGGAAGCGTCTGAAACGCTTCCAACGACACTGGCCTCATCGTCTTCCTTGGCTTCCGCCAATAGAAAACCACCATCATCCTGGCCGTTACCCCAGAGCCACGACCATCTGAACCCAGCCGCTATCGACCTTATTTCTTGTCCACCCAGTCTTTCCCCCCGGCCCGATTCTTCGGAACTGGTTAGCCGCGAATTACCTCTTGTCTCGCCTTTACCCCCAATAGAGAACAAGAACAAGAGCGAGCTCTCGCCCACCACCACAGAATCCAATTCGGGCCATTTCCTCCACCCCCGGGATCAGGAACCGGCTCAACTAGAGCCAGCCCATATCCCGCCTACCAATTGGCCTCGCCCCGGATCATCCGGGGCGGGGCTCCCGCCCTCCGCTCCAGCCGCCGTCTTACAAAATCCAGCCGCCGTCTCGCTAGATCCAATGTCCGCCTTACCAGCCCCAGCTTCCGCTTTATCAGCTCAATCTTCCGTCTTACCAACTCAATCTACCGTTTCCCCGAGTCAAACCACGATCTTCCAGGAACAATCCACCCCCTCCCCGGGCGCCGAGGAGAGCCAATGGCTCAAAGACGGCCTTGAGCCAGGGAAAACTTTGCCAACCCTATCTCTGAATTGGTATCTAAAGCAAAACCGCGAGCTATTCCATTTTATCAAGGCGGTGGCTTTGGGGATTCTGCTTTTGATCTTAACCAATGTCTACCTCGCCACCCAGCGCCCTCAACCTCGATTTTTCTGGATCACCCCGGATCTCCGCGTTAACGAGGCCACGCCTTTGGAACAGCCACTTCTTCATACCACCGCCTTAAGCGATTGGGCCGCCAAAGTTCTAACAAAGGCTCTGTCCCTGGATTACCTCCATTGGGAAGAAAAATTAAACGACCTAAAGGCCAGCTTCTCGAAAGAAGGTCACGCCGAGTTCGTTAATTCTTTGGAACGCTCCGGGCATATAAAAAAGATTGTCGCCGAAAAACTAATCCTGCGCTGCGAGTTAGCCGGAGCCCCGATCATTACCGACACTCGCGAGGAGGGCGACCAATTGACCTGGATCTTAGAGGCCCCAGTGATCATCTCCTACCACGCTTCCTCTGGGGCGATTACCACCCAAAAGCTGTTGGCCGAGATGGAAGCTCGCTGGGAGACGTCCAACCCTAACCACCTGGGCGCGCGGATGAATCGACTCGCCTTAGTCAAGATTGGCTCGCTTTAGTCAAAAAAATTGGTTAAAGCGACCACCATAACTAAAGATGATAATTTAACCATAATATTTGCTAACTAACAATAATGCGCCATAACGTCGACCAATTAGACAAAAATATCGACTAACTGACCCCAACGTCAATCAACTGGCCAAAACGCGCCCCACTTTCCAAGGGCCGAACTTTATATGGTGACCATCCGTGACGCTCTATAACTTATTCAACCGCGCTTCTTTAGCCCTTTACGACCTCTTAGGTGGCCCGGTCACCAGTTGTTGTCGCCTAGAAACCTTAGATAGCGTTGACGTCTTAGCCACCGACGATGGCTCCTTGGTCAGCGCCTTAAAAATAGAGGGAACCGTGGAACGGGTGACCACGACCAGTTACGAGCGAATCGTGGCTCTTCTGGCGGAAAAAACGCGGGGTTTACTGGAGCGACCTGGCCAATCTTTAAAACTGATCTTTGAGCGCGATCCTGGCCAAAGTCGACAAACCCTCGCCAACTGTTTCCAGCCATCCCTAGCCGCGGCCGAAGCTTTGGAACTTAATCTAGCCGGGCTTTTAAGTGGCTGGGAAGATCGTTTAGCCTCTTTAGCCGCTAAAGAGAGTTTGTGGCTAACTTTGTGGACTAGCGCCAAGCTATTGGATCCAGGCGCGCTTAAATCTATTAGCCAAAAGCGCCTTAAAGAACTCGGCCCAGAAATATTCTGGCCAGGTCAACGCGAAAGGTTAGGTATCAAGGAGTTAAGGCGAGCCCATCAAGGGACATTGTCGGCTTTAAGCGAGGCTTTTGAGGACGCCGGTCTCATTAACCGGCGTCTATCGGGCGTGGAATTATTAAGGGATATCCGCTCGGCTTTATTTCCCTCCTTAACCCCAAAAGACTGGGAGCCTAGTTTGCCGGGAACGAAAAGACCTTTTCTAATCCCCGATCTTGATGAAAAACCCGAAAAGCTTTTGACTTACCCGTCTTTAGCCAGTCAGCTCTTCCCCCGAAAAGCGACCATTATCAAGCGCGATGGCCTTCTCTGGGGGGATCGTCTCCACGCGCCTTTTTATTTAGCCATTCCCCCTCGGGAACCAAAACCTTTCCAAGAGTTGTTCCAGGCTCTGGCTCGTCAAAGAAGCCCTTGGCGACTAGCGATTAACCTTGACCCCGGCGAGATTGGCCAGTGGTCATTACAGGGCTTATTAGCCAAGGTTTTGTCGTTCACCTCCGCGCGCAACCGACGCTTAACCGCGGCCTTGGACAGTCTTCGTCGCCAACGTGACCAAGGGGCTTGTTTAATCGGGATTAGTTTCTGTTTAGACACCTGGGTGGAGGTCTTGGATTACGCTGATCTTAACGCGGCCGAGTTGGCGCTTAAGCGCCAACTGGCCGAGCTAGAAAGATTGTTAGCCGGTTGGGGCCAAACCACCACCCAGGAAGTGACCGGGGATCCATTGTTAGGGGTCGCGGCCACTATCCCCGGTCTCGCCGCCCATGATCCCGCGCCCAAAGCTTTGGCTCCTTTGGAAGAGGCGTGGCGATTTATCCCTTTAAGGCCAGCCTCGGCTTGGTCGAGTGGCTCTTTGACTTTTTTGAGCTCTGACGGGAAACCTTGGCCTTTTCGGCCTAATTCTTCCCAACAAGCCGCCTGGATCGATCTGGGAGTGGCCCCCATGGGCTCTGGCAAATCCGTCCTTTTAAACGCTTTAAACTTAGCCTTTTGTCTACAGCCGGGTTTAAGCCAGTTGCCCCTCTTATCCATTATTGACGTGGGCCCCAGTTCCATGGGGCTGATAACTCTTTTAAAAAACGCTCTACCGGAAAAATTAAGGGATCAAGTGGTTGGCCACCGCTTAAAAGCCTCCCCGGAATACGCCATTAACCCTTTGGACACGCCCTTAGGTTTAAGAGCGCCGCTGCCCAGTCACCTGGGGTTTCTGATCAACTTTATATGTTTGTTAGCCACCCCTTTAGGTCATACCGCCCCACCAGACGGAACGGCCGGTATCGCCCGCGTGGCCCTGGAAGCCGCCTACGCCGAGGCCAATAACCCAGGCCGACTTCTAGACCGGACTTTGGATCCCGCGCTTTTGGAAAAAGCGCGGTCTTTAGGCTTTAAGCCCGAGCCCAACAGCGCGTACTGGGATCTAACGGATTTTTTCTTTCAAAAGGGGATGTGGAGTCAGGCCCATCAAGCTCAACGTTTCGCCTCGCCCACCCTCGCCGAGGTGGTGGCCCAGATCCGCCGGCACCCTGGCTTAAAAGCCACTTACGGTTTCCAGGTCGCCCAGACGGGCGAGAACATCCTGGACTACGTCTGGCGCTCTTTAACCGAGGCGCTGGGGGAACACCGGATCTTGGGTCGACCGACCCGTTTTAACCCAGGCGCGGCTCGGGTCATTAGTCTCGATCTGGATGAAGTGGCGCCTCGTGGCGGTGGCGCGGCGGGCGATAAGCGCGCCGCGGTCATGTACATGCTGGCTCGCCACGCGGTGGGCTCGCGGTTTTTTTTGACCCCAGCCGACACCCCTTTAATGCCGCCGGCCGCTCAAGCTTATCACCAACAAAGGATCCAAGAGCTCCGACCCATCCCCAAACGGCTCTGTTACGACGAAGTTCATCGGTTGACGGGTTTACGGGCGGTCAGTAACCAACTCATCGGGGATCTAACCACCTCGGCTCGGGAATCGCGCAAATGGAATCTATCGATTGGTCTGTACTCCCAGGCCCCGGAAGATTTCCCCGACATCTTCTTGGAATTAGCCACCGCGGTGTTCGTGTTGGGCGTGGGCACGGAATCGGCCTTAGCCCGACTCGCCGAGACTTTTGGTTTTAACCAAGCCGTCGCCGAAGGCTTATCGCGTCTGCCTCCCCCTGGGCCGAAAGGCTCTTCTTTGGCCGCTTTATTTAAAACCCAATCCGGGAAAACCCAAGATTTACTAACCCTGGCCTTATCGCCAGAGCTGAGGTGGGCGTTTTCCACCACGGCCGAGGACGCGGCCATCCGCGATGAGCTTTACCAACTCTTCGGGGTTAACCAAACCCTGAGTTATTTAGCCCAACGCTGGCCTTCAGGTTTGAAACAGGCTTTAGAGGAAAGAGCCGGACGAGCTGACCATGACCGAGGGGGACTATTGGCTCAACTAACCCGCCAAGCCGCGGCCCAATTGTCGAGCTAAAAACCAACGTTTAACTCTAGCCAGCGTCCCAACGCTGGCTAGAGCCCAAAACTTATGTCTTTACAACCAATTCTCAAGGCCAAGCCTTAAGGCCTAACCATAATAAACCGGGGCTTAAAACCAGCTCATCAGCCTCAACGCGCTGATTTAACGATTGGCTAATCGAGCGAACAGACTCAACCAGACGAATAGCCAGATCTAACGAAAAGATAGTCCAACAGACCCTATAACCGGATTTTAACCTTCGCTAAATTCTGGGCCGCGCTAGCGGCCCTCTGGACTCTTCTCTTCAACCACCAACCCCAAACGCCAATTATTTTGGCGAAAGGCGACCCCATGACCGCTCCTCACCAGGCCTTCCATTTTCTGGATGGCCATCTGTCCTTGCTTAACCACAGCCGTTACCATCAGAACAGGGTCATTTTCGCCCGTCTGACCGTTTCTCCCCGGGACTGGGGGATTTACGAGGTCATTTTTCGGGGGGATCTGGCCCAGTCTTTTCGGCGTTCCAATTTCCAAATAGGCGATCCGATTGGGGTTGTGGTCACAAACCTTACCGCCTACCAATCCCCCGCTCTCAATGATCCCCGCCCCAAAGCTTTCCGGGGGCTAGCCAACTTGTTCCTGGATCGCCGAACCAACGACGATTGGGCTTTAAACGCCAGTGGCTCGACGTCAAAAACAGATTGCGCCGAACTCCGCGGTCTTTATCATGTGAAACAACCTCGATTGGGAATAAATCGCCCAATCCCCCGGGCTATTGACTGGAACAAAAGCAATCACGCCAGCCCGTCCGATCCGAGCGAACCTGAGCCTCGTCAACCCAATCCGCGCGAACCCTTTCGATACAACCCCGCTCTGATGGATAACCAATGGCTCAGCGATCTGACCAAGAAAGCCCAGGCTTATGGCCAGGGCCAAGCCCTGGCCATTTTTAGCCAGGCGGAGACTTCGGTTCCAGCTACCATCATATCTTTACCCACGCCCTCAACCTTGGCCAAGGCCAGGAATTCCAGCCTAGCCAAAGCCTCCAATGTTTATTCAAAACTAACCGGGGATCTAGCTTCGGAACTACCCTCAGAACTCGCCTCAGAGCGACCTTCGGAACTAACCACTGAGTTAACCACGGAAATAGACCCTGAGCTAACCACGGAAATAGCCGCCCTAACCACCCCCCTTCTTCGCCTAGTTTACGCTCCAATCTTGGATCAGACTCCACCCATGGTTCCAGCGTTAGCCCAGGCGCCTCTGGATCCAACCTTAACCCCGACCGCCTTAGCCCCAGAAACTGGCTCAGGCCAAAATCCCCACTCAGCGACGAATTCAATTTTAGCGTCGGCCTCAATCTCGTCTTCGGCTTCCGTCTCTTCTTCGGCTTCAGCTCAAGCCTCTTCAGATGGAACTGACCAAGAACCAACCCAGACGCTACCCGTAAACCTTAACTTCGCGACTGACTCAGAACCTAACGCCAAAACGAGAGCGAAATCTAACGCCAAGTCCGCGAAAACCAGGAAGTCGAGCTTAAAAACCACCACCAAAGCCCGCTCAAAAAGAACCAAGGTCTCATCCCCGAGGTCGGCCAAGAAACGCGCGCTCGCCACCACGGAACCGCCCCTTTTCCAAGAATTATCGGCCTATATAACCGATGATCCCGCCGCTAGTCTAACCGTTAGCCAAGACTCTTCTTCGCGTTACCTAACGGAAAGCCAGGCGGACTCCATTTCGGGCTCCTTTTCAAAACCCCTTTCGGAACCGCCATCAAAGTTCCTTTCGGATTCTCAGCCGAAACCCCATTCAGACTCAGGATCCGAGTCCATCTCAACCACCCACCAAGTTTCTATGCCAGAAAGCTCCCTCAACCCTGAATCGGAGCTAAAGGCGTCCCAAGAACCAGATCAACTGGCTCAACTGTCTCAACCAGGTCTGTCTACACCAGATCAACTTGGCCAACCGGTTGACCAACCGGTCAAACCGGATTCATTTTCGCGACCTCTTTCGGAGCCACCATCACAATCCCTTTCGGAGTCCCAACCGAAACCCTATTTAGACTCAAAAACCGAGTCCATCTCAACTACCCACCCAGCTTCTAAGCCAGAAAGCTCCCTCAACCCTGAATCGGGGCTAAAGGCGTCCCATGAGCCAGATCAACTAGCTCAACCGGCTCAACTGTCTCAACTAGTAGGTCTGTCTCAACTAGGTCTGTCTCAACTAGGTCAACTTGACCAACTTGTTAACCAACCGGTTAGTCAACCGGTTCAATCAGACTCCTTTTCGAAATCTCTTTCGGAACCTCTTTCGCGACCTCCCTCGCGACCTCTTTCGGAACCAACATCAAGCTCTCCTTCGGATTCCCCGCCGAAGCCCCATTTAGACTCAGAGTCTGAGTCCATCTCATCTTCCCACCCAGTTTTTAATCAAGAAAGCTCCCTCAACCCTGAGTCGGAGCCGCGGACGCCTGTTGGCCCAATGAGTCAATCAGGCCAAATGGATCAACCTAATCAACCTGGCCAAGTCCTTCCCCCCAACGACCAAGCTTTCCTGTTCAAATTGTTCGCCAAGGGAACCAAGAACAAGGCCAAGACCAAAAAATAAGGCCGTCCTAGGGTTAACTCCCCGTTTCGCGCGGCGGATTTAACCCCTGGGAAAAACTCGCCCTCGCTAGCTTCGGGTTTAGACCATCAAACCCCACGTCAAGGGCCGGTTTGGCCCTTGACAACCCGCGTTAGGGCTGGGTTTAGCCCAGAAAAGCCCAGGGCGCCGGCTTTTCTGGCCCGCGCTTTTAATTTTAGTCGCCTTTTCGCTAACTTCATTATTTCTTTCCCCTCGCGCGCTTTTTAGCGCGCGAGGGAGCGCTAACCTCATTCTTTAGGAGCTGTCATGACCAAACCCACCCTCCCGCTCCTCGCTATCTTGACGTTTTTTGGCCTATTTCTTTTTTCTAACCAGGCTCAGGCCGTCGGGGGTTGCGACTGCGTGACCATGGGCTCGCTATTAAAGCAAGCGGCCCAAACCGTGGTCACCGGTATCGCCAATCCGCTATCAATAGCCATTGAGCGCGCGGCCGGTTACCAAACCACCAACCTCCGCCAGGAGTTGGTGGCCATTAGAGAAGCTATCCTGATGACCCAAGAGCGAACGACCGAGGCCATTGAGCGCGCCGAACAAAGCCAGGCTGACCGGCAGTCGGAACGTACCTATGAGCCAGCCTCCCAACCGCTCACTAATTGTCTTAATGATCTTTTAGGACAATTCTGGCGACGAGGAGCCCCCACCAAGGACGCCTTACGGGCGGCCTTGGTGGGCGCCGTGACCGAAAGGAGCGCTCGTAACGCGAAACCGGCCGACTACCTCAATGAGATAAACGCCAATCCCTTAAAAACCGTGGATTTTGAGCGTTTATGGGGCGTGGCCCCAGAAACTTTAACCCTCTCCGCGGCGGAACTTGAGTTAGCCGCCAACGCTCTCGCCGAATTTACCGATCCCCTTCCCGCCCCCGCCTTACCCGCGGCTATAGCCGAAACCCCGGCCGGGCGACTGTACTCGGCCGCTAAAATTGATCTGGAAAAACGCTTAGCCCTTTACCAAGGGATCCTGGCCCAACGCTTAACCAGTCGAGCCCCCACCCTGGGCGGCTTAGCCGAATGGGTTACCCGTAAATGGACGGACATGGGGGGCTCAGGAACCCCGCCTGGGTTAGTGGAAGGTTATCTGTCCGATAGTTCCCTCATGTGGTACCTGACCAACCTCCGACTGGGCTCTGACCATTGGCACGAAAAAATCCTCCCCACCTTGCCGGAAGCGGGACTATTAAGGGAGATGGTCGCCATGACCGCCGTCCAACTGGAATTAAGCCGTCGACAAGGCGCCCAACTGGAAAACCTGACGTTACTGATGGCTTTAGAGGGATTGGAGCGGCTGGAAACCCGAGCCAAACCCGCCTTACGGAACCAATACCGACTAGCTCTGGGTCGTTAAATCAATAAAAGTCATTAATTAACGCTAGATCATTAATAAATTAACTATAACAAATGATTTACCCATTTTTAAGCAACATAACATAAAATAAAAGGAGTTTTTTAACGCTCTAGTTACAACTACTTTTAATTACATATATTTTTAGTTTTAATACAAGATTTAATAAAATATTTTTAAATTAAATTATTTCAAGATTTAATATTTTAACTTTTAAAATCTTAATAAAAATATATTACCTAAATATATTTTCTATTATAATTATTTTTATTAATTTTTTTATTTTCTATTTTTTGTTTCTTTTATTATAAATTTTTTGTTTCTTTTATTATAGATTTTTATTGCTTTTATTTTTACTTATTATTAGTTAAATTATTATATTTTTTCAAGTATTAAAAATAGTTTTTATTGATTTTAAAAGTTATTTTAAATAAATAAAGTTTATTTGATTAATATCATTCATATAAATACCCTCAAACCTCGTCCTTCGCCCGGTTTGACTCGACTTTTTACCCTCTAAACTCCGGCGAGCTCGTCTCCCATTAGGTTAACCCATGATCATCCCCGCCCACCCCTGGCCAACCAAGGGCCAGACTAGCCGACCTTTAGCGGGCCAAATCCTCAGCGCTCACCGCCGCCGGTTTCGCCCCAGTCCAAGGCCAGAGGCGTCTTGGGGCTTTAATGAGGCGAACATCGTTTCTAGCGACCTGATTGAGCTGATGACCGAAGCTATGACCGTCCCGCTCCGGGCGGGACGGTCTCCTTGGCCTGGTCTATCTTCTTATGGGGCTTCTTCTGGGGCTCCTTCTGGCCAGAGCCTAGGGCGCCAACTTAGCCCACCCAGGTTACGCCAAACCAACCGCCCCATAACTAGGGTTTTCGGTCACGCGCCCCGGATCCAGCCCCATGGAGGTGGGTTATGAGCGCTCCGCCTTTAACTTCCCAAGCGCCCAATAACGATCTGTCGGGCCAGCTATTGGATCGCTTAGTTGGCCAAGGTTGGGATCGCCTCGCCCCCACGGCCGAAGTGGAGGGGGCGGTCACTTTAATTCGCCAAGCTCTATCGGGTTTTAACTACCTGGCTTTAACGGCCATTAGTCTTTTGTTTGTTTGGCAGGTCATCCGCGCCATGACCAGCGCGGCCCAAGACGGTCGACCGGCCAAGGGTCTGGGGGGCTTGTGGTTTCCCTTAAGACTAGCTGGGGCGTTAACTTTCTCGGCCCCGGTTTATCAAGGGTTATCGATTTTCCAGGCCGGGCTACTGGTGGCGGTTGGTTTTAGCGTCAACCTAGCCAATCACGTCTGGGGCCAGAGTCTAGAGTTTTTCGTGGAACATGGCGGCCGGATTACCCTCCAAGCCCCCGCCTCGGTGGTGGAGGATAGCCACGAGTTAAGTCGCGGGTTACTCAAAGGCCTGGCCATCCAAGAGTACTACCGCCAACGTCTCAACCAACCCCTGGCCGGGCCGCTAGCCGAAGAGCGGTTCTGGCCGCCGTCCGGAACGGTCGGCGGCCAGTTAATCGTCTCTTTAAATCCCCCGCCCGGCTCGGCTTTAACGGCCGGGGATCTAGGGCGAATCCGGATCCCTTGCCCCGCTCCCACGGCCCCCATCTGTCAAGCCCGTTTAGCGGCCGTCCGAACCCTGATGACGGAACTGAGCCCCACCGCCCAAAGCCTGGCCGATCTAGACACCGCCCTCGAAACGCTTCCCGCCGACCAACTGGGGCGAGCGGCCTTGGCTTATGAACTAGCCATTGAGCCGTATCTGGCTCAAGAAGCCAATAGCGCCCAGGCCGAAATGACCCAGGAACTGGGTCAATTCGCCGGGGCGGCCAAAGAGTCGGGCTGGTTATTGGCTGGGGCCTATTACTGGGCCCTGGCCAATCGAGGGAGACAGGCCACCCAGAGTCTTTACCAGTCCGTGGCTTGGGGCGCCGGGGAAGCTAAAGCTTTGGAAGGCGAGGTTTTAAGCGATTTTGAGGCCTTTCTGGCCCGTTATGACCGTTATCAAAGCGGAGCTTTCGCCCTGGCCAGAACCTTAGGCGCTCAACCGGCCCCAGCCGAGTTTCCGAGTCTAGCCTGGTTACGAGAAAAACTAGCCGGAGCGGTGGGCCGCTATGGCCTGGAGCGCTTAACCACTCACCTGGCCCAAGGGGATCCCATTCCGGTTTTAGCTTCTTTGGGGCATTTTCTGATTGGAACGGCCGAGACCGTGATTGGCCTCAAAATCTTAACCATGGCTCTGACCCAAGCCAGTCAAAACAGCTCCTCTAGTTTTCTCGGGCAAGTCATCTCCACCCTTTCTGGCTCCGTGTCCAGTTTTTTAACCGGGCTCGCCGGCGGCACCGTGACCGCTTTAGGGCCCTATCTAACGGCGTTGTCGCTTCTTCTTCTGGGTTACGGTTTTTTCCTGGCCTATTTTTTACCCGCCCTGCCCTTGGTCTTCTGGGTCATCGGAATTTTAGGTTGGCTGATAGCGGTCGTGGAAAGCTTAGTGGCCGCGCCCTTGTGGTTAGCCGCCCACGCCCTCCCCGAGGGCGAAGGGCTCTCCAGTCAAGCCTCTAACCATGGTTATCGCCTTTTCTTGGGCGTTCTTTTAAGACCGCCGCTGATGGTAGTGGGCTTTTTGATCGCCATGGCCTTACTAAACCTCCTGGGTCGTTTGGGTGGGCAAGCCATCACCATCTTAGGCGCGGAGATTTTTCAGGACAGTTTTCTGGGCCTATCGGGTTTTTTCGCCATGGCGGGCGTTTTGGGAGCGGCCGTGGTCACGGCCACTTACAAACTGTTTGGCTTAACCAGCCAATTGCCCGAAAGAGTGTTGGCTTGGATCGGCGCCTCCGCGCCGAGCCAAGGCGAAGCGAGCTCCACCCGGGAAGTGGCGGCCAAGTTCCAGACCCTTGGCGCCGTCGGGACAGGGATCGTTAAACCAGCCGCGGAAACCCGAATTAAACCTAATAGCCAGCATAATCCTTAATGTTTAATGTTAATTAACGCTATAAAGATAAATCTTAATTAAATTAAGTAAGTCTCACCACTTAAAACCTTTGGCTTATTTATCCCGTGGCTCTATCTTGACCGCGCCCCCTAGGAATGACCCATGACCACGACCAACCCCCCAGCTAACCACCAAGCTAACCACCAAGTTAACCCCGGAGCTAGTCCCACCGAGCCCGTCGAGACTGACCACCGTCATCGCCCCATGGCCCGCGATAAGGCCCGCCGCTGGCCGAGCTGGCTTCCCCGTTTTTTCCACCGCGACAAACCCCTGTCCCAGCGTCCACTCCTCGCCCACCCCTGGAGATTATTAAAAACGCGTTTAAAAGCCCCCACCCCCAGCGCCCCCACGACCGCCCCCCTCTGGGCCATAGCCTTGGTGGGGCTAGGGATAGCCGCGTTATTAATCAGCCTGTCCGTCCCTTGGCTAGTGGCGTTATTAATCGCCCTACCGGTTCTGACGGCCGTCATCGCCTTAATCAAAAACAAAATCCAAGGTGACCGCGCCCCCACCCCCCCAACCAATCCCGAGCGTAGTTCCCCAGACGCCCCTTTGGAGCTAGAAACGTCCCATGACGAGTCAAAGAGCGACTCCAACCCGGGGCGGTTATTAATGATGGGGTTAGTCTCTGGCCTCTTGGCCATGATGGCGTTAGGTTGCGCTTTCTCCGCTAAACCCCCAACCCCCGTCCTAGTTGATCCATATTTACAAGGAATCGATCCCATTTTGGTCTCTGTAGGCAAAACCAGCGGCCGGGTTTGGTGGAATAAGGCGGATCTATCGGCTCAACCGGGGTTTCCGCTAAAACTATCTGGGCCCAAAAACCTTAATCAACCGGGTGGGTTACGCCAAGCTTGGTCAGGAACGGCTGGCGAGGCGGTCGCGGCTTTAGCCAAGGCTTTAGGTTATCTGGCCTGGCTGGATCCCCGAGTGACCGGGGAAAAGGTTCAGTTAAAACCAGATCCGCGTCTTTCCCCCTATGATCATCTGCGCGATCTAACTCAAACTCTCCGGCCTAAAGCTGGCGTCTTGATTGATCCGATCAACCGGATATTGATCTTAAAAAGTGGGCCATGGGAAGAAGTTAGCTTCCGCCCGGATCCACGCGCCGCGGAAAAACCTAAAACTAACGCCAAACCCAGGCCAGAAAAAGCCACCACCAATAGAACCGGCGATAACCATTCCACCGCCCGGCTATCCCGCGAAAACCGAGCCATCGATAACCGAGCCAGCGCGAAGCTATCTCTCGAAAACCAAACCAGCGAAAACCGAGCCGGCGATAATAGGCCCGCTAGATCGAACTCCTTAAAAACAAGTTCCGTTACTAAGAACCGCGCCCGAACTGGCGACCTGGCTCCAAACCATGACCGCCCAGCCATCAATCCCCCCAGCCCCCATGTCTGGCGGCTCATTAACCCGCCTAACCACCCCATAGCTAGCCTTGATAGTGACAGAGACCAGCGCCTTTAGATTTTGGAACCTCGCTAACCATCACGCCCAAGACTTAACCAGGAGAAAGTCCATGTCTCAACGACCCAAAAACCAAAGAAAATCCCGTAAGCTTTCGTCTAGTCAGCGGCCGTCTCGTCAGCGGCCGTCTCGCCAGAGACAGTCTAATCAGCGACTAGCCAGTCAGCGACTAATCCTCCAACTCAACCCGGCCGCGGACGCGGCCGCCCCAAGACCATCGCCTGTCAAGGAACGCCCTCGCCCTCGCCGCCAGGCGGCCATCCAAGAACCTTCGCCGGAGACTTCCCGGAAATCTGGCCCAGAACCCTATCAAGATCCTTTCCAGGAGACTTTCCAGGAACCTTTCCCGGATCCCTTCCAGGAGTCACTCCAGGCGACCTTCCCATCCCCAGCCCAAGAACCAGCCCAGGCTCCAGGCCAGAATACTGAGCGGACTTCTTGGCCCACGCCAGGCCAGACTCCCAGCCAAGCGCCTTTCCCTCGGTCTAACCAGGCTCATCGTCTAGCCCCATCGTCAACTCCGCCCTTAGCGAACCTACCCAGTCCGCCATCGGCGAACCAACTCTGTCTGACCCAGGCGAACCAACCCAGTCCTCTTCTGACGGATCGACCAGAATCAACCTCAACCGCCACCCCGTCTCCCCAGCCAGAGGGTCTTCTGGCTAACCACCAAGCCAACTTTCCGGAACGCCCGCGGCCGCCCGACCAGGCGAGCTCCTTGGTCAATCTGGCCCAGACTGACCCAGAAAAGCGAAATATAGAGCTTTTCGACGAGGGTCAAGCCGAGATTATTAAGGCCCACGGACTGGAATTGGCTCAAGAGCCAGACGCAACGACAACCGAACCCCAGTCCAACCCCACCGCGCGTTCCGCGCGGAACTGGGGCGGCGCTGGGTCAGGTCGGGATTTGGGCCTGGAGCTAATTTTTGACTTCGCCATCGGTTTTCTCCTGGCCCTGGGTCTGGTCATGGGTCTATTACTGGCCATAAGTAACGCCGCGGGGGCCCAAGCCTTGGCTAACCAACCCCCTACCCACCCGGAGCTCCAAAAGCTCTTGGAACTAAAACCCGAAAAAACGCCCCCCGCCACTATCCAGTTAGACGCCTTAGCCCAGGTGGCTAGCGAGGTGGCCTTGGATCTCGGGGCCAAGACCCGGTACGCCGAGATTCTGGAAAAACTGGAGCCCGTGGCCGAGGCGTTGGACGAGACGTTTGATTTTGAGCCCCTGGTGGTCAAGAAGGGCCAACTGTATCTGGAGCCACCGGTGGTGGCGACTTTAACGGAAGAAGTCGCCTTAATAGCTCCCTCCGAAGCTCGAGGTCAGGGTTTAACTTATCGGATGACTCGGACAGGCCGGTTTTTAAGCCGCCCGCCCCATTGGCGAGATTACCTGTTCGCGCCCTATAAGTTGAAATTGCCCGAGCCAGAACAGATTCACCCCACTTTAAGACCAACTAACGCCCAAGAAAGGGCCATCTGGGAAAAACACGCTCGGCTGGGTTGGCGAAAAGGCGTTGACCAAGCGGAACGGTTGTTCGCGGAGGCGTTAACCGCTTTAACCCGGGATTACCTGGGCGCGCTCCGGTTTTGGGATTTAGCCAACCAAGGCTTAGTCCAAGGGCCAACGATTGAGATGGTCAAAACGCCTTTTCAGAGCCAACCAGGGGAAATCGTCTGGAACGCGACCCAATACAAAATTAGTTCCCCAGGCCAATTCAGGCGGGATAACCCGCCTAGCGCCACCATCCCCAACTCCCCCAAAAAACCCCGGAGGCGGTCATGACCGAGCGGACTAACCTCACCCATCGGCTCTTTTTGGATCAAAACGTTGGCCAGCCCCTCACCCTTAACCCTGATGGCCAGCCTTACTCTCGGCGCGACCTGAGCCAGGACTATCGCCTCGACCTTAACCCCGACCAGAGGCCCCAGCCTAGCCCCGTCCTCAGCGACGCCCCCCACGCTCCCAGGTCAGGGGAAACTTTTCCCTGGCCCCCCGAAGAAGCCCTGGATCTAAAAACCTTAGATCGGCTGCTGGCTTGGGGAATAGAGGCCAACATGTCGGATCTGGTTTTAACCACCGGACAAACCCCCTGGCTAAGGCGAGACGGAACCTTTCAAGCCATCGGTTTTCGGGCCTTAACGGCCGAAGAGACGACCGGTCTTTTGGAGGGGATGACCAACAATGAGGCGGCGGCGGCTCTCGTCGGCTCGGGTCGGGATCTGGATTTTAGTTACGAAATCGGTCAACGCGGCCAGAAAAAAAGGTTCCGTGGCAACGCCACGGCCATTCAGGGGCGGTTGGGGGCTCTTTGTCTCGTTTTACGGGCCATCGCCGGTAAACCACCCCGGCTCAGTCAACTGGAGCTGGAGCCGGAACTACGCCAGGCCCTCTTTCCCGCGGATGGCTTGGTTCTAGTCACCGGCGTCATGGGTTCTGGCAAAAGCTCGCTCCTGGCCGCGGCTCTCCGGGATCTGGCCGAAACCGGGGGCAGACACATCGCCACTTACGAAGCCCCGGTGGAGTTTGATTTAACGGATCCAGAAAACCTGCGTGGCCCCGTGGAACAGACCGAGATACCCACCCATTTGCCGGCCTTCCACTTAGCCCCCAAAAACGCCGCCCGACGAGCCGCGGACGTGGTGTTGGTGGGGGAATCCCGAGACAAAGACACCTTAAAAAGTCTCATCGAGGCGGCCGGTCTCGGGGTCACGGCCTACGCCACGGCCCATACCCGTGGCGTGGCCGAAACGCCTCTTCATTTAATAAACCTCTTCGAGCCAAAAGAACGGGCGGCCATGGGGGCGGAACTACTGTCCTCGTTAAGGCTAATTGTCCAACAACGGCTTTTTCCCAAAGTCGGTGGCGGTCGGATCGCCGTTCGCGAGTTTTTGGCCTTTAACGCCCCCCTCCGTCGGTCTTTACAAAAGGCGCCTTTACCGGAACTGGAAGAGACCTTAACCCAGTTAGTGGCCACGAAAGGTCAGAGTTTACTCACCCGCGCCGAACAGTTGACTCGCTCTGGCTACCTAGCCCCAGACATCCTCCAGCGACTCCAACTGGAAAGGGGAGCCTACTAATGAACCCACCTTGGGCCTGGACAGCCAAAACAGCGCGCTTATTGGTCATTGACGCGCGGGCGGTTTTTCCGCTGGGTCTGTGGTTACTCCATTGGGCTTGGTGGACTTTAGGGTTAGCCCTTTTTTCCATCGTGGCTTTAGCGCTCTTAGAACGCGCCGGTCTTAGTTTAAGAGTTCTCTGGCCTTTAGCCCGCGCCAAAATGATTGGCGCGGAAAGGGAAGTGACCAATACCAGTCGGTTTCGGGAAAGATGTCGCTTTTAAGGGGCCGGGTAGCTAACAGGAGATGGAAGTCAATACTAATATTAATTATACTTAATTACATATTAATAATTAAATTAATACTTGATAAACTATTGACAAACTATTGTCAAACTATTTATAAACTATTAATAAACTAATGATTAGACATATTTAGTCCTTAGTTAGTCATGACATAACTATCGCGACTTAAATTTAACCCGCCTCTCTCGGCCCTATTAATTAGTCTTTGGAATAACTCCGGCGACCAACCAACCCAGAGGAGCCCTTATGCGATTAGACGCCCCCCTCAACCAGAGCCTAACCAGCTCTGAGCCGCTAACCAGCGCCGAGCCTTTGGCTAGCTTCACGCCCGTAGCCAGCGCCCCTGGCTTAACCGAGAACAACGCTTGGCTAACGCCCCCAGCCCCTTTGTCTTTAGCCCCTAAGAGTTTGACCTCTTCGGGCGAGGCTGACCAGGCGGAGTTGGCCACTTCCCAGCCTTTATCCTTAGCTCCACCGACCCTAACCTCTTTATCTTTGGTTAAATACGCGCCCACCTCTTGGTCTTGGGCGCCCAGATGGCCCATCATTTTTTCCTCGCTACCCAGATTATCCATCACTTTGTCTATGGCTCAAAGACCGCCCAACTCTTGGCCCCAGACTCAAAAGCGACTTACTTTTTTATCTCGGACAAAAGAAAACCTGGATCCTTTAACCAACCGTCCATTACGCGCGGCTCCTCAAAATCACGCGTCTTCTCATAGCGCCTCTGGCCAACCCGAGAATGAAACTAGGCCTGGCGACCGCGGGGCGTCAAAGATGATTTCCGGCTCGCTTCCATCTTCTATGCCAGCGCCTATCCCAGCGGCCAGGCCAGCGGTTATCGCGCCCCTGGTTTGGGTTGTCCTCTTGGCCTTTGGTCTATTTCTCGCTCCCCCGGCTTTAGCCCAGACTGAGGCTTGCCCAACGGCTTGTCAATCAGGCTTAGAAAAACTGACCGCCGAGAAAGCCAAAAACCAGCGACGACGCGAAGTTTATGAGGAATTCCAGCGAACCAGTCAGACGACCACGCAAAACTGCCTGGGAACTATCCTCGGCGCCAACTACCCCACCATGGGGTTTCCGGCTTGGCCAGATCTTTCCCAGCTCATAGCCGAGATTTGTCGCTCCACGCGGTTGTCCCTACCGACCATTGAGTTAAGTTTACCCCAATTGGTCATTAAGGAGACTTTAAAATGACGCTTTCCAGACGATTTAGTCTTTTTTTCCTCGCCTTGACGGGGAGCCTAACCATCTTAGCCCCCAACTCCTTACCGGCCGACCTAACGCCCATCACCTGGGAGTGTTTGTCCCAGGCGACGGAAGTCTTGGCGGTGCCCTTACCGCTCGCTTTAACGGTTCTAGCCACTGAGGGGGGAACGGTTGGCCAAATCAGTCGCCACCGACGGGGCGATTATGACATTGGCCCCATGCAGATTAACTCCCATTGGCTACCCATCTTAAAACGAATGGGATTGTTGGAAAAAGACCTGCGCGACCATGGCTGCGCCAATGTCGCCGTGGGAGTTTGGATTTTGCGCCTTAACCTTCTGGAGACTGGGGATCCTTTAAAGGCTTTAGCCCGTTATCACTCGCCCAATCCTAAAAGAGGGGCCAGCTACGTTCAAGCGGCCTTAAGAAAAGCCCAGAACTTTAACCTTGAGAAAACCTTAACTCTAGCCAACGCCGGGATTAAGCGAAAATGAGCTGGAGCCAACCCACCAAAAACAAATCTTCTTCTCTTTTAACCCTGGGGTTATTAGCGATCCTGGCTTTACCGATCTTGAACTATCTCTGGGACGAGTTTCGGGCGGCCTTTTTCGCCTGGTCAGCCCAGGCGATGACCTATCCCTTGGGGCTATTTTCCCCCGCCTGGGCCAAAATCCAAATAATCGCGGCCGCGGGGCCGCCATTAATCGTGGCCCAATCCTTGGCCGCCCAGGCGGGTAAATTTTGGTTATGGCTAGTTATTCCCGGGCAAGTGGGGATAATCATCTATACCTTGGCCACGGATAAAACCAAAACTTACCGTCGGAATCTAACCGCCTGGGATCTGGTCAAAATCAGCTCCGAACACCGGGCTTGTCTAAAGCCCATCGTCAAAACCGGTTCCATCGCCCATCAATCCCCCACGGAGGGGCCATGGCGTTTGGCGGACACTCCCTTAGTTTTTACCCTAAAGAGCCAAGCGTTACTGGACAAAGGGCGGCCAGCGCGGTATTTGGATCTGTTAAATCCCCAGACCGGTTTACCCAAACCCGATCGGCGGGAACTTACCCACCCTAGCCTAGATGTCCTAACCACGCGGAAAGTCTTCGTCGAACAACTGGGGCCAATCCTGAATAACCTGAAAACCGATCTAAAAAATCCCTATCAAGAATTGGCCATGGCTTTCTGGGCCCAGATAACCGACCGCAAGGATTTGACCAAGATTATCCTGGAAGAGTTATCCACCAACTGGGATCCCCAGACTTTTCAAACCTTCGCCCCCACCGCCCAAAAAATCTGGGCCGAGTTTAATCCCGAGGAACTCCCCAAAACGGTCAAAATCCATCAATGTTTCCAGAATTTGTTTCTCATGGCCTTACTAGCGGAATCCCGAAAAAAGGGTTTACTACCCACGCCTCTATTTATCTGGCTTAGACCCACCAATAGAGCTTTGTTTTACGCCTTAAACCAAATGGGTGGCCAAATCGCCTGGATAGAGGCGCTCGGGGCCTGGAGTCATTATCTCGTCGAAAACTTCTTAAACCGGGCTTTACCCGATCCCGCGGTGGAAATGGCCAACAAAAGCTTGTGGCGGGAATTATGGAAAGAAGGCTGGCTGAAAGAACCTTGGCCAGATCACGAGCCCGAGTCAAAACTGAGTTCCTACGGGGCCCCCCTGGAACGAGAACCCGACTTCCACCTCGATCTAGACCGAGACTATCTAAACCACGCGGGCCTAACCCAAGATCAGCTAACCGAAGATCAATTTACCCATGATCAGCTCACCAATGATCTGTTCGCCAATGATCCTCTCGCGATAAATCAACCCGCCCAAGATCCGCTCGACCAACATCAATCAGCAATAGAGCGACAGACGATAGAGCGACAAGCCTTAAATCAACTTGCCCTCGATCGACTAACCCTAGATCAACTAGCGATAAAGCGACCAGCCAAAGATCCGCTCGCCCAAAATGAACAAGACCAAGAGCCAAATAACCCCATAACGCGGCTCGCTATCCCAGGCCTTTCCCTCGCCCAGGACAAGCTCCCAGGCCCAACGGGGAATCGGACAAATCTTGACGAGGCGAACCGACTGGCTGGTCACCAAACGCTAACTCCAAGCGCGCCCCAGAACCTGGATCAAGCTAAAACTCCAATAAACGCTCCAGATTACCGTCTAAATGACGACCTAGATAACGACCTACTAGATAACGACCTAATTGACGGACTAGATGACGATCTAGATGACAACCTAGATGAAGACCAAGGTTACGGCCAAGGTCGCGATCTTAACAACAAGTTGAGCGACGAGCTGAGTAACGAGCTGAATAACGAACTTAACGACGAGCGGAACAATAACCTTAACTATGAGCAAAACGTTGACCTGGAAACCGACCAAAATAACGACCAAGCCACCGACTTAACTAGCCGCCTAACCAGCTCCCCAAACGCGCGCGACCAGCTTGACCCTTGACCATGGCCTTAATCATGACTTTCTTGACTTCCCAACCCTAACCTCAATTTTGGTTCCATAATTAATAAAAACGCCTGGCCCCTGACCAAGATTGACTAATACCCAAAACCAAAACCTAAACCTAACCCTGACCTTAATTATGGAACTAACATTACGGAACCAACATTATGAAACCAACCATGACCCGAGTTACGCCCTTAATCACGACCCGAACTTCGCCCTTAATCATGACTTCGTCGATGACCAAGACGATGGCCCGAACGCTGAGCCAAACGATGACTAAGACTATAACCCTAACCAATGACCAAGACCCCTATCGATAACCATGACCATGACCAGGATCAGGATCGCCAACGAGCGTCATGATTTATGACCAGGACACGCCAAATGGATGACGCCCAGATAATCCAGTCGCGGGGGCGGCTAGCCGACTAATCGTCCATTAACCCCGCCACCGTGATTTTACTGACCAGCGCCCTTTGTGGCGGAACTGGCTCGTTCCCTGTAATCCCAAACCCGCGCGCTGTTTTTACCCTTCTTATCCCAGGCGTTTAGCCCACGATTCGGCCAACGCCTCCATTACCCTTAAGGCCTCCGCGCCTTTGGGTAGAGTGGTCTCGCCTTAAAAGCCTCGACCAAGCCAATCCTAGAGCTTCCCGCCACCTCAAGCTTTGGCCTTGGCCGACTTTAATCGAGGCGACCCCATGAAAAACTGGTTTCGCGACGCGTTCGCTTTCACCAACCCCCCTCGCCCACCCCAACCCCGAACCATTAAACAACTCCGCCAATTCGATCTACGCGATCCCTATGAGCGAGGCGTGACCGTGGATCCGGTGGAAGCCCAGCTATTAGGTCTTTTTGAGGATGAGGCTATTGACCAGGATGAGTTTGATCCGCGGTCGCCAGCGGCCATGTTTGAGCTGTTGGGGGAGGTCGAATAAATGGCTCCCCAGCGACCCGACCAACCGACCAATCGACAACTCATTAGCTCTTCGATCCGCCAGCTGATCATCGATGGCTTAGCCCCTTGGCAAAAACCCTGGGGAGCCTTCCACTGGCCACCCCACAACCCGATTACCGGGGCCACGTTTCAAGGGGTTAACCGAATAGCCTTAGCCAAGTCCGAGCTGGCCGATCCTCGCTGGCTCACCTTTAACCAGTTGGAAGCCCTGGGGCTTTGTCTTAAGGAGGACGAAGAAAGCCTCATCATCGAGGCTTGGGGCGTGGCCGAGAAGCGTCAACTTCTCGGCCAGAGCGGTCAACCCCTCCAGAACCGCCAGGGCCAACCCCAATTCATCCAGGTTAACCGCCCGGCTCCCCTCGCGCGCAATTACCGGGTCTATAACGCCTCTCAACTAACTTGGCCTGGCGGCCAACCTCTTGAGCCCCTACCCCCTCGACAACTGACCTGGCTACCCAACCAACGGGCCGAAGCCATCATCCAGGCGACCCAGATTTCCGTCGCGCATGACCAAACGGGACGGACTTATTTTGATCGCCGAAAAAATAAGATCCACCTGCCGCCCAAAACCGGTTTCACTGACCAAGACGCTTATTACGCGGCCATTTTACATGAGCTAGCCCACTGGGTTAACCACAAACAAAACTTGTTTAAAGGCTTGGGGAGGCGCGCGCGACCAAAAAACGCCCAAGAGGAAGTTCTGGTGGAGATAACCGCTTGGATGCTGTGCCAGGATCTCGGCCTGGCCCGGGATCCTAAACCGTGCGCCACTTATTTAGCCGACTGGCTTAGTCTTCTGGCCGTCGACCAACACGCGATTGTCCGATTGGCCACTATGGCGGAAACGATTAAAAAATACCTCTTAAACCTCGCCCCAGCCCCCAACCCCAAGCCAGTCTTAATAACCAAACCCGTCTCAATAACCAAGGGCGACCAACCTCGCGACCAAGCCGTTAGCCGCCTCTATCGAGATCGAGATCGAGATCAAGATCAAGATCATAAACGAGAGCCAACGACGCCGTTACTGAAGCCAAACGAGTTTCTCGATCCCCCCGACCGCCTCCCCTTTAACTACAGCTTTGACCGAGAAAAAATCGCGCGTGTCACGGCTTTAAACCGCCTCACCCATACCCTTCTGCGACCTGGGTTATTGATGGAGGCCAACGAACGCTGGCGACGTTTCGCGGATCACCTAGCGGAGATCAGTCAAAAACATTGGACTTGGGACTACGAGTACAAAAGCTTTTTGCGCGAGGCCAAGCGAGTGGCCAAGGTGGAAATCGATTTCCTTAAACAAACCTCGACCAAGAGCATGTCCTATCGCCAGCTAGAAGTACCCATCTACAACGGCGTTCTCACGATTGTCAAAGCCGCCCGAGGTTTGGAGCTACCCCTGTTTTGGCTCGCCTTTCCCCAACCAGCGGAACCGCCCTTGGCCACGGTTCATCCCGTGGCCAGGGCTGAAAAAGGCGATAAGCCGCTTACTTTTAAAGTTTTTAACGAGTTGATGAGCTATTTTAAACCTTCTGAGCCAGAAAACGCTTGTCGATTTTTAGTATTAAGTCCTAGTTATCGGTTATTAGCTATATTTTTAGTCCATGAGCGCGCCTTAGATTTTACGGCCCAACTCAATTCACCGGACATCGATCTTTTAAAAGATCATCAGGCCGAACAAAAGGCCTTTTTATGGAAAAACCGCGAGATCGTCTCTAAAAACCCGCGGAAAGAAATTGAGCTAACCGATAATGAACGCGCGGAATTGCGGGAAAAACTTCGAGCTTTAAAAACGCCCCCAACCGATCTATCCCCCACCGCTCCGGCTAATAAGCCGGAGCGCGTTAGCCAGGTTCCTAACCCTAATCCTAGCTCCGCCCCTAGGCCAGAGCCTTCTGGCCCAGTTCTTGCCCCAACAACTAAGTCGACTAGCCCCAATCCCGTTTCAACGCCTAGCTCAACGCCTCAGTCAGCCACTAACTCAGAACCGACTCACCCCCCAACCACCAGCCCCCAAACCGCCCCTCCACCCCCAGCCAGCCCAAAACCCAGTCCCCCTGGACTCTGGGAGCGACGGCCCGTCCCCTACCCCCAAGGCGCCTTAGGGGCGTCTCAACCTCAACCGGCTCAACCACAACCGGCTCAACCACAACCGAATAAATCCGCCCCAACCGCGCCGCTATCTCTTAATAGTCCAACCATATCCAATAGTCCCGCCCCAACGGCGGTGGAAGCCCCTCCGCTCAATTCCACGAGCCCAGCCCCAGCGACGCGACCTAACCCACCCCCCAGCGACGCCAAGTTTGCGCCCCTATCCACCACCCCGCCAGAGCCTAGCCAACCGCGGCCGAACCGCGGCTCAGAGACCAACCCCCCCGTTTTAGCCGCGGATTCGGCGACCACGTGGTCTGAGCGGCCTCGACCAAGATTATAGAAAGGAAGCCCCCAATGTCCGTTCTTTTAACCCAATCCGCTGGCTCTAGGCCAACCTGGTCAGAGTTATCAGCCGTCCCGCCATCTGGCGTCGCGCTGTACCGAACGCGATTATCCGCGTCCCCAAGTAGACGCCGCTTAACTCGCCACCTTTGGCTCATTTGTCCCCCCAGTCGACGCGCGACTAAGCCCTCGCCCCCAAAGCGCCCTAAAAAACCAACTCCCCGGGCGCGTCTAAGACGCGCCCAGCGAGAGCCGTCTAAACGAGCTCGCTTTGGGAATAATCATACCAATGTTTAACGTAATAACAATATAAAATTGATAATTCAATCTATTTACTTTTAAAATATTATTTACTTAATTTTATTACAACTATTAAGACAAGCTATTAATTATTATTATGTTTTTTAAATATACTTACTTGTTAAAATAATTATCAGATCAAATATTATGTTTTAACAACATATTAAAGACAAATATTTTAACTTTAGACTTTTTAATCAAGGAGTCATTATGATATCTTCTATATTAGCCTTAATACGGTCGCTACCCCGGCGGTCGTCTCTAGGCCAATCGTCTCTAGGCCAGTCGTCACTCGGTCAGTCACCTGTAGGTCAGTCGTCTTTAGGCTGGGCGTCCTCTTGGGCTCGCTTGGCTATAACCTTAGTTTTAACCATAATTATTATCGGCTCTCTGGGCCTCAGCCTAACGGCTTGCTCATCCCAAGAATCCTTCTCCCAACCAAGCCAGCCCCCACCCAGTCTCACGGCCGCCCTGTTCGCGGAACCGCTAAGAGACTCCCTAGCCACCCCCCCCAGCTCCACCCCCAACTCCACCCTAAACAACAACCTAGCTTCCCCAAACCACGCCGCGCCAAGCCCCAACGCCTTCCCCAGACCCGATCGACCCTTTTACCAACTCACGGTCTTAGGAACCCCCGTCGCGGGCGAGCGTCGGGATCTGGAACTACGCCTGACCAAACCAGGCCAAGTTCCCGCTGACGGGTTAACGATTAAGGTTCGGCCGCATCCGGCCTGGGTCAACCTCAGACCCATCAACCGCCGCCTGGATAGCCAAGGGCGATTGTTTCTGAAAGGCTTACTAACCCACCCAGCTCTAACCCAAGCCCCCTTAACCGTGGACATTGGCCCCGGTCAATCCCGGGCCACCACGTTAGTGAACATCCAAAGCGCCTCTTACGCGATGACCATTGTCGGTTTAACTAGACGCCCGCCGGGGGCTCGCCCCGCCCGGCGTCTAGCCAATAACTTGGCTGGTGACCAGGCCAAATCCAGGAGCCAGACTAGTCTTGAGGTTAGCCCTCCAACCCATCGCCCGTCTAACCCGCCCGCTAATTACCCAGCTAGCCCTCTAACCAAAAACTCCGTCTCCCTAGTTAAAACCGATCTCCCCATAAACGGGCCGGTCTTTGATCTGGATTTAGCCATCCAGCGCGACGGACAAAATTACTCCGGAACCATCACTTTTCCCTCCGTCACCCATCTACCGAACTTAAGAAACCTACCCCGACCAGTCGTTCAGGGGCGATTATCCCTGAAAGGCCTAAAAATCGTAGCTCCAGGCCCTTTAGTCGGCCTCTTGCCCCACGGCCGGGTGACGATGTTTTTGGATCCACGCTCGCCTACCTTAACCCCCTTCGGGACAAACCTAGCCAGCTCTTCTGGACAGGCTGAGTCGTCTCCAGCTCTAGCCCCAGCGTCTATAACTTTTCCGCCTCTGGCCAATCCCCAAAAAGTTCCCCAGCCCATCATGGATCGGTTTTTAGCCTATCTAGCGAGAAACCCCGCTGGCGGTCAAAAGAGCCCCTTAGGCCCAATCGCCACCGAAAGTCTCAGCCTCTTAAGCGCGACTATAGGCGAGAAACTGTCGCCTTGGGGGCAGTTTCGTTCCCGGCTCGGTTTAGGCTCAGGCGGCCAATTTCAAGGGGGCGTGGATTACCTATTTCCTTTTGTCGAACGACCTGATTGGCTCTTTTTTGGCCAAGGGGGAGCCAGTTTTAATGACCAAGGCCGCTTACTAGCTTACCTGGGGCTAGGTCAACGCTTTTTCCCCCAGCCAGATTGGGCCATTGGTTACAACGCCTTCGTGGATAGCGATCTGGAGCGAGCTCATTATCGGGCCGGTTTGGGCTTAGAGTTATGGTCGCGCCAGGTAAAACTAGCCGCCAACCTCTACCAAGGCCTCGGCCCCTGGCGAAAATCCTTGGATTACCCCCAATGGCCCGTTTTGGAACGCGCGGCCTCGGGTTGGGATATCCGGGCCGAAGGGCGATTGCCCTTCGCGCCCAGCTTAGCCCTCACGGGCTCGGTGGGTAAGTGGCGGGGCGGAGGGGCTTCTCATAGCCCAATCGGCTCTTTCACCCCCTATAAAAGAACCCAAGGGCGCTCGTTTTCCTATGGCCTAAACTGGTCGCCCTGGCCCTTTCTCACCGCCTCCCTCAGTCAAACCCAAATCCAAGGTCAAAAGGCCCAGCTTAGCCTGGGGCTGGCCTTAACCGTACGCCCAGGGGTGGCTTGGTCGGAACAAACCCTAGCCGCTAAGCCCCAACTAGCCCGACATGATTTCGTGGATCGCGATTATCAAATGCCCTTGGCCTACCAGGGCCTAACCATCCACCGAATCACCCTGATGAGCGATCTAGGTCAGGGCCTTTATCGTTTCGCGGTTAAAGACGGGTTTGGCCAGGTGGTAAAAAACCTGGCCATCCACGTCTCCATCCAAGATCCCAAGGCTCAAATCTATGATCCTGGAAAACAAATTGTAACTAAGACGTTCCTTACCGATTCCAGCGGCGAGGCCCTCGCTCAATATCGTTCCCCCACCGGAACCCCCACGCTGGCGACCCTAAAAACCAGCCATGGCCAAGGCGAGTTTCTGGTGACCCCCCTGGTTAGCCCACCCCCTAACCCCAGCCCCAGTCCACCAGATTCGGAAAAACAGACTCCCCAAACCCCGGAGGAACCAGTGTACGCGGTGTTTTTAAAACAGGCTCAAACTCCGAATTTCGTGTTCGGGTTAAAGGATCAAAACGATGAGCCTGTCCCCAACCAAGCCATCACCGGGGAGATCTTAGATGGAAGCGTCCAGATCTACGGTTCCCGGGCTCGGACGATCGCCAGCCGCTTTGTCACTAACCCAAAGGGGGAGTTTGAGGTGTCGTTAGGCCCCCAACCCGGTCATCCCGAAACCGATCTGGCCCTCACCCCAGAAAAAGGCGCCCGACAAGTTTTTACCCTGCCACTCCCCCACGAGCTGGCCCTTCAGGCTTCCGCCAGCGAGTTAACCAGCCTGACCGCCACGGATATTGTTTTAACGCTTCTGTTTAATAACGCTCCCCTGGCCCAGGGAACGGCCGTGAAACTAACCGGAACCCCAGGCGGTTGGGCCAACCTACCCGCCCACGAGCTGGTGGGCGAACATGGCCAAATCGCCTTGCCAGCTCTCACCGTCCTCTCTACGGGAACCTTAACCATCGAAGCCGAGGTGGCCGGTTATTCCGCTGGTATCGCCCGGTTTTTGGTTAGCGATCCCTTACGACCAGACACCTTAACCTTGGCCGTGGAGCCGAAAACTATTAAGTTAGGCGAAGCGACCTCTTTAACGCTCGCCATCTTAAAAAATGGCTCGCCCCTTTCGGCGGGCGAAGAGGTTAGTCTCCGCGCCGGCCTAGGTTTGGGGAACCTCCCCACCCAAGCCAACTTAACCGGGCCAGGGGAACTGACCATTTCTAACGCCGTGGGTCTGGCCCTAGGCCAGACGACCCTGCAAGTCCAACAAGGCTCGACACTAAGTAATATCGTCACCCTAACCGTGGAACCTAATAATCCTGTCCTCCCCGTTCCCCCAGACACCCTGAGTTTAGCGGTTAGCCCGGGAACTATTAAATATGGCGAATCGACCGCTTTAACCCTCACCATCTTAAAAAATGGCTCGCCCCTCCCGGCGGGGACAGAGGTTAGTCTCCGCGCCGGCTTAGGTTTGGGGAACCTTCCGGCCCAAGCCAACTTAACCGGGCTGGGGGAACTGACCATCGCCGCCGTTGGTCTCTCCCTAGGTCAGACGACCATCCAAATCCAACAGGGCTCGATACTGAGTAATATGGTCACCCTGACCGTGGAAGCCAATGAGTCTGTCCAGCCCGTCCCCCCAGACGCCCTGACTTTGGCGGTTAACCCTAAAACGCTAAAACTGGGCGAATCGAGCGCTTTAACCCTCACCATCTTAAAAAATGGCTCGCCCCTCCCGGCGGGCGAAGAGGTTAGTCTCCGCGCCGGCCTAGGTTTGGGGAACCTCCCCGCCCAAGCCAACTTAACTGGGCTGGGGGAACTGACCATCGCCACCGTGGGTCTGGCCCTAGGCCAGACGACCATCCAAGTCCAACAAGGCTCAATACTGAGTAACATGGTCACCCTTACCGTGGAACCTAATAATCCTGTCCTCCCCGTCCCCCCAGACGCCCTAAGTTTGGCGGTTAGCCCAGGAACTATTAAATATGGCGAATCGAGCGCTTTATCGCTCGCCATCTTAAAAAATGGCGCGCCTCTCCCGGTGGGGACAGAGGTTAGTCTATTAACCGGTTTAGGTTTGGGGAACCTCCCCACCCAAGCCAACTTAACCGGGCTAGGGGAACTGACCATTCCCAACGCGGTCGGTCTGGCCTTAGGTCAGACAACCATTCAAGTCCAACAGGGAGCCTTACTAAGTAATGCCGTCACCCTAACCGTTGAGGCGAGCGGAACGTTAGCCTTACAAACGCTCACCCCCACCGTGGACTGGCTTAACCCCACGACCGTGACCTTGGCTTTGTCGCTTAATGGCCAGCCGTTACCGGCTGGCCTCCAAGTTAACCTTTTGGCGGGCGATGGTTTCGCCAACTACCCCACCAGCCAAACCAGCCAAACTGGCGGGCTGGTCTCCTTACCCAACTTAGTGGCGCGAAAGGCTGGGCCCATTTACGTCGCCGCCGAAACTGGCGGCTTAACCAGTAACCAAGTCCCCATCACGGTGATTTTCGATAACGGCCAACTGGCCATGACCGCCCAACCCCAATCTTTGGAATGGCTGGTTCCCACCCAGGTGACCTTCGCGTTAACTTATCAAGGGCAAGAGCTGCCAGCCGGAATATCAGTTAATCTAACCAGCCCCGACCAAAGTTTAGGTAATCTCCCCGCCGCCCTAACCAAGACGGGCGGGATAATCACGGCTCCCAAGGCCCAGGCTTTAAAACCAACTGGAGTTTTAACCGCCGAAGCCAGCGTCACCGGCTTTACCCATCGCCCCAGCGTCAGCTTCGGCGCCTTTGTCCAGCCCGCGGGGTTCACGGCCGAAATCGGGGCCACGACGGATCAGGGGGGCGGCGGTCTAGGGGGCGCTAACTTCCCAGACGCCTTCCTGGTCTCCTGTCAGCCCAACTGGATTCGGATAACCTTGGGCTACCAAGGTCAAATCGTGGCCAATACCCCGGTCACCGTCACCGGGTTCCAACTGGATATCAGCGGTCAACCCCAATTGACCAACGCGATGGGGGAAATATTTGGGGTGACGGAATATGGCAAACAACACCAGAGCTCCTACGCCCTAAACTCCAACTACGCGTTTGAGATAGCTGGGGTCACGGTAAGTTGGCCAGGCCCGCCCCCCATGGACTTTAAGGTTTGTAAGCCATAATTAAAAAAAAACAAAAGGTTAGCGCGCCCCCGCCTCGCTTGAGCCGGGGGCGCGTTTTTTTAGGACTTCTTGGCACTTGGGACAAGTATTGATTTTTCACTAATCGAATAATTACCATCGTCAGGAAAATTGGCGGGACTAATATTAATGGCGCGCGTGGGCTGATCGGCGAGAAAGAACAAATAAACGTCTGATGGGGATTGGCGAACCTTAAGCCGCGGGTAAAAATGTCCTTAAACAGCGCGCGCGTGGTTAGTGTCATGGTGGAACAAAGAAGGTAACCGCCAAGATTATCGCGAGACGGTCACTCGTTATCGCAAAAAAAGAGCTCAATTTTAGAAATAATACGCGCGAGAGGCTAATTTTATCGTGAATCTAACAACATGGACTATTATTACCATTTTCTAGCGCTAAATGTTATGGTCGAGCGAGCGGCGTCGGTCAAAGACTCATGACTGGGGGGCGAAGCCGGGCTAGCTAAATGACGGTTTCTCAAAAAACCAGGCCATAATGGCCCACTTTTCTCAGGGAAAAATGGGCCACCGCGATGGGCTCGCTCTCTAGATTTGACCACCTTTCCGTCCGCTCGATGACGCGGCTCACATTTGGATCAAGGACTAATGACCAAAGCGCGCAACGCGCTTAGGCCGCTTTGATCAGACGCGCGCCAGGGCGCGCGCGCATATACTGGACGCATACAGCTGGAAGTATACATTGAACGTATATACTGGACTTATACACTGGAATAGGCCAATAATAATGAAAAACTATACCAACCCCCTTTTTAATTTCCAAAAGCGCCTTATGGAAACCAGCGCCAGATCATTACCTCTCGCCAGCCGCCATAACGAAACACACCTTTTTTTGGCTCTAAAATTTTAAAAGTCAAATCCCAGGCC
>JAISYP010000146.1 GCA_031269825.1 Deltaproteobacteria bacterium
AAAAATCTCGCCCTTGCCGTAAATACCCACCCCGACTTCAACCACTTCAACTCCCTGGCAATGAAAGGTTTCACTATATTTTTTATTATTAATAGTTTTCAAAGCCAATTTCGCTGTCGCTTCAAGTCTGGCGTTGACGTAATCTTTCCATTCGCCTTTGTCCGCGATCCAGTCATCAGGATGGTACTTCAATTCCATAACTACATGGGTGGTATTCTTTAAAAGCAATAATAAATCAAGATTTCCCCCAGATTTAGCGACTTCTATACCCACTTTGTCAAAATCTTGTAATAGCCCCATAAAATAGCCCCACAGAATGCCGTGATAGCGGGACTCGTTCGGTTGATGATGCATTGACGGTAAGCTGGAAAAAATAGTTCTGATATAAGAAGCTAATTTAATTGAATCTTTGTTATTTATAAGATTAATAAAAGTTTCAAAATTAATATCATCTTTTTTATTTATCAGTTTTTTTAAACTAGACTTTAAAAGTGTATTAAATTTAGTATTAACCTCAAGATTAGGAATTTTTAAATTATATTTAGTCGCATCATAGTTATTTATATCGTCTGGCTCTATTATAGTGCCTATGGTCAGATAACCCGTATAGAACAAATAAGGTATGGAACTGACATCATTGACTAATTGTGGATTGACGATGGTATCAGGATCAACTCCAATGAAATTATTTGGCGTTAAAGCCAAACAGTTGGTCGAGATAACGTGGCTTAAAAAATTTAAAGATGGAGCGGTATTAAACCAAAAATTATCAAATTTACATCGATTAAAAAAATACAAGATAGACCAGGGATTCAAAACTCGGGTTTCCCCATCCCAACTGTAACCGTCATAATAAGCGAGGATTTTCTTAATCAAATCGGCTTTCGAGCTGGTTGAGGGCATCTTGCCAAGCTTTTTCAGCTTATCCAGAGTCAAATCATAGCGATCCCCATAATAAAGTTTCAATTCCTCTGAAGTGAAACCGCAGATCGCGGCGTATTCCTCTATAAAACTGATGTCCATAAGATGGTTGAGTCCAGATGAAAGGCCCATCATGGAATAACGGGTCACTCCTGTTACCATAACGAAGTGTAAGTATGGTTCCAATTCCTTCAAAGAGGAATAAAAACCACTAAGAATGCCTGAATTGGCCTTTGCCACTGCTGTGTCTTCAATATTATGGCTGATGGGATAATCATACTCGTCAATAAGAATCACCACTTTTTGGCCATGTTTTTCCGCTAGCCTCTGGCCAATGTTTCTTAAAACGCCGCTGGGAGTCCTGCTGGAAATCTCCACGCCTTTAGATTTCCCGATGTCTAGAAGTATGTCCATCAGTCCGGTGTGTAGAATCGTCGGGCTATAGCTATCCAAGGCCATATTTACATATACCACTGGATATTTTTCAAACTTGTAGCCGGCTTTCGCTATTTCTAAACCAGCGAAAAGGTCAGCGTCGCCTTCAAAAATCGCGTGTAAGGTTCTAAGGAGGAGAGATTTGCCGAATCTTCTGGGCCTAGCCAAGAAAACTTGATTAGATGGGGACTCAATAAGATCCTTCAGCAACTTAGTTTTATCAACATAGACAAAACCGCTATTAATAATTTTTTTAAAATCCGATACATTATAGGAAAGTTTTTTCATGATCTCCCTCTTTGTCTTTATTAACACGAAATAAACTCAATTATTGATTGACCAAGCCGAATAATAAAACCTGAGGGCCTGTTAACATTTAACACTTCATTACTCTGAGTTTACCAGTTAAAAAAAGTAATGTCAATAAAAAAAGAGGTAATCAATTCTCTAAAAACTCCGCTGCCAGATCTGGCAATAATTTTTGATTGGAGCTCAAGATTTTGGTATTGAATCAGACTGGAACGGCTAATGTGGTAACGAGGCCGCCTGATTCTAGCTTCATCGCGCGTCTTTCTTTGTGATGAGAGCGTTGAATGGATCTATCGCCTAAGAAGAACAAAATTGCTTTTTAATTTATCAACCTCACCCAGATCCAATCGTCAGACACGGCTTAACGCCACCTGGCGTCAGCGATTCTCAATTTACAACAAGCCCCCGCCAAAGGATTCCCCAAAATTCGGAACCGTTCACGGTTTCCCCAAAAACCGCGCTAACCCAAATCCTCTCCTGAAGGGCCAGAGTCTCCCTTTTTTTCGACTCTCTACACAGCGTCGCTTAGGAGCCTTCCCACTACCCTAGGGGGCAACTCAGTAATTATTCACCTAAGATTCTTTCAAGGGGCCGAAAAGTCAAGTTATTTTACTTTTATTGATGATTTAGAAGTAAGTCCCTCCAACCAACGCCGCCTTACCCGAAGTTTTTGTTTATCCAAAGTTTTTAATTAAGTATCGGATTTTTCGGCAATTTTTATTTCAATAATTCGGATAAAATTTTTCTTGTTGAAAGAGGGTAACCGATCCAAGCTCCGTGGGTTATCATTATAATGGATTTCTATATTATAAATTAGATGATTATTATATATAATTTAATCAACAGGCAGGAATAGGGTCAACATCCCATTTCAAATTTTATCCGAAGGAATATCTCGTCAAAGTGAGGAATTAAGCCACTTGGAGCCAATCATTCGGATAAACAATAAAGTTCGGATAACGAGGCTTATCCGAAGTTTCGGATAAGCCGCCGAGCGGGCCATAAGGTTCATAGTTGTGAGTAGGGAAGCCCAGGTCTGAAGCCACTTTTAACTGGTTTTAGAACCGAGTGAACGGTTACGTTCGTGATATTGACTTAAAACTTGACCTGATATCCCATTTTTGATTTAATATCAAAGATAACTCTATTTTGATGGCTTCGCGAAAACCCTAGTTTAAGAGAAAGCGTCAAATAAAAGAGTATTGATTTCAATAATTTATCAATTTTGAGTCTTGAATTTTGGACTTTTCGCGATACCATCTATTTTAGCCCGCAAAATTTCTAGAGACATTATTATAGAAATCAATGGATATCTTAAACCTGAACAAGCATCTTAAATTATTTAAAATTCTTCCTTTATAATCTTTATCATATAAAATCAATATTTTTTGTTTTTCTTTCAAAAGATTTTTTCCACTTAACTCTTTAACACCCCTAAACAGATCTTCATCTTCAATTAGTTATAAATTACCTAAACTAATATTACTTTAATCTATAAATTTCATTAATAGATGTTTTTCTAGTTCTCTTCCCTTTGTCAGTGGTAAAAGTATATAATTATAGTTATCGAAAGGGGGTAGTCGACCAACCGCGAACTGACCAAATTCGTCGTTAGCGTTTCACTAAGTTGGTTAATTCCCCGGCTAACCCGCGCGAATTGTTAAACCATCCCACAACTGTTATAATTTGACTGAAAAACGCGCCACACAAGCCCATAAGGGGAAGGCGACGATTAGCTATTATTGGCCAAAACTTTTCGCGCGCCTATCGCCCTCGCGGAACTATTGGCGGGCTCAACGACCAGGGCTCGCCTATAAAAATCGACTGGCGGAAATCGCCTGACCAAAAAAATGGCCACTTTAACGCCTAGACCTTTGGCGCGATCATGACCAAATCCAAGGCTGGATCCAGGGCAGGCGAGCGACGGTGGGCTATTTTAAGCCTTAGTCACGACGATAAATTGGCGCGGCGACTCTGGATTCCTCAAGCTCGCCAATCCCAGGGCCAGCCGCTTTTTGGCGGTCGAGGTGGCCGCTTCCCCGCTGGTTCCATCTGGTTATTGGCCTTTTTGATGAAAGCTGGCTGTGATCTTGAGTAATTATGATGGCTTCGCGAAAACCCTAGTTTAAGGGAAATCGTCAAGTAAAAGAGTAATAATTTCAATGACTTATAAATTAGAATTATTGAATTTTAGACTTTTCGCGAGACCATCAATTATAACTTTTAGAAATTTTTATTCTTATTTTATCAAATTTAAGACTATTTTCTAAGGATCACCCATGTCCCTGTTGACGCGCGTTCTTTTTCTCGGTCTTTTAACGCTTAGTCTTTCGATTTTCGGCGCGGATTTAGCCCTAGCCGTCACCGGCGAAGAGATCCTTAAGGGGTTATCCAAACGTTATCAAGGTCTACATGGTCTTTCGGCCACCTATTCCCGGAAAACTCAAACCGAGTTAACCCGGGATATTTTCCAGAACAAGGAAAGCCAGGCGACCGGTCAATTAGCTTGGCGAGAGCCCGCCTTCCTGCGTTTGGAACAGAAAAGCCCCACCGAAGAACTCATGGTTACCGATGGCTCCACGGTCTGGTGGTATTTGATCGCCGAAAAACAGGTTCATATTTATCGCCAACTGGATTTAGCCGGGGAAATGGCCCCATTGTTATCCTTTTTGACCAATCTAAATGAACTGAAAAAAAACTTCCGCGTCAAAATAAGCCCCGATGAGTCAGACCGGCCGAAACAATCGGGACTATTGTTGGATCCCCGACAAAAAGACTCCGCCACCGGACGGATCATCGCTTGGTGCGACCAAGATTTCCAGCTCACCGGTTTTGACCTATTGACAGTCACTGGCGAGAAGACCAGTTTCTATTTAACCAATGTCGAGCCCCAATCCTGGGAACTAGATCAGTTTTCCTTTACGCCCCCTCAAGGCGTTAAGATCATTGAGGAATCCGCCAATTAATTTTCGCTTTTTTTGTTAGGAGATCATTATGCCCGTGAATCCGGCGGATCGGGAAACCATCGATCGCCTCGTTAAAGAGCGCGACGCCGTCATCTTGGCTCATTACTATTGCTTGCCCGAGATCCAGGCGGTAGCCCATTTTGTGGGCGATTCCCTAGGCTTGTCCCAGGAAGCCGCCAAAAATCCCGCTCGCGTCATCGTTTTCTGTGGGGTACATTTCATGGCCGAGACGGCTAGTATCCTCTGTCCCGAGAAGACGGTGTTACTAGCCAATCCTGAGGCTGGTTGTCCCATGGCCGACATGGTCACCCCGGAGGATTTAGTCAAGCGTAAGGCCGAGGAGCCCGGGGTTCCCGTTCTGACTTATGTTAACTCCTCGGCCCAGGTCAAAGCCTTAAGCGACATTTGTTGCACCTCAGCCAATGTGGCCACTGTCCTTCGCTCGCTTCCGTCGACTAAAGTTCTCATGACCCCAGACCGGAATTTAGCCCAGTTCGCCCAGACCTTAGTCCCGGAAAAAGAAGTCTTGCTGTGGCCCGGATTTTGCCCGACTCATCACCGCTTAAACCTTGAGGAAATTCTAGAACTTAAGCGCTCCCATCCCCAGGCCGAAGTCATCGCTCATCCCGAGTGCCAACCTAAAATTTTGGCGGAAGCTCATTTCATTGGCTCCACCAGTGGCCTGATTAAACATTGCGCTCAGAGCGACCAAGGCGAGTTCATTATTCTTACCGAGTCTGGGGTCATCTATCCCCTAACTAAGGCTAACCCAGACAAAAAGTTCTACCAACCCCGAACCCCCATGATCTGTCCGAACATGAAGAAAAACCGAGTTCAGGACATCATCTCGGCTCTAACGACCATGACGCCAGTTATAAAAGTCCCCGAAGAAATCCGGCGTCCCGCCTTAATCGCGGTGGAACGTATGTTAGCCATCCCCCGGGATCAATAGCTTTTAGCGTCTGGAAAACACCATGAAAATTTATTTCGCGGGGCCGGACGTTTTTTATCCCGGTTACGGGGAACTGACTCAAAAAATTAAAGACCTCTGCGCCCCCTATAACATCACGCCATTGTGTCCAGGGATGGAGAAGCTAAACAGCCCGGCGGCGATCTTCCAACGGAACTTAGAACTCATCGCGCTGGCGGATGGTCTCATCGCCAACCTTAACCCTTTCCATGGCCAGGAACCCGACTCTGGAACCGTTTTTGAGGTGGGATATGGCCGCGGCTTAGGCAAATGGATCATTGGCTATCTCGCTGACCACCGGGACTTAGTGACTAAACTAGCTCCTGACGCTAACTTTTTCCTGCCAGATGGAACCATGGTTGAGGATTTTGGGTTGCCGCTTAACCTCATGTTAGGTTTAAGCGCGGATCATTTGGCCTCTTCCCTGGCTGAAGCCATTAAATTGGCCGCTAGCCGCTAAAAGCCGAATTTTTTTCTATATAGTTATTTTAAGTCTAATTTTATTATCATATATAGAATAACTATAAAGGTAGTTATCCACCAAGAACTCCATATTAGTTAGGGCGACTACTCTAACCAGGTTAGACCGAGCGGGTCACTGATTGACCGCGAAGCGATCCCAATTTTCCTTCCCGCTTTACGCCGCCTTACTAACTCCTCCAGCCCCCCTACCACCCCAGCTAACCCCTTCGTGGCAAGGTTAATCGAGTTACTTTACTCTTGGCCGAAACTAGCCGGAAGTCTGGCCGACCAACCTAACCCGGACTATTTTTGGCGGAAAGGCCTCTTAAAGCTCCAAGAAGCGCCGTTAGCGTTCAAAAAAGGCCTTCCAGGCCTAAGTTAAGTCTTGTCTAAGGTAATTTCAACGTCTGGATTTACTAAATAATATAAAAAGTAACGCCTTGTTCTTGATTATAATATAAATAGCCTGGGTACTAGATAACGATGAAATTAAAATAATTAAAAAAGTGTAGATCTTATAACAATAGGTCTTATAGGCCTAATTGGGGGAGGCTAATTGGAATGATTTATCAGGTCATATCATTTAAATAGTAGCCATACGCGCCCTGTTTAGCGCGAAAAATCCCCTTTAACCCAATAGGCTATTCGCCGTCATATTCGCGGGGACATTAATTCCCATTAAGCTCAAGATGGTGGGGGCCAGATCGGCGAGTTTGCCTTTTTGTCCTGATAATTTGGCTAAAGGCTCGCGCGCCACATAGGCGCATTCCACTGGATAAAGAGTGTGACTGGTCTTGACCAACCCCGTCTCGATATCAATCATTTCCTCGGCGTTACCGTGATCGGCGACGATGAGGACATGGTAACCCTTATTTAACAGAGGGGGAACTATCTTGGCTAGACAACAGTCCACCACTTCCACCGCCTTAATGGCCGCCTCCATAACCCCAGTGTGACCAACCATATCACAATTGGCGTAGTTTATTATAACTAATGGGTAATTTTTAGGTAAATAATCGGTCAAAAAGGTCTTGGTCAAGATCTCGGCTTCCATTTCCGGGTGACTAGCGAAGGTGGCCGGATCAAAGCGGCCTGGAATTTCCACCTGATCCTCCAATGGGAAGGGTTTGGTGGATTTACCATTAAAAAAGCTGGTGACATGCCGAAACTTCTGGGTCTCGGCTAAGCGTAATTGAGGAAATCCCGCCTTAGAGACCATTTCGCCTAACAATCCTTCCATGCCACCTTCCCCGCCCATGGGCCCAAGGAGGTATTCCGTGAACTCATCATAGTAACGAGTCAGGCCAAGATATTTGACCTTAGGGCCCTGGGGTCTATGGCCTGGATAATTGGGGTCAACAAAGGCCTGGGTCAGTTGGATGGCCCGATCTTGCCGAAAATTGGTGTGAAAAACGCCGTCTCCGTCCTTAAATCCCTGATAATTCGCCTCTTTTAGAGGCGCGATATATTCATCGACCATCTCGAAATTGTCCGGCGTTAAGTCCTTAGCCCAAGACTCTTCCACCGCTCGCCGAGCTGAGCCCGAGTAAACCCGAGCTTTCCCAAACGCCAAGGCCTCATAGGCTAGATCCGTCAAATCCCAGTTACGACTACGATCCATACCGTAGTAACGACCCATCATTACCCCAATGCTAGCCTGACCCACTTCCCGCAAGATCAGTTCCAACTTAGCCAAAAACTCCGGCGAGGATCTGGGAGGGGTGTCTCGACCATCCAAGAAAGGATGAACCACTATTTGACCCTGGGGATTTTCTTGACGCGCCCGTCGGATGATCTTAAAAAGATGCTCTTGGTGAGCGTGAACCCCTTCGTCTTGAAGTAACCCCAAAAGATGCAGCTTTCCAGCCTTTTCCCGCCAATATTCAATCAATTCACGCCATTTGGGGAGTTTAAAAAATGTTCCATCCCTGAGTCCGTCGTCAATACGCTTCAGCTCTTGGATAACGATCCGACCAGCCCCCATATTCAGGTGGCCCACTTCACTGGATCCTTGATAGCCATCAGGCAACCCCACCGGTTCCCCAGACGCGTCCAAGAGCGTCCAAGCGGATCGATCCGCCAAGACACTGTCCATGAACGGGGTTTTGGCGGCTAAAACGGCGTTGCCCTGGGGATCTTCTCGATGTCCCCAGCCGTCACGAATAATGAGGCAAACAGGATTGACCATTTTTTCTCCCTTGACCAAAAATTCTGATTCAAAATTATAAACCCATTCGGTCAAAAGATCCCGAATAAACTTAAGGCGTTTTTGGATAATTAATAATAAAATATATTATCTTTTATTTATTAGATTTTAATTTGATATTTAAAACAAAATGGTTTGTCCGTGAGCTCCGTCGGACAGGGACAGCCGAAATCAAAACCCTGGCCACCCAAGGGGCGCCGCCGAAAAGGTTTAAAAATAATGGTCAAGCGCCTCTCAGAGATCAGGGTTTAGACGGAGGGCGGCGCGGAGGCTTTATATGTGAATATTTTTTTAAATTGACTAATTGACGCTTATTTAAATAGATAATTTTTTGGTATAAAAGATAACTTTTTGATATCTTAATGTATTATCATCAATATTGCGACCAATATAAAATCTATTATATCGTATTTTTTTATTTATTTATATCCTAATATTGTGTATAGTAATATAAATAGATGTTTTTTCTATGACCCGTCCCCGAATTTTTGTTTCGGTTCAGCGTTGGCAGTTTCAGTGGAGTTAATTGAAGTAATCGCGCGTTATATTATATAATTATAGAATGAAAATTTAAAATATCAAGCTAGTTAGAAACAAGTTTAATTATTTTAGTCTATAAATGTATCACTTCAGTCCAATATTATAATTTTTGGTAGCGCGAATGTTATTCAAAACTCTTTTATTCTTTAACCCTTTAACCATCTTCCCACGCGATCATGAGCGTCTAATTTATAACTGATTTCCAAAGATAAGAAGCATTCAGCTATTTAAACTCCTATTTTATTTATTTATTATTCTAAAGGTCAGTAAATACTTTTATACACATTTTATGCCTAAATTATTTCATTTTTTAATAATAAAATTTATTTAGTTAAATCTTTTATAAAATTATTTTTACAATATTTATATTAATAATTCTTATTTACTATCATAACAGATTAGTTCTCCGTTATTTTTCGTCTTTTACCGCGAATCAGACAATATATAGCGTTATTACCAATTTTATTCCACTAAATGTTGTGGTTGAGCGAGCGTCATCGGTCAAAGATTCATGACTCGGAGGCGAAGCCTGGCTAGCTTAAGGGCGGTTTATTAGAAATCCTCTTTTTTTCAGTTCGACCAAAAAAAATATTATTTTTTTTCTCCTACCTCTTGACAATCGTCGACCAATGTTTATATTAGCTTTTGCTTGGCAGACTAGGGTCGCGAGCGCTAATTTTTACGACCCCTAAACGCCTAAACTTAAGCCTTGATTGGGGTTTAAAATCCCACTAATCTTTAATAATTCAATTAAATCCGTCCATTTTAGGCCGGAGACACTTAATCAGGCCAGACTTATTGGCCATTTGTCCGCGAAAACTATTTGAGCGGAAAGGAGTCACTCATGAATCTTCGTCCATTGACGGATCGTATCCTGGTCAAGCGCCTGGAAGAAGAGGAAAAAACCAAGGGCGGCATCATCATTCCGGACACGGCTAAAGAAAAGCCCCAGCAGGGCAAGGTCATCGCCGTGGGCGAAGGCAAGCTGCTGGATAATGGCACCCGGGTCAAGTCTGGGGCCAAGGCGGGGGATCACATTCTTTTCGGCAAGTATTCCGGCACTGAGATTAAGCTGGACGGCGAAGAATATCTGATCATGCGGGAAGACGACATCTTCGGCATCCTCGAGTAGCCTGGTCAGCCGGCGCCGAGTTTTAAAACTGTGTCTATATATATAGTTCCCGGCGCGTGGGCTTATTGACCTAAAGATCAAGCCGTCAAGACTTTTCCCCAGGACTCTTTGGCCCTGGCTCAAAAATATCCACCCGTTCCTATTAGGAGGATTTCTCAATATGTCCGTTAAAGAGATCAAATATAATGTCAAGGCCCGCGAAGCCATTATGCGGGGCGTGGACACTCTCGCCGACGCGGTCAAGGTGACGCTTGGCCCCAAAGGCCGCAATGTCATCCTGGAGAAGAGCTTCGGCTCTCCGACCATCACCAAGGATGGCGTGACCGTGGCCAAGGAAGTCGAGCTGGAGGACAAGTTCGAGAATATGGGCGCCCAAATGGTCAAGGAAGTGGCCTCCAGAACTTCTGATCTGGCTGGCGACGGGACCACCACGGCCACGGTTCTCGCCCAATCCATTTACCGGGAAGGCCAGAAATTGGTCGCGGCTGGCGTCAACCCCATGTCCTTAAAGCGCGGCATTGACGCGGCGGTGGAGTCGGCCACCACCGAACTGCGCAAGATGAGCAAAGCCACCAAGGATCAGAAAGAAATCGCCCAGGTTGGCACCATCTCCGCCAACAACGATCCCACCATCGGCAACATCATCGCCGAGGCCATGGATAAAGTTGGCAAAGAAGGGGTCATCACGGTGGAAGAGGCCAAGAGCATGGAGACCACTTTGGATGTGGTCGAGGGCATGCAGTTTGACCGCGGCTACCTGTCCCCCTACTTTGTGACCGATCCCGAAAAAATGGTTGTCCACCTCGAAGACGCCTATCTGCTCTTGGTGGAGAAAAAAGTCAGCTCCATGAAAGATCTGCTGCCCATTCTTGAGCAAATCGCCAAGCAAGGGCGGCCTCTGATGATCGTGGCCGAGGACGTGGACGGCGAGGCTCTAGCCACTTTAGTGGTCAATAAGCTCCGTGGCACCCTGCACACCTGCGCCGTTAAGGCCCCTGGTTTTGGCGACCGCCGCAAGGCCATGCTGGAAGATATCGCCATTCTGACCGGCGGCAAGGTCATTAGCGATGACCTTGGTATCAAGCTTGAGTCCATCACCTTAAAAGATCTTGGCCAAGCCAAAAAGATCAACGTCGACAAGGATAACTCCACCATCGTTGATGGCGGCGGCCACAAGTCGGCTTTGGAAGGCCGGGTCAAGCAAATTCGGGCTCAGATTGAAGAGACCACTTCCGACTATGACCGGGAAAAACTCCAAGAGCGCTTGGCCAAACTGATTGGCGGCGTCGCGGTCATCAATGTTGGCGCGGCCACGGAAATCGAGATGAAAGAGAAGAAGGCTCGGGTTGAGGACGCTCTCCACGCTACCCGGGCGGCGGTCGAGGAAGGCATTGTCCCCGGTGGTGGGGTCGCCTTGGTTCGCTGTATCCCGGCTTTGGAGAAAGTTCACGCCAAGGATAACGAGTTCCAGCAAGGCGTTAGCATCATCCGTCGGGCCCTGGAAGAGCCCCTTCGTCAGATCGCGGCCAACGCCGGGTTTGAGGGCAGCGTCGTGGTCGAAAAAGTCCGTAACGAAAGCGGTAACACTGGCTTCAACGCGGACACTGGCAAGTACGAGGATCTGATGGCCGCTGGCGTCATTGACCCGGCTAAGGTCACCCGGTTCGCCCTTCAACACGCGGCTTCGGTGTCTTCCTTGCTGTTGACCACCGAGTGCATGATCGCTGAGAAGAAAGAAGATAAACCGGCCCCCCCCATGGGCGGCGGCGGCCCAGGCATGGGTGGCATGGGCGGCATGTACTAAGCTTCCATTTTTTGGAATCCTCCAAGGCCCTGGTGAACCAGGGCCTTTATTTTTTACCAAAAACTGGTCGCTCTGAATCGAAATATTAATTTTCCCCCCCTTTGGATCGGAGCTAAGAGCTATTTCTCTTGATATTAAACGATCAAAGGTTTATAATCTTGGTGACTTTGGGTGAGCCAGCCGGACAATATAGCCGGCCTTTAGGGTCGGCCATCTTTGCCTAAAAGGGGCATCCATTGACATGATAAAACAGTTATGGGTGGTGAGGCCTGAGCCAAATTACATTAACCGCTTAACCAACTTCTTGGAGTTGGGCATTGTGGCCATTGGTTGGCCCAGAGTGGGAGATTTGAGCCAGGCTCAAGGTAAACGCCAATTATCTCATCTCCTTTGTCAGGCTTACGAACATTATTTGGATTCCCAAAAAGAGGATCTCGCCATCGCCGTGGGCGTTCTGGATCGCTTTGTTAACCAGATAAAACCTGGCGACTACGCGATTATTCCTCAGGACGGGGTAGTATTTGTAAGCGAAGTGACCGGGGACTACACTTTCCATCCAGAATTTAGCCATGATGGGCCGGAAGGCGGATATCCCCACTGGCGGTCAGCTCGTTTTTTAACCGGAAAAGAGCCTTTCGCGCCCATTCGCGCCTTACCCTTAGGCGCGCGTCGGGCTATTGAATGTCATTTGTCGGTTTTTTCCATCCACGCGGCGGCTCCGTCCTTGTGGAAATTTATCAAGAACAATTTTTAGTCGCTAGCTCACAAAATTGTTTTTAGCCGTCCATGTTCAGTTTGACCTGTTTAAGGGTTAAGCTGTTCTAACATGGTCGGCGTTTTTTTGTCCTGAGCGAGCCCCTCAGAGTCTTAGAGGCCCTCAGAGTCTAAGAGGATTGTTTTCTTTATTTTCCTATCCTGTTGATTTTAATATATTTATTTTCGCTATTTAAAAAATAAGTATAAAATTCAATAAGTTTCGTTCCATCCGTGTTTCCCCTACTCATCCGCCCGCCTCTCGGTCTAGTTCGCGCTACCCCAATGTTCCCCACCTAACGTCTACCTTCAGGGCTATTCGGGCTCGGGCTTTAAATCCCGCCAGCCGCGCCTCGCCATGGAAGGGTCTGCCCACTTAAACGTCTTATCTTAAAAGCGTTCCACCATCAATCACCATATATCAACCTAATTTAGCCATATATAAGTTTATTTAAGTCAAGTAGGATCGCGCGGCTCAACCCTTTATCGGTCGAAATATCCGTTAGCGCCAACCGCGATTGATCCGGTCTCTAGATTTGACAACCTAATACGCCCGCTCGCCACGAAACCCAATCAGGCTCGTCTCCTCCGGACGACTTGGCGTCTTCTTTGGATTCCCAAAAAGAGGATCTCGCCATCGTCGTGGGCGTTCTGGCTCGCTTTGTTAACCGGATAAAACCTGGCGACTACGCGATTATTCCCATGGACGAATCAGTATTTGTAGGCTAAGTGCCGGGGACTACCCATTCCATCCAAAATTTAGCCCTGATGGGCCAGAAGGCGGATATCCCCACGGCGGTCAGCTCGTTTTTTAACCAGAAAAGAGCCTTTCGCGCCCATTCGCTCCTTACCCTTATCCCACCCCTCGGTCTAGTTCGCGCTAACTCAATGTACCTCGACCTAACGTCGACCTTCAGGGCTATTCGGGCTCTAAATCCCGTCGGCCGCGCCTCACCCTAGAACGGTCTTCCCACTTAAACGACTCACCTTCAGAACATTCCACCATTTTTCACCATATATCAATCTATTTAGCCTTATATAAGTTTATTTAAGTCAAGTAGGATCTTACGGCTCAAATCCTTAACGGTCGAAATATCCGTTAGCGCTGACCGCGATTGATCCGGCCTCTAGAATTGACAACCTATACGCCCGCTCGCCACAAGCCCAATCAGGGTTGTCATCTCCGGACGGCTCTCGCGTCTCCGGTCGCTCCCCACCACTCGACGACGTTTTTTTTGGGTTCCGGGTTACTAACCACATCCCAAAGCTGACTCGCCAGCTTTGATCAGACGACCCCATGGGCTCGCCGGATAATTAGGGAAAAGGCAATTTTAGGTTACTTAATTAATATTATCGGCGCTCTTTAATTTTAGTAATTATTGGAACTTAAAATATATATGTAATTATATATATAAACTTAATATTATCTTAAATCAGCTTAATAGA
>JAISYP010000044.1 GCA_031269825.1 Deltaproteobacteria bacterium
TAGATCTTAATGATAATACACGCCTAGGCGCGAGTCAATAGAAAAATGAGATAATTGATATAATTATTTTTGATTTGACCCCGAAACGACAGTTGTTCCGTCATGGGTCAGGGGGCAGGCAGGGTTTTCACATAGGGATCCAATCTGTCAATCAATAAATATTGATGGTCTCGCGAAAAGTCTAAAATTCAATAATTCTAATTTATAAGTCATTGAAATTATTACTCTTTTACTTGACGATTTCCCTTAAACTAGGGTTTTCGCGAAGCCATCAATATTAGCCTATAGAGCTAGAAAGATATTTTTTAACCTTAATCAAAGTAAAATATTAAATTAACAGCTCTAAAACTATCAATTCATACTATAAATTTAAAAACAACAAACAAAGATACTAAATTTTATTTTTTATAATAATAGTTGATAATCCAATCTATTAATTTAATAAATTATAATAATGCTTTAAATAGAATAAATAAAGATATAAAATGTATTACATAAAAAAGATACTTTATAGACTCAAAAAAATCAACAAACCCTGGCTTTTCAAGATCAATCAACCTCTTTTTTCTTGGCGATGGCCCTAACTTTATCCCGCCCACCGATAGTTATCCCCACTTCCACGATAACCTTGGCTTTATCGCGATACTAAGATGTCCCTTTCCACTAATAGAACTGGTCATGACGCTCAATGTGGATAAGAAATAAACGTTTTTATAGATTTATATTGTATAAAATCTATTTTCACTCGTATAGGTAAATTTTATCTAACGCCCGGGAATTTTTTATCTAATTTCCAGTCAAATATTTTATCCTCTTTCCCCGCGCCATCATCTCTTCTTCAAAAGACTGATCTGAACGTAGGTTAGAGCGGGATCAGTCGGATCACTATGTAACTGAGGTAAATCATTAAGCGTTGCCAATAAATTAGCCTGCAATTGCCTTCTTTCCTCCATTTCATTTATAATTGAAGGCTTCATTGCTCTAGTTAATCTAAAAATCAAATCTCTAACGACCACTAATTCAGAATTAATTATTTGAACTATCGAATCATCTTGATAATGAAGAATTATCTCCATTTCCACCAATACTCGATTTGGTTCTTCACCAAGACTGATATAAAACCTATCCATAGTTAACACGCCTGGAACCCTAACCCGAGGTCGGGCGATATCGTCTGGTATCTCATACTCCACCTTCGGTGGGGGAGCCTCAACCGGCTTATTAAAAAAGATCCGGTAAACGCCAAAACTTAGGCCCGCCACAGCCACCATCACAATCGAGATAAAGATCGCCACTTTATACCGAGCGAACTTGACCACTGGCGGTTTAGAGTTATCCGGGGCCGGTGGCTCCACGGCTTTTTCCTCGGGCTGGCTGGGAACCTCTTCCGGTATCCGCGTGGCCTCTGGACTTAAGTTATCCGCCTCCTTCTTAGCCTCATTATAGATTCCATCAAGATCCAACTCAACTTTTTTGGGAGCGTCTTCTTCATCAAAATCTATTAAACTTTTTAAAAAATCGTTCCTACTCGAATCCTCGGTCAACGGCGGCGATTCCCCATCGGCCAAACCGTCTTTGTCTTTCAACCGCGCCGCCGCGTCTTGATCTTGGGGGGGCTTCGGCGGGTCGCTAGCTTCTTGGCCAGGCTCAGGCTTCGCGGACGAAGGGGCTAAAACCTCGTCAAACTCAGACAAGTGGTCATGGGAATCAACCTTGGCTTCCTTGGGCGAGGCGGAAGGGGTGGAGTCAGCCAAGGAATCGCCCAACGAGGCCATCACGGTCTTGGTTTCTTGATCAGAAACATCTGGAAAGGTTGGGGTGTCCAAAGAATCGTCAGGCGAGGTGGCTTGGGGTATTGATTTTAAAGCGTCAGGAAAAGCCGGCGTGTCCAAGGAATCTTCTACTTGGCTGGATCGCGGTAAGATGGCCCCCCCAGGCGCGTTACCTAGCTGGGGATCTGGCGAGCCATCTTGGGCTTCTAAAGGCGACAGATCCAAAAATTCGTCCTGGTCGTCAAAATCATCGACCACTTGGGGACGCGGCGGCTGAGGAGCGGGAACTTTATTAGGCGTGTCCAACCAATCCGGTGGCTCATCGCTAACAATATCAAACGTGTCCTCGGCGGTTTTGGGCGGTTCCGTCAATTCCATAGGCTTAGAGTTAGCCCCACCTCCCTTCTGGCCATCAACTGGCGTGGGCGGCGTCTCATCCCAATCGTCAACATCGGGATCCAGCGTTAAGCTATCCCAATCGTCGATGGGCGGAGGTTGGTGGGATTCGCTAGCCAATGGATCTGAACTCCTTGTCTTAGTTAAATTTACTAGCTAAACTGCCTAGCTAAATGGCCTAGTTAAACCGTCTCACTAAATATTACCAGTCAGTCACTTAACTAAAACGCCAGTTTTAGCGTTAAATTAACCTTTAAGAGTGGTTATGTGACTCAAAATAATTGTTTATATACCCACGCAAGCGAATAACGCTTTTAGTGTGTAGCTGGCTAATCCGCGACTCGGTGAACCCCATGATCAGGCCAATTTCCTTCATAGTCATCTCATCATGATAATAGAGCGACACCACCATCTTTTCTTTCTCCGGCAAGTCATCGATGGCCTTGATCAAGACTTTGCGCACTTCCTCCTGAGCCAACACGGTTAGCGCGTCCAAGGCCGAGTCATCGGCCAAAACGCTGTAAATGTCGGCGCTTTCCCGAGAGCCACCCGGCTCGTCGATCTTAAAGGCCTCCAGATCCAGCATGTTGACCATGTAAACCTCGTCTAGAACCCGCAGATAGTCCGAAACGCTTAGCCCCATGGCCTCGGCCGATTCCTCGTCCGAAGGCGGACGCCCCAACTCCAATTCCAACCGTCGCCACAACTTTTCTAACTCGGTCGATTTACGCCGAATCGTTCTGGGCACCCAGTCCATGTTCCGCAGATCGTCGATCATGGCCCCTTTGATCCGGAACTCGGCGTAGGTTTTGAACTGGATGTTGCGTGACTCGTCGAATTTATCAATCGCGTCGATCAGACCCATCACGCCGGAAGAGATGAGCTCTTCCTTACTGATGTGGGACGGCAAGCGCGAGGCCAGGCGATCGGCTATATAATGGATCAAGGGCGAGTACTCTTCCACTTTTCGAGCCCGCTCTTCGGTGGATAAGATCGCCCACTGACTTTTATCCATTTGGCCAGTGGGGCCATAGGTCGCTCCGCTACCCATTAGTCCACCAGCCGGGGCCGAGAGACCAGCCGATTTAAAAACAAAACCAAGCCCCCACCGCCAAACCCGGGCGGGGTTTTCTGGGACAAGTAAACGGCCAGATCCTTAATCTTATTAGTGACTGGAGCGTCCGGGGATTTGATGAAAAAAGGTTTTTGCGCCCTAACGGCGGCGGGCACCGCCTCGTCGAACGGCAAGAAACCGGCCAAATCCAAAGAGACCTTGGATAAATATAAACCCGACACGTTACTTAGGAGCTCAAAAATAGCCCTCGCCTCCTTGGCCCCGCGCACCATATTGGGGACAATATAAAATTGATTTTGGTCGTGTTTGGTGGATAAAGCCTTGATCAAGGCGTAGGCGTCGGTCAGGGAGGTGGGCTCATTGGTCACCACCACCAGACGCTCCTGGGAAACCAGATTAAAGAAAATAACGTTGGGCCCGATCCCCGCGGCCGTGTCGATGAGCAAAAAATCCAAATCTTCCCGCCAGGCCTCAAACTCGGAAATCAGGCGTTGTTTGTCGGCTTCGCTAATCTCCCCTAACTCCAAGATCCCACTGGCCGCGGGTAAAATTTTTACGCCCAATGGGCCAGTGATGACAATCTCCCGCAGGGTCTTTTCACCCTTGAGCCAGTCGTGGATGGTATACTGGGCGCGGACGCCCAAGAGGACATCAGTGTTGGCTAAACCCAAATCGGCGTCCCAGACCAAGATCTTTTTACCCAGGCTCGCCAAAGCCAAAGCCAGGCCCAAGGTGATATTGCTCTTGCCCACCCCGCCTTTGCCGCTGGAAACGGCCACTACCCGAACCGGTTTAGCCCTCGCGTCAGCCAACGCCACTTTCGCTTCGCTCATTTGTCCAAACCTTCCTCCATTTGGGGCGCTAGCCACAAATCCAAAAACTTGTCCGCCTGGGCCACGCTAAAATCCTCCGGAATCCGGGGGCCAGTGGAAAAAAACCCTAACGACGGCCCCACCCGGATAATCAACGACAAAAGACCGCCTAAAGTTTTGGTCTCATCTAGTTTACTAAAAACCACGGCCCACAGATCTGGCCCCATGGCCCTTTGATAAACTTCCATTAAATCTTCCGTCTTTAGGTTAGCCGGCAAGACTAAAAGGGTTTGGGCCCGCGTCCCCGCCAAAAGCTCTAGTTGGCCCGCCCCCAAAAAATCCCGGGTCGAGGTGTCCACTAAAATTAAATCCGCGTTGTCAAAAAGCTCGCGAGCCTCGTCCAACTCAGCCCGACTTTGACAAGCCTTAAGACCCAGCCCCATGATCCGGGCGTACTGAGCCAACTGACCAGCCGCGCCCAGTTTCAAAGTGTCTAAGGTGATGGCCGAAACCTTCAGACCCTTCTTCTGGGCTAGAGCGGCCAATTTTACCAAAACCGTGGTTTTCCCCGAACCACTGGGCCCTAAAATAGCCAGTGTCCTGGGCCAAGCTCCCTCTTTAGCCCGTAAGAGGGGCCGGACTGTTCGCCTTAGTTGCCCCCCCAGCTCCCCACCCCAGGCGGCCAGGCTTTCCGCGGCTTTTTCCACCAAATCCCGAGCCAACTCTGGCTCAAGCGAGGTGGCTAACAACTGGCGATACAGATGAATCAAATCCCCTCGATCGCGCCATTTTTCCGACAAACTTTGGCGATGGGCCAAATCCAAAATCAATTCCCGCAATTGGCCAATCCCAGAATTGATGGAGCCGACCAGTTCCTCTTTTACCTCCAGCCAATTAACCGAATCTAGAGCGCTCTCCTTATTGGCCGAACGTCCCATGGAGGCCGCGTTCCGGTAAGCCTTTAAACCTGAGCCCACGGGCGTGCCTGGGGAGACGGGTTTGGGGGGTTTGGCCGCCAAGGGCGCTTCCGATTCCCGGTGGGCTTTTCGGGCCAGGTTATCGGGCAGATCTTCTTCGCGCACCCCAGCCGTCACCTCCACCAAGCCATTTTCCGGGTTTTCCCGTTGCGACAAAATAACCGCCCCCAGACCAAACTCCTCTTTGATCCGCTCAATAACCATCGGCAAAGTCTGGGCCGCGAACCGTTTAATCCGCATAGCCGAGCTTAACTCCGCCAATAATCCGCGAGCTAGCGTCGCCGGTCATGGCCCAGTGACTTAAAATAAGCGAGTTAGGCGCCAGCCATCTCGGTAAACCCTTTCTTCGGCCAAAAGCCCTGGTCAGTAAAGCGAGGCTCAGTAAAGCTAGGGTCAATAAAGCCAGGGCCAGTAAATTAGGCCATAAACCCAGAAAAAAGCCCCCCTCGCCGCGCTTGGCCAAAGCTTCAAGCCTTAAGGCGCGCTGAGGGGCGAAATCTCGGCTCCTAGCTAACGCCGAGCCCGCCCGGCTAACCAAAACGCCCGCGGCCGGGGCCTTCATTAGCCCCAACGACTGGCTCCCTAAACCGTCGCCCCTGGTCATGACTTCGCGCGCCCAGGCCATAACCGCCACTCCCTTTTTTCCGGTTTTTCCCTTTGAGCCACCTATAAAACCTCCCCCAGACCAAACTCTACTTTATCAAACTCTTTCTGACCAAACTCTTCCTGACCAAACTCTTATTGACCCAATCATCATTTATCCACTCCATAAACTCCGGCCAAATCTGTCCGACAATCGTTTAATCGGCGTAGCTAAAATTGACCTCGCCAATAATCCGCAAACGAGCGTTGCTGGTCAATTCCGAGTGACTTAATATAACCAAGTTATCCACGAACCGCTCGGTCAATTTCCTTAAGAAACGCCGGATCATGGGCGAGCATAAAACCAAAGGTTGTAAGTTCTGATTAGTCAATTGGGGCAAAGCGTTGCTAATGGCGGTGACAATCCGCTGCCCCGTGTCCGGATCCAGGGAAAGATAGGCCCCTCTTTCCGTCTCGTTGATGGAGCGGGAAAGGGCCTCCTCAATATCCTGCCCAATGGTTAAGATCGGTAACTCCCCGGAAGTGGTCACGTAATTGCGAATAATGCTTCTGGCTAATTTTTGGCGCACAAACTCGGTCAAAAGGTCGGTGTCGCGCGTCAAAGCCGCGTGATCGGCCAAATCCTCTAAAATCGAGGGCATATCCCGAATGGAGACGCGTTCTTTTAACAAATTCTGGAGCACCTTTTGGACTTGGCCCAAAGTCAATAAACTCGGCACCAACTCCTCGACCACTTTGTCGTTGGCTTGGGAGACGCCATCCAAAAGCTTCTGCACGTCTTGGCGACTTAATAACTCGTCCGCGTGTTTGCGAACCACCTCGGTCAAATGGGTGGCCATCACCGTGGCCACTTCCACCACCGTCCAACCCGCGTGCTGGGCCTCGTCTTTGCGCTCGTCGGGAATCCATAAAGCCGGCAACCCAAAAGCCGGCTCAAAGGTGGTGATACCCGTCATGTTTTTCCGCGCGTCCCCAGGGTTCATGGCCAATTGGTGGCCAATCATCATCTCGGCTCGGGCCACTTCGTTACCTTTAATAAGAATGGCGTATTCCCCAGGCCTTAACTGCAGATTATCCCGCACATGCATGGGCGGGACGATAAAACCAGCTTCCAGGGCGAATTGGCGCCGGATGGTTCTAATCTTTTCCAACAATTCCCCGCCTTGCTCTTCATCCACCAAAGGGATGAGGCCATAACCAACCTCTAACCCCAAAACGTCTAACGGCAACAAAGCCTCCACTTTCTCGGCCGGTGGGGGCGTGGCGGTGGCCATGGGCGGCGAGCCTGGCGGGGAGCCACTGGGGGTGGGGCCAGAGGTGGGGCTAGGGCCCGCGGCCCCGCCGGCGGGCGGGCCAGCTCCCGGTCCCCGGGGACTAGCGCCCAAGGCCTCGGCGAGTCGGCGGCGCCGATGGAGAGCGTAGGCTAAAGACAAAATGGTTAAACCCGTTAAACCAAAAGCTATGGTCGGCAAACCAGGCAATAAACCCAGAAAAAAAACCACCCCGCCGGACAGGGCCAAAGCTTCCGGCCTTAAGGTGAACTGCGTGGCGAAATCTCGGCTCATGGCCGATTCCGAGCCCGCCCGGCTAACAATAACGCCCGCGGCCGTGGAAATCATTAGCGAGGGCAACTGGCTGACCAAACCGTCGCCCACGGTCATGATGGTGTAAGTGGTGGCCGCCTGGGCCGGGGCCATATTCAACTGCAAGACGCCAATAATAAAACCACCAATAATATTGATTAACGTGATCAGGATGCCCGCGATGGCGTCCCCCCGCACAAATTTGGAGGCGCCGTCCATGGCCCCATAAAAATCCGCCTCGCGGGCGATGACTTCCCGACGAGCCTTAGCCTCGGCTTCTTGGATTAAGCCAGCGGCCAAATCGGCGTCAATGGCCATTTGCTTGCCCGGCATGGCGTCCAAGGTGAAACGGGCGGCCACCTCGGCGATACGGCCGGAGCCTTTGGTGATAACCATAAAATTGATAATCACCAAAATAACAAAAATGATAATGCCCACCACGTAGTTGCCACCGACCACAAAATTGCCAAAGGCCTCAATGACTTCCCCAGCCGCGTTAGAGCCTTGGTCGCCATTAAGTAAAATCAACCGGGTCGAGGCGATGTTTAAGGCCAAACGAAATAGCGTCAAGATCAACAATAAGGAGGGAAAAATGGAAAAATCCAACGGTTTTAAGGTATACAAAGCGGTCAAAAGAACGATGACGGACATGGTCACATTGAAGGTCAACAACAGATCCATGGCCCCGGTAGGCAAGGGGAACAGGAAGACCATGATGATCCCCACCACGCCCAAGCCCATGACGACGTCGCCAATGGATTTGTTGGAAAAAGTTTGACCCAAACGAGCCAATAGACCTTCAGCCACGTTTTTTCCTACCCTTAACTCGATAGATGTAACTTAAAACTTCGGCCACGGCTTTATAAAACTCCGCGGGAATGACCTGCCCCACTTCGACGGAGCGATATAGGGCTTGGGCCAAGGGACGGTTTTCCACAATGGGGACTTTGGCTTCCTTCGCGATGTCTTTAATGCGGAGGGCCATAAAATCTTGCCCCTTGGCCACCACCACCGGGGCCGGAGCCTGGGTTTGATCATACAAAAGAGCCACGGCGTAATGGGTGGGGTTAGTGATGACCACGTCCGAGTTAGGCACCTGGTTCAGCTGCCTTTTTTTACTGGCCTCTCTTTGGGCTTGGCGGATCCGATTTTTAACAATGGGATCCCCCTCGATTTGCTTATACTCGTCTTTGACCTCCTGTTTGGTCATTTTCATGTCCTGCATGAACTGCCAACGTTGGTAGCCATAATCCATGGCGGCTAAAATCAACAACAATAAACACGTCTTAAAAAATAACTCCACCGCGATGGACATGACCAAATAGCCAATGGCGATCGCGCTCATGTCCACCATCAGGACAAAATCCTCCAGATGGTCGCGGATCACCAGATAACCCATCAAAAAAATGATGGTCATCTTAAAAACGCTCTTAACGCAGTCCACCAAAGTTCTCAGCTTAAACATCCGGCCAATTCCGGCGATAAAGTTGAGTTTATCCAGTTTGGGGACTAAGCTCGAGGCCACCATCATAAAACCGCCCAATTGGTAAACATTGATGGCCACGCTCGCCACCAAAACGGTTACGGCCAAGGGCAAAACCAGAATTAAAGACTCCTTGACAATCAAACGGCCAATGAGAAAAAAATCCAGCTCCCGCCCCGAGGAGGTGGAGGACGAGGCTAAAGTATAAATGTGCCGGTAAACGCCCACCACGCGATCCCAACCCACCGGGGCCATGACTAAGAGAAAAAAACCCGCGGCCAACAAAACCACCGCCGCCGTGATTTCCTGGCTTTTGGGAACTTGGCCTTTCTGACGGGCCTGGGACAGTTTATGCCCCGAGGCCTCCTCAGTTTTTTCGCCCGAGTCTTCGCTCATGGGCTAAACGCTCCAGTTGGGGCCAACAACCCCAGCGCCCGAGCCAAGGCTTGTCGCGCCTCAAACAACCCCTGGCCAATCAACCGCGGCCAAAAATCCATGGAAAAACCAATCACTAACAGCCCGGCTAAAATATAAAGCGGCATGCCCACAAACAACACTTGCATCTGGGGAACCGCCTTGGCGACGATCCCAAAGGACACTTTAACGCAAAACAATAGCCCCACCACCGGGGCGGCGATCTTGACCGCCAAGATATACATTCGGCCCACCGACAACATTAACTCCGTGAACAACTGGGGCCGATCAAAACTCAAAGACCCCACGGGGGCGACTTTAAAACTATCGGCCAAGGCCTGTAAAACCAAATAATGGCCATTGGCAAACAAAAATAGCAAGACAAAAATGATATAAACCAACCGAGAAACGATCGGCACCTGAGTTCCACTCTGGGGATCCATGAGATTGACCATGGTTAGGCTCATCTGAAAACTTAAGTACTCCCCAGCCAGGTTAGCGGTCTCCAAAACCAAACGCACCATGGTGGCCAGAACTAAGCCAATGATCATCTCCCCCACGGCCAACATGGCCAAGCCCCACAAACTCATGGTCATTTGACTGGCCTGATAATTGACGGTCGGCGCCAAAACCAAGGCCAAAGTTAAAGCCAAGGCCGCTTTAGCCTCGGTCAAAAGGTTGGGGCTGCCCAAAATGGGAGCCAAAGCCACCACCATCGACAGACGGATCAAAACCAAAATAAAACCTACAAACTCGTCGGCGTTGATGACCGGAGCCCCCACCCGAAAACTCCTTTACAGCCCACTCGGCAATAAGCCCGGGATGGCCAACCCCTCGGCGGCCCGGATCCACTCGGGAAAACGCTTTAGGATGTTTTCCGTGTACTCAATCAGTTTATCCAACAACCAAGGACCGGCGACCACCAATACCAAGGAGATGCAGACGATCTTGGGAATGAACTGCAGGGTCATTTCCTGGATCTGGGTGGTGGCCTGGAAAACGCTGACTAAAAGACCAATGACCAAGCCCACCAAAAGCATCGGCAGCGATAAAGTCATGATTAACTCCATCACGCCGCGTCCAAAATCGATGACAAACTCGGTGGTCATAATAATTTCCTCATTAGCTCCTCACCCCAGCCTTACCCCAACCGTCAATCCACGTTCCCAAGAAACAGCCCCATCAACTAATATAATACCCCCAGCCAAGGGCCTAAAAACCCCGCCCGCCTTAACCCACCCCCCCGATGGGCCCAAAACTGCGCACGATGGAACCCACCAGGAGGTTCCACCCATCCACTAGAACAAACAGCATCAGTTTAAACGGTAACGAGATCATCACCGGCGGGAGCATCATCATGCCCATGGACAAAAGAACCGAGGCCACCACCATGTCGATGACCAAAAAAGGCATATATAACAAAAACCCGATGGTAAAAGCGGTTTTTAACTCAGAAATAATAAAGGCCGGAATCAGGCTCATGGTCGGGACTTCAAGCTTGTTCAAAGGTTTGGCTTCCCCGGCGATCCGCATGAAGAGGGCCAAATCCTTTTCTCGGGTCTGCAAAAACATAAACTCGCGAACCGGCTCCAACGCCCGTTTAATGGCCTCGGCTTGGGTAATCTCATTGCTCATGAAAGGTTTAAAGGCGCGGTTTTCGATGTCTCGCCAAACCGGCAGCATCAAATAAAAAGTCATAAACAGGGCTAAACTGATGATCACCTGGTTGGGCGGGGTCTGTTGAGTGCCCATGGCTTGCCTTAAAAAGCCAAAAACCACCACGATCCGGACGAAAGAGGTCATCATAACCATAATAGAAGGGGCCAGAGCTAAAATGGTGAGCAAAAACAAGACATTGATGACCGTGGCCAGACGGTCAGGGTCATCCACCTGATCCAGACTTAAACTGATGGTGGGGATGGGCACGAGGTTACCGGTTCCCGCGGTCTGGGCCTCAACGCCGGTAGCGAGAAAAAGGACTAGGCCCAGGGTCAACCCCAAGGTTAACCCTAAGCCTAAGCGGACGGGCCAAAACTTTCGCGCGGCGTTTTGACAAAGATTGGGTGTCATTTTTCCCCAGTCACCTCGCCACCATGGCGAAATATTGGTTATAGGTCAGTTAAAGGCTAGATTAGACTCTCCTAAATACTAAAAACACTAAATAGAACCAACTAAAAGAGAGTCAACTAAAATCACCCCTTGGGTTAACGACGTCTGGGCGGCGGGTCTAAATCGACTACGCCCAGAAAATCGTCATTCGTCTCTGAACCCATGAAAGGCTCGTCATCTAAAGTCAAAGAAAAATCCAGCGCGTCTGGCTCCTCATCGTCGTGGCCCGGATCGGCAATGTCCAAACCAGGCTCCAACAGATCCAACTCAATTTCCTCCACCCGCGCCGATTTAATAGCTTTGGCCGGGGAGACGATTCTGGGCTCGGGGGGATCTAATAGATCGACCAAGGAGATGGACGACTCAGGGTCAATCGCTGGTCGCGCCACCTTCGGCTCCGACGGCCTAGGCTCAAACCCTAAATCCGGGGCCGCTGGCGGGGTTGGGGTCAAATTCCGAGCCCCCACGGCCGGTCGCGCTCCCGTTTCCGGTTTAACCAAAACTGGCCCCGCGGCGAGCCGCTCCTCAAAGAGCTCCTCGATAGGCGCCGAAACATTAGTGGCGTTAACAGCGACGGCGTTAAGCTCAGCCTTCGATGGGGCCAGCGGGGCGAGGGCGTTTTTCGGCGCCGCGTTTTTTGGCGGCGCGGATTTAGCCGGCGCGACTTTACGAGGTTTTTCCGGCGGTTGGATAAACTTAGTCGGCTCCGGCGGCAGATCCTGGAAAGGCTCATCTTCCAAGACGAGAGGCCATTGACCCAAAGCCGTTAAACGATCCGGCGTCACCCCCACCACCAAAAGTTGACCATCGATTTCCACGGCCGCTAGATATCGCCGGGAGTCCAAGGCCATGGTGCCACGCAAGGTGAAAACCCGGCCAGCTTTGGCGCGGCCTTTGCCAATTCGACCAATGAGTCGCAAAAAGAGCAAAAGGAGAGCCAAAACTAGAAGAAAGGCCCCCAGAACCCCGATCATATTGGTTCCCCAAATGTCGAAGTCTGGGCTACTAAACTCCACTGGCGTAGGACGGTCAGGGGTTTTCGGTGGCCCCACCGGCGCCGCCACTCCCGGGGATATCGGCGCGGTCGAAACCGGCGCTGGGGTTGGGGTAGCGAGGGTCGTCTGGGCGGGGGGAAGGGGAACGGCCGCTGAGTTACTAATTGCCCCGCCCGTAACCTCGCCGGGCGCTTTGGTCGAGCCACCCATTTCCCCGTTTAAAGGCGGCGCTAGAAAGGACTGGGCGCCTTGGGCGATGGGGATAGGCGGCGGGCTGGGTGGGGCTAGGTACTCAGAGATTATCGGGTTCGCTGGATTAGCGTCCGCTGAACTGGCGTCCGTTGAGTTGGCTGGCGCTGGCTCTCGTTCGGCTAGATTAAAATCCTCTGGACTAGTCGCCTCTGGACTAGTCGCCACTGGATCAGTTTCGCCTGGACTAGTCTCCTCTGGAACAATTTCCTCTGGATCAATTTCCTCTGAATCAACCTCCCCTGGGTCAATTTCCTCTGGATCAATTTCTCCTGGGTCAATTTCTTCTGGAACAATTTCCCTTGGCTCAACTTCCCCTGAACTAGTCGCCCCTGAACTAGTCGCCACTGGGCTAGTGACACCTGAAATATTCGCCACTGGGCTAGTTTCCACTGGAATAGTCGCCACTGGACTAGTTTTCTTGCGACTAGTCGCCATTGGATTAGTTTTCTTGGGACTAGTCGCCACTGGGCTAGTTTTCCCTGGCCTAGCGCTCGCCCGCTCGGATTGGGCCTCAGCCAAGGGAATCGCCAAAAGCCCCAAAATCAAAAACCCCATTAAACAAACAACGCGCATAACAACACCTGCCTCAAAAACTCCCGCCTAACATCCGCTAACTCAAACTCTTGACTCGCTCCATGGGGCTAACAATATCCGTCACCCGCACCCCAAACTTGTCATTGACCACCACCACCTCGCCCCGAGCCACGAGCTTACCGTTAACGAATATCTCCAACGGCTCCCCAGCCAGTTTACTCAGCTCAATCACCGAACCTTGCCCCAATTGTAAAAGATCGTTGATGATCATGCGCGTGCGGCCCAGTTCCACGGAAATCTCCAAAGGGATGTCCAAAATAAAATCCAAGGGCCGCGCCGCCCCATCCGCCGTGGGTGGGGGTGGGCCAAAGGGACTTTCGCCTAAACCGGATTCCCCAGCCGGCATGGAGGTCGGCCCGGGATCGCCCCAGTCCTGGGCCAGTCCCGGATCCTCGGCCATCAACCGATCCAGGTCGCTTTGAGTTAGATTGGGTTTGTCGTCAGCCATGGCTCGCTCCCCAAAACCAGTTTAGTGTTGACCATTTTGGTTTTTCAATCCTCCCAAATACGGGGGGGAATGTCGCTTTGAATCTTAACGGCTTTCTGGCCCCGCGAGGAGCCGATGAGAACCTTAAACTTGGGAACGCCCTCGACGTTGACTTCCAAAGGCTCATAGACATCGCGCTTCAACATAATGACGTCCCCAATGGCTAGTCCCATCAGTTCCTCGGTGGTGATGGTCGTCCGGCCCAATTCCACCACCATGTTGACTTCCGCTTCCCGCACGCGCTCAATGAAACGAGAAATCCAGGCCGTGTCCACTTCCAACTGATCGCTTTGAAACCCCGCGTATAGTTTGGAGCGAATGGGCTCAATGGTGGCGTAAGGTAGACAGATGATTAACGTGCCCACGGTTTGCTCTAACTCCACCTCGAATTTAACCACCAAAACCACCTCCGTGGGAGCCACCACCGAGGCGAACTGGGGGTTAGTTTCCCCCCGAACGTAACTTAAAGTCAAAGGATGAACTGGATTCCAAGCCCTTTCCAAATCATCCAAAGCCATCTTTATGACTTTTGTGACTAACCTTGATTCAATAGGGGTAAAATCCCGGCCTTCAACCTTTATATAACCCCGTCCCCGACCACCAAAAAAACTATCGACCAAATTAAAAACCAGTTTGGTCTCAATAACCATGATGGCGTGGCCTCGGAGAGGCTCGGCTTTGAAGATGTGGAGACTAGTCGGCACCGGTAAACCGCGCATGAACTCCCCAAATTTAACCATATTGATGGAAAAGGCCGAGATGTCAATGACTTTCCGCAGAGCCGTGGACATGGTTTGCCGGAAAAATCGGGCGAAACGGTCGTTGATAATCTCTAGGGTCGGCATGCGGCCCCGAATGATGCGATCCTGATTAGTCAGATCGTAACGCGTTATCCCGGATTGGTCGGTGGTGTTGTCGGATTCGGTTTCCACCTCGCCGCCACCCATACCTTTGAGAAGGGCGTCCACCTCTTCTTGGGTCAATATCTTGGCCATAAGCTCCGCCTACGTTCCTAGACAAATAAAAACACTCGATTCGCGAACGCTGGATTGGGACAGCGCTGGCTGAGGACAACGCTAGATGAGTGACCACGCTAGTTGATGGCGTCATTGGTTAATGACGTCATAGGCTAATGACGTCATGGGATGATGGCCTCATTGGATGATAAAATCCGAGTACTTTATTTTCTTAACCTTATTTTTCGTCATGTAGCTATTAGTGCGGTTAAGAATCTGGCCGCGCAACCTTTCTTTGCCATCCACGTTGTGAATATCCTCCAGCGACTGGCTCGACAAAAGAATCAAGACGCTGTCCTGGATGTCGCTCATTTTTTTGTTCAGCTCATCCACGGCTTCCTGATTATCCACTTCCATCCCAATGGTCACCTTTAAAAACCGACGGCCAGAGGGCTCATTAAGGTTAGTGGTAAAAGGTTTCAGCTCCACGGTGATGGGGCCAACTGGAGCCGCGGGAGCTCCCTCGGCCGCGGCGCCATGACCGGTCGCCGAGGCGCTGGGCGAACCCACTTCCGAGCCCCCCTTGGTGGGGGCCACGATGGGCTCCTCCTCCTCGACCTGGGAAGCCGCCGTATCCACCGGAGCCTGGGCGACCGGCGCCGCCCCATCGGTCGGGGCGAAAACGGTTTTCAACAGCGCGAAAGCTCCCGCCCCGCCAATCGCCATGGCCACCAAGGCGATGACTAAGATTTTGCCCAGCCCGGATTTAGGCGGGGGATTGGCGGCCCCATGGTCTTTATTGGCGGCTTGAGCTTTAGCTTGCGGCTCATTGGGTTTTTTCTTTTCCGACATAAAGCGTCATCCTTTCCAGGAACTTTTAGCGGGGCGATAGATGACAATCTCCAAACGGCTATTGCGCGCCCCCGCCGACGGTTCCATGGTCACCGGTCGACCGCCACCAAAGGCTCCTAAGCGAAACCGAGCGGCGGGCAACCCCAGATCCGTGAAATAATCCATCACCACCCGAGACCGTCTGGCGGACAGGTTATAAGCCCAAACCGAGACGCCACCTTCCAGCTCGGAAAAAGGATTCGTGTGACAATCCACGCTAACCGACATGGTTAACCGACTCAACAAAGCGGCCAACTGGCTCAAAAGCGGTAAGGTGTCAGGTCGTAAGATGGCCGAGCCCTCAGGAAAGATCACGGCTTTATCCCATCGCACCACTAACCCTCGCTCATCGCGAAAAATAGACACAGAATCGTTAATAACCCGTCTCAGTTCCTGGTAATTGGGAACTGACTGAGGGTCAATCTGAAAAATCGCCTCCTTCAACTCGCTTTGGTCAATCATGGCGTCGGGCGGCAATTTATCGTGATTCTCCAAAAATTCCACCAACGGGGCCAACAACGCGGGGTTGGAAAACCCCAAAGCCCCAGAGCCCGCGATCCGCTCCTGAACCGTGGAATCGATGGGGTCTTCCCCCCGATCCACGGACAAACTTTTCGGATCCGTGGTCGTGATAGAAATGATCAGAACAAAAAAAGTCAATAACAAAGTGACCATGTCCGAAAAAGTCAACAACCAACCCGGCGAGCTTAAGTTGGATCGATCTGGCTCAGGCTCGCGGCGGGCCATCAGTACACCTCTTCTTCCTGGCCTGGTCGACGCGGCAGAATAAACTCAAACCCGTCAAAATTAAACAAGGTGTCCTCGCCGGCCAATTTTTTTAAAGCCCCTTCCTGGGCGACCGACATATCCAAGACCAGTTCCACCCGGTTATTGCGCGCCCGATTGGCCGGGGTAGTGTTGGCGCGCGTGGGTTTTTCGCCACCATAGCCATAAGCCGATAACCGCGTCAAAGATAACCCCTCCTCGGACAAAAACCGTAAAACGGCTAAAGCCCTTTCCAGGCTGATATCCCAATTGTCGCCAGAGCCCTCGGTCTGGGGCGGCAGATTATCGGTGTGACCCTCCACGCTAATCGGAATCTGGGAAGTTTTCATGATCTGGGCGAAAGACCGTAGGGTCGTCTCAGCCTCTGGGGATAATTCCACCTCGTCGCCGTTAAAAAGAAGCCCCGAGGATAATATAATGATCCTTTGGCCTTGTTTATGGACGATCCGGGCTCGCTCGTCGTTAAGGCTCGGGGCCAAAAGAGCCCGGATCTGAGCCAATTGAGGGTCGTAAGAGCCGGGTTTATGCCCGAGGCTAGTCTGGTGGATGGCTAAACCCGTCGCCTCCCCATTGGCCGTAAACCCGCCCGTTAACACGCCAAAAGTTTCGCTGACCGAACGGGCCACTTTGCCATATCTAGTTTCGTCAAAATTGGCCTTAGTGGTCATCATAATAAAGAAAGTCAACAAAATCAGCGAGATGGACGTGAAAAGAACCATGGTAGAGTCACTATTAGGGGTATCCTCTTGGTGGGGGCGTTTTCTGGCCATAGGTCACCTAAAAGCCGAAATTCGAGCCGCCGGCGGAATGAACGCGTGCAGCTTCTGTTCGATGATCCGCGGGTTGTCCCCGCGGCACAAGGCTAAAATGCCCTGGACAATCAACTCCTTAATCAAGGTTTCCGCTTTGGAGCGAGCCCGCAATTTACCGGAAATGGGCACAAAAACCACGTTCGCCAAAATGGCCCCATAAAAAGTGGTCACCAAGGCCACGCTCATGGCCGGGCCAATGGCCGAGGGGTCATCCATTTGCTGAAGCATGGAGATCAGGCCAATCAACGTTCCCAACATGCCAAAAGCCGGGGCGAAGGAACCCATGGCCATAAAAATGTCCGCCCCCAACCGATGCCGAGACTCTTGGAAAGCGATCTCGGTCTCTAAAATATCCACGATGGCTTGGGGCTCCAAGCCATCCACGGTCAACTGGAGCCCTTTGCGCAAAAACTCGTCGGACACGTCGGCGATGTCGTTTTCCAAAGATAAGAGACCTTCCTTCCTGGCCTTGGCGGAAAACGCGATAAACCCAGTGATGATGTCCGCCATGGTGACCGCGCGCGTCACGAACGCGTTCTTCAATATCGACACGGTATTCAGGCAATCCCGCAAGGGATAGTTGATCATGGTGGCGCAACCAGTGCCACCCACCACAATCAAAAGAGAGGGCAAATCTAAAAACGCCCCAATACCCACCCCCATGTTGATGGAAACAATCAAAAGGCCGACTGATGACAAGATACCAATAATGGTCGCGACATCCATGGGGCTTCACCTTAAAAACTAATTGAGCGAAAAAAAGAGCCTAATGACTGGGGATAATTTCCTAAAAAATAAGCCAAGAAAAAATGAGCCCATGAAAAATAATCCCAGTCCAATCTATAGCAATTTATATGCCTAAATTTAAGCTTTTTTAAACTTCTCGCCCCTTTCGCGGCTGACGACCGGGCGCCCAATCCCGGCCATGGCCAAAATCAAGAGCCAAGTATTGGAAATCACTATATTTTCTTTTGATAAAAAAAGTTAGTCACCGCCTTAGCCCGGGTCTAATGATGATCAAAAATATTGTATCACAATTGAACTATTGTGGCCAGTTTTTAAAGATTATCGCCTTATTGAGCCATTACCGCCGGGTTTTAAAAAATAGGCTCCAATAAGAGAAAAAAATACCCATTGGCCAGGGACAAGTCCCCAGCCAATGGGCGGTAAAAAAGGCGATAAAAAAACCGCGGGCCGGCTAAAAGCTTAGACGGCTGGTTTGGCCGGTAGATCTTGAGTTGGTAGATCTATTGTTGGTAGATCTGGGGTTGGTCAATTTTTGGCCTCAGCCTCTTTAGACTCTTTAGACTCCACTTCGGCCCAGGCTTTTTCCACTAAATCCCCTTGCCCGGCGGCCCCGTAAAAACCTCGCTCAAAACCCAATAAATTCGTCGCCACCCTTTGGAGATCCGCCGAGGTCACCGCCTCAATGGCTTTTAAGTACTGGCGCTCAAAATCCAAACCCAAGCCCAACAATTTGTTAAAAACCGCCTCGTCTAGGCGCCGAACCAAGGTTTGCTGGCTTATTTTCTTAATCCCCAAAAGATAACGTTTGGCCGCCTCGACCTCGGCTGGGGGAATGGGATTTTGGCGGACTTGCTCAATCACGTCCAACATCCCGTTTAAAGCCTGGCTGGTCTTCTGGGGATCGGTGGCGATGTAAAAATAGAAAACGCCGGTCTTTAGGCCCGGATTATAACCAGAAGTGACTACATAGGCTAAACTTTGTTGATCTCTCAAAGTTATGTATAAAACACCGCCCATACCGGATAGATATGAACTCAAAACATCCAAAGCCGCCTGGTCAGCGTCGGCTAACCCCGGAGCCTGAAAACCAATGGCCAGGTGAACTTGGGCCCGATCCACGGCGTCAAGGGCGAAAGTGGCTTTGGCCAGCGGCGCTGGGGGGGCGGGAATGGCCACTGTCCGTCCTACCCCGGCCGGCCGCCAAGAACCCAGGCGCTCTTGTAAAAAGGCTAACACGGCCTTAGGCTCAATATCCCCAGCCACGGCCACCAACAGAGTCTCGGGACGGATAATACTTTGGTAATAACTCTTAAGATCTTCCGCCGTGAATTTGGCCACCGTTTCCTTTTGGCCCAAATTATCGCGATGGTAGGGATGCTGGCCAAAAATCCCTTTTCTGACCAACCGGAAAGCCCGGTCGACCATCTGTTCGTCTTGGGTTTGTAAAGCCACCAAGACCTCCGCCCGAACTTCCTCCAAACTATCCGAGGCTAAAGCGGGCTCAGTGACCAAATCCAGCGTCAAACCTAAGCCTTTTTCCCAGTTAGCCGACAGAAATGAGCCCGACAGCCCCAACGAGTTACGAGCCGAAAAACCGTCAATACTAGCCCCTAAGTTCTCCACGGCCAGGGCCATTTCGGCGGCCGATAGTTTCTGACTGGCTTTGGGCCATACTTCGGCGAATAAGTTGGATAAACCATCCTCGCCCGGGTTTTCCCCCAATAAACCACCCAAAGTGACCACTTTAACGTTTATCCGAGGCAGAGAACTATCCTTAAGAAGTAAGACTTCCACGCCATTTTCCAGCTTATGGATTTCGTAGTCACCAGTTTGGCTCTCGGTCTTGGCTGGGCCCGCGGGTAATTTCCACTCTTTTAATAGTTTTTCTAAATTAGCCGGATCCGGCGGAGTGGTCGCGGGGGGAATGGCGATGGCCACGGTCATGTTTTCTGGCCGAAAGACCTCGCGGGCTAAAACGACCAAATCGTCAGACGTTAAGCGTGACCAACGAGCCAAATAGGCGTCTTTTAAACGATAATCACCACTTTGCAGCTCAAACAAGGAGATAATCCCATTTTGCCCCTCCGCGCTTTCCTGCCCCAAAAGGAAGGATTTGCCCGTCAAAGCCAGGGCCCGCTCCATTTCCTCATCCGTGGGCGCGACCTCAACCAAACCTTTCAACTCCTGGATGATGGCCGCTAAAGCTGGCTCAATCTTTTCTGGTTCAGCGTCAAAACCAATATAGAAGTTGCCGCCGAAGCGTAAATTCATGGCCGAGGCGTCGATGTCGGTGACCAGGCCCTTTTCAATCTTAACGCGGGCGAAAAGGCGGCTAGCTCGACCTTGGGTGAGGATGGCCGAAATCAGATCCAGTTGGCTGGCCCGGCTATCATCGCCACCCATCGTCCGAAACCCGATCAATACTTTGGGAAACTTGGCCTGATCATTAACGTTAACGAAGAAATCGGGGCCTTCGCCCAAGGGTGGTTGGGCCACGGGAAGGGCCGGCGAAGGCGTCTTAGGCCTTTTTAGATCATTAAAATATTTAGCCACCAACGCCCGCGTCTTAACTGGATCTAAGCCGCCAGAGACCACCAAAAAAGCGTTGTCTGGACGATAATGCTTGCGGTGGAAGGCCAGAGCCGTCTCCCGGGAAGCCCCCCTAACCGATTCCACTGACCCCAATACCTTGTGCCCATAAGGATGGCCTTTAAAGACCCTAGACATGTACTCCTCGGCCAAAACCCGTTCCGGGCTATCCTGGGCGCGTTTAATCTCCTCGACTACGACCTCTTTTTCCGACTTGTATTCTTTGGGATCGTAGGTGGGCGAAAAAACTATGTCCGCTAAGATATCCAGGGCCAGCTCCGTCTCCTCGGCCGGTAAACTCAAATGGTAAGCGGTCTCGTCATAAGTGGTGTAAGCGTTTAAGCTCCCGCCACGACCTTCCACCAGGCGAGAAATTTCCCCGACTTGACGTTTGGCTGAGCCTTTAAAGGCCATGTGCTCCATCAAATGGGCCAGGCCAAACTCCTTAACCGAGGTCTCGTAAGCCGAGCCAGCCTTGATGGTTAACCGGGCGCAAATGACCGGATTACCAGGCTGGGGAGCCAAGATCACCTTCAGGCCATTATCCAGGACATAACTATCATCGGCGCCCCCCCAGGAAACTTCGGGCGCCGTCAACTGATTCACCATAAATAACACCGTAAATATAGACAAAATTTTAATAAAGTGCCTCATTATAGTCACTATATCCTTAAATTTCCAGGCCAAAGAATTTAACCGGAAATTTGATTAAAAATATAACTAATGAACATCAAGTCGCGGTAGGAAGTGCCCTTTCGGACACCCCCCCGCACAGATCCCTGCGAGCGGAATTACCGCACAGGGCTCCTCAATTGAATCAGACGTGTATACCTTTGATTTGGACAGGGGCGC
>JAISYP010000088.1 GCA_031269825.1 Deltaproteobacteria bacterium
ATTCTTGATTATTTTCATTTATGTGAAAATATCTCTAATTGTGCTAAATGCGTCTTTAATAATGATGAAACGAAGTATAAACCATGGTCTAATGCTGTTTGTGAGCTTTTTAAATCTAGTAAGACTCAAGAAGGCATTAAAATGATTAATGGACTTGGAAAAAAATTGTTATCAAAATCTAAATTCAATTTAATTGGCTATATAAATAATAATATTGACAATATAGACTATGCTAGATATAAAAAAGAAGGCTGGTATATTGGGAGCGGAGCAATTGAAAGTGGAAACAAGACCGTAGTCCAGCGACGTTTAAAACAAGCTGGTATGAGATGGAACCAAGACACTGGCCAGTACATTTTGAGTCTAGTGTCAAAAATGAGAAGTGGACTGTGGGAAAAAGACGTCGTGACCCCAGTCAGGCAAAAATATGACCTGTTGGGGCATATGAATTAATTGGCTACCCCATAAAAAAAAATCCAGCCAATAGATGATTCAAAAAAGGGAAAATTTTTAGTTACACCCAAGTTTTTTGATTAGACCCTTGACTGGACAAAAAATTTGTGGTAAAGTTCGGAAAATTAGTTTTCCTTGTAAAGGCTAAATGTTTTCTTAGCGAGTTTGGTTTGTGAGATTGATTAGTGACGGTATTTTTTCTGGCCTTAATTCCTTTTGAGACAATAGCGAGGTTCTCACATGGTTGAAACTGAAGCGACCGAATTGACTCAGGAAGCGCTCCCAGAGCCTTCCAGCGCTCCCCCCTCCCAGGCTTTGGTGGACGAGATCATCCGCAACCGGGTTTACGCGTCCGCGGCGGTAGGGCTTGTTCCCATCCCTCTGGTTGATCTTGGGGTTCTGACCACCATCCAGGTCGAACTGATCTACCGCTTGGGAAAACTTTACGGCGTTCCATTTAACCAGCAGTGGATCCGTAAGGCCGTGTCTTTTGTTTTGGGCTCCTTGACCCCGGTTCTCTTCGCCCCCAGCTTTTGTGGCCTTCTGCGATACGTGCCCGTGGTTGGTCAAAGTTTAGGGGCGGTGGGTGGATCCATCTCTTTTGGGGCGGCCACCTACGTTGTTGGTTGCGCTTTCGCTAAGCGTTTCGCCAATGGCGAGGCAATCGAGGCTAAAGACTTCCAGTCCCTTGGCGATGAGGTCAAATCCGGGTTCACGAAGGCCAAAGATAAAGTGAAGGGTTGGTTCTCCTCTAACCCTGTCTCTTCCGAGCCTGAACCTGAACCCGCCGACTGATCAGACTTTTGGCTATTAACGCCGGTCGTCAGCCGATTTTGGCGACCGGTTTTACCCTAACGCTTTTTGATAAGTAATATGTTGACAGTAATATGTTAACGAAGCGTTTCAATAATCGTTGTGGCGATAAACTTTATTAGCGCGTTTAAACAATGTTTTTTCCGTTCCTTTGACGCGTCTCAAGGTTGGTTAATTTTGTGGTGGCTTTCGGATCTATAATTCTTTTTGGGGCGCGCCTTTAACTTGGCCTTAACTTGCTAGGTCTCCCTTTCTTTTGAGGTGGACGCCTAACTTGGCTGCGCTTTCTTTTGAAGTTTCGTTATAGGCGAAACAATTGAGGTCAATTACTGTTAGTCCATTGGCGATGATTTAAGTCGGATTCGCGTAGGACAATGACTATAGACAGAGACAATAATAGGTAAGGGCTGGCTCGCGCCTAGTTCTGATTCCCTTGAGACTTAATCTGTCTTGCGCTCAAACTGTATTGTTAATTGTCGCCAGTGGTCGGGTGATTTGATTGATTTATTTGACCGTTACCTTTTCACGCTAGGGAAAAAATGATGATGGCTATTAACAAAATATCGCGTTTAAGCGGCGATTTTACCGCTTTAGTTATGGTACTTTATCGTTTGGCCACTGTTATAGCTATCATCGGCCTCCTAACAGTCACGTTTGGTTCGACCACGGCTCAAAGCGCGGTATCCACCGATCAGGTCGCCCAAAGCATGGCCCAAATGTTTGGCGCCTTGGGCGGCAAAGACCTGTTGGTGGGAGTACAGTCTTATCCAAGCTCGCCGGGAGCGTCATATTATTACAATCAAGGCGACAATACAGTTACTCAGGAAACTAATGGCTCATACAAAAACTTCCGTATTGGAAGTCAGACTAAGATGTTCACGGTTGGAACTATTTTAAGCTATATGGCTAACGATACTAGGTTATCTTTAGACACAACCATCTCTCAATTACTGAATTATTCCACCGTGGCGGATAAATTTGAAGATCCGGCGGATGTCAAAAAACGTATTGGCCATTATACGGTTAGACAATTGCTTAACATGAGCACCGACATTCGTAATTATTTGGAAGTCGCCCCGACGGGCGCTCCCATGCCTGTTCTTTATCTTTGGATGGGCTCCACGGAAGGCGAAGCCGATAATGGTTTTGGTAAAGTGCCTGGCTACTCGGCGTCAGACACGAACGCGCTTCAAAATATTGTCGCCTTGGCTATTAAAGGCGAGCCTGTGACGTTACCCGCGGGTATGGGCGAGTATTCCAACTCAAATTCAGTAATTTTGGCTCTAATTATTGAAGGATTGTCAGGCAAATCTTTTAATACCTATTTGGAAAATTATATAAAAAATTCTATGTCTTTGTCTGCTACCTATCTACAAACTACCCAAGGCGACCCAACTGGCCTCAATGATAGTTTCATTGGGACGGGCACTTTTTACGGCTTACCTATTAAAAATCTTGAACCTACTTTGGCTGGGGTTTCGGGGGCCATTATCAGCTCAATGCCGGATATGCTTAAGGCTCTACAGGTATTTTATTCTGATTCACGGAGGCGGGATCCGAACAATGGAATCTGGATAAGTCTTCATGATATGCCAACGTTCTATAATTTAGGCCTAATGGAGCTTAATTTCGCCGCGTTTGGTAACCCACTCCTGCCACCCCTGGTTAGTTATGGGCATGGTGGGGCTATTTCTGGCGCGACCTCGTTCTCTTCCTATATTACCTCCACGGATCCCACAAATTACCCTAATTTTGATATTGGTTTATCGGTTTATTACAACTCTTCCGCCACCATCTCCAAAGGGGGGATCTTCACTGGCACGGCCTCGGAAAGCTTGTTTCTCGCCACTGTGGAGCATCTCTATCGGCAGTATCGTTCCACTCACGCCGGGGCCACGTTAATAACTAGTGGCGTCACTACCACTATCGCCTATGGCGGAGCTGGCGTTATTAAGGGTGGTTTTACCAATGTTAATCAAATCAGCGCCACCGATCTGACCATTTCGGGCGCCGAACCGGGCCAGATAGCCTATTTTAGCACCGATAACTTAGTTCCAAGCGCGATCGTCGTCACTCGGGATCCAGTCTATACTTACTATGGAACGAAGCTTGGTGGCTCGGCTATCACGGTCAACGGGGTTCTGACCATGCCCAAGTGGGCCAGGTTGGAGGGATGGGCTAATGGCGTTGGTGAATCCAATCTACTTTATTTATTGTCTTTGGGAGGCTCGAGCGCTGGCGATATTTCGGGCGAAGTGGCGGTTTACGGATCTTACGCCACGGCGGTCAAATCAACTAGAACCTCTTCCACTAACGTGCCTGGTCTTATTGAGGCCCATGGTTTAGGGTCAACGGCCCTGGAGATCGATTCCGCCGCCACCTCAACCATCTCTGGCGGGATCAGCGCCGTCAGTTCCCGGGTCACTGGATTAAGACTTAAAGGTGGCGGGACGACTAATCTGACAGGGATAGTTATGGCGGAAAGTTACGCCTTGTCCCTTGAGGAAGATGAAAAATACAAGGATCTGGTCAACATGATGGCTCTTGGGGTCATCACGGATCCAGAAAAAAATGGAGCCGTGGCCGTCGCGTTGGAACATGGCCTCCTAAATATTGATGGCGGCGTGATTTTAGCTAAGGCCACTTATCCCTACACTGGCCGCCCGGCGCGATTGCCAGATCTTAGCACGGTGGGGGTTTTGGTCACTGGCGTGAAGTTGGGGTCAAGTGGCTTGTCAACCGTCAACTTGAACGGAGGCGAGATTAACAGCGACGGGTTAGGCGTTGATTTTGTGGGCTCTGGCGGTTTTCTGAACGTCCAAAGCGGTAGGATTCGTGGCCAGATCGCCTCTATTCGCGTGTCTGACTCGGCCGCGGCCACTATTGTGCTGAAAAACGCTCTTTTGAGTGGACAGGTTTTATCTAAATCCACTGGTCTCGTTAGTCTTAAGGCGGTGGATAGCCAGATCTACAGTTATGACCTCACTCACCCAGTTATAGAGTCCACCACCTCGAGCCTTATTCAAGTGGATCTGTCGGGAACCACTTTGGGCTGGGCTTATCCCGCTTTCCCGAAAATTGGCGAAACGTACCGAGCTCTTTCGGGGGTGGCCACCAACTCCGTCTTAAATGGCGTGACAACGGCTTTTGTGGGGGCTGGGGTTTTCGAGTTAGCCCAAAAAGTGTCGCCAGGGTCGGTGGAAGTGACCGTTCTTGGTCTTGGGCCCAAATATGGAGCCAACGCTCGGGCCATTTACCAGGCGTTCAGCGATTTTTCTTTAAGCCATTCTCTCGAATCTGAGCCAGACGCTTCGGTGTGGACGGATCTTTTGCTTGACGCGAACAACCTCAGCCCGGAAAGCTCTTTGACCCAGATGCTTGTTGGCTTGGATGTCTTCCGTCAGTCCATTAACCACGCTTTCAATGAGGCCAGGATCGCTTTTAACTACCAGGTTCCCGCCTCGGCCCCGGCCGCGGGCGAGTCTGATGGCGGGCGGTGGCGAGTTTTCGCCAATTATCAGCATTTCTTGTTTGACCGCGACAACAGCCGCGCCACGAGTGGTTTTGAGACCAATGGCGACAGTCTGGTGGTGGGCGCGGGTTGGCGGCTGGATGAGTTTATAACCTTGGCCGGTTATCTGGGTCTGGGGAAATCGGATACTGAGTTTGACCGGTTGTCCGCTACCATAGATAGCGATCAATTTCTGGCTGGCTTCTTGGTTGGCGTGTCCGATCGGATTTCCGCGGATTGGAGCTGGGACGCTCTGGCTGGCGTTTCGGTGGGAAAATCTCAAAATGAATATAACCGGAGAGTGGGGGTTTTATATCCCCAGGCCTATTCCGGTAATTATGACCAGACTTTTATTGGGGCTAACCTGGATTTACTCGTCAAATACAAGTTGGCTGAGTCAACTTATTTGATCCCGCGACTGGGCCTGAGTTTTGTTTGGACAGAGCAGGATGGCTTAAATGAAAAACCGACCACGGCTAATTTTATGGCCTTAACCACGGAATCCGCCAAGGATACCTCTTTCCAGACTCACCTGGGCGTGGGCGTGTCCCATGAGTTACCGATTGGCGAAAGCCACGCGCTTAAAATTACCGCCTCAACTGGTTGGGAGCGTCAATTTGGGGACATGGAAATTGTCACTCGGGGTCGTTTCGCCGCTCAAGCCAATTCGGTCACTCCTTTTAGAACCATAACCACGAAAGATTCCCGTGACGCCTTAGTCTTGGGGTTGGCCTTGGATTTCAATAACCTTAACGATTTGGGCTTTGGGATTGGGGTCAGTTACTATGGTCGACTGTCTAGCGGCCAGCGGCTCCATCAATTTATTCTGGGCCTAAAATATAGTTTCTGATTAGCTTTTTTAGGCTATACTTTCGAACCCATTGTTTTTGGCTTAGGTTGGTTGTATTCACGATTTTTAGCGTTTACGGAATAGGAGCGCGGAATCTTTTCTAACAGTTGTCACTAGCGGCGCTCAGGGCCACTTTTTGGTCAGTGTTTGGAGACTAGCTTAAATGAGCGTATCCTTGGTTCTGGAAAATTTGAGACCATTGTTTATAAAAGACTTAGGCCTTCAGGTTTCGGAGTTTGAGCAGACAGTAAGTCTCTTGGACTTAGGTATTGAGTCCTTGAGTATCATGAAACTGTGCCAGGATATCAATAAAAAGTATCAACTTAACATAGACGCGCGTTGGTTTATGACCAACCGACCATCTCTTTTGAAGCTGGCCGAGTTTGTGTTTCAGAATTCTCCCAACCCGTTGGTGGGGTTGGACACCGTTGGTGACTCCGGCTCAGTCGCCACTTCCGTCTCTAACGTCACCACTGACTCTAACGCCAATTCTAGCTTAGACGCTACCGCCGACTCTAACGCCAACCACGCTCCAGTCGAGGCTCAACAGTCTTTAGATCGACCGGCTCAGCCGCCCGCGCCTCCCGTCACTCCGGCTTTGAACGCCCCGTCCTCAAACGCGTTGGTTGAAAATTCAACGCTCTTGGAGTTTTTTAAGTTCCAATTGGAAACCATGGGGTCGTTGTTCACGTCTCAATGGGAATCTATGGGGTTGACCCTACCTCTGACAATGTCTCAACTAGATTTTCAGCTAGGTTCTCAGCTTGGCGCCCCGTTAGTTTCTCAACAAGCCATGGATTTTTGGCTCTTTGGCCAAGGGTCAAGCTCTCCACTCCCAGCCGGGCCCCTAACGGCCACGCCCTTAAAGATAGCGCCAAACCAGGCTGAGCTGGCCGCCCATCAGAGCGCGCCCGCCGCCCAAACCGCCCAATCGCGGGCGCTTACGACGTCTGACCTTTCGCCTAGCTCGTCTAGCCCAACTAACGCGACCGCCGTTAATCCAGGTCGCCTAAAAAGAAACTTCCGTAGTTTCGTCCTGGAAGAGGAAAAACTCACCCCGGCTCAATTGGCCATGGTTTTGGGCTTGGTTCAACGGCATTTGGCCAGAACCGCCAGATCGCGGGCCTATTACCAGGCCAACTCTCATTTGGCTGATTGGAAATCATCTCTCCATTATCGGGCCACTTTGGGAACCGTCGCCTATCCAATCGTCGCCGCTAAAACTGAAGGCGGCCGGTTTACCGACGTCGATGGGAATGATTACCTGGATGTGGCTCTGGGTATGGGCGTCCATCTTTTGGGTCACAATCCATTCTATGTCACTAAAGCTCTATTTAGACGTCTAAAAATTGGCTATGGCCTAGGGCCACAATGCGATATCACCGGCGAGGTGGCCGCGAAAATTGCCCGTTTGACGGGTTTGGAAAGGGTTTCTTTTTGTAACACCGGCTCCGAAGCGGTCATGTTTTCTTTAAGGTTGGCCCGGGCCAAGACGGATCGGCCCAAGGTGGTCATTTTCAGCGGTTCCTACCACGGCACTTTTGATGGAGTTTTGGGCGAGGATAGCGACGGCCAGACTTTAACCTATTCCCCAGGCACGCCCGCGGGCATGGTGGAAGATCTGGTGGTTTTGCCTTACGGCTCGGAAGAGTCGCTCCGCGTTATTGAAGATATATCCATTAATATAGCCGCGGTTCTGGTTGAGCCGGTTCAAAGTCGCAAACCGGCTCTCCAGCCCCAATCCTTTCTTAAGCGGTTACGGAAAATCACCCGGGAGCGGGGGATAGCCCTTATTTTTGATGAAATGGTCAATGGTTTCCGTCTGGCTCCAGGCGGGGCGAGCCAGTTTTTTGGGATCAAGCCGGATATGGCCTTGTATGGCAAGATCATTGGCGGCGGTCTCCCCATCGGGGTCGTGGCTGGGGGCGCGGTTTGGTTGGACGGCATTGATGGAGGTCGCGACGAGATTGGCGGCCCTTCGCCGGAAGTCATTGTCTATGGCGGCACCTTTTGCCGTCATCCCTTAAGTATGGAAGCGGCTCTCGCCACTTGTGACTATCTGTTGGCTCAAGGGCCGAACCTTCACGCCCAGGCGAACCTTTTGGCCAACACTTTGGCGGATCGCCTTAACTGGTGGTTTCAATCCGAAAAAGTCCCCCTAAGGCTGCGAAATTGTGGAACCCAATTTGTTTTTGAGGGTTTTGGGCCTTGGTCGGCTCTAGTCAATCCTATTGAACTGGATCTTTTTTACCTATCCCTGTTGGAAAGGGGCGTCTTTGTCTGGGAAAGGCGCACCTGCTTCTTTTCCACCTGTCATGTTCCCAGCGATATGGCCTTTCTGGAAAAGGCGGTCAAGGATTCGGTTTTGGCCATCCGGGCGGGGGGATTCGCGTTTGGCCCGGATGTCGAATACGGGGCGCCCACCACTCTACGGCTCCCCAACGCTATCCAAGAGCGTTTCCACGCCATTTTCCAACGCCAAAACGCTCAAAGAGCTTATCATTTAAACCTGGCTTTCAGCCTTTCGGGCCAAGTTGACGCCGAGCTTTTGGAAATCGCCTTGATCCGTTTGGTGGAGCGTCATGAGGCTTTGCGAACCAGTTTCATTGACATTGATGGCCAGTTGTTGGTCAAGGTTTGGTCGGCGGCTCCTTTTGAGTTAATCCAGGCGAAGGTGAATTCGGACTCGGACGAGGCTCTGGCTCGCGCGGCTGAGCCACTGGCCGAGGATTATGACACTCGAAAACCGCCTTTATTTCGGGCGGCTCTTTTTGAGCGCCCCAATGATTACATCTTGTGGCTAGATTTTTCCCATTTGATCCTGGATGGGGCCAGTTTAGGGATTTTGGTGGCGGAATTAAACGCCTTCTTGAACGACCCGCTCCACCAGCCGCCCCTCCCGCGTCTAACGCCTTTGGCTAAGGTAGAGGCGACGGTCGCGGCGAGCGTTTCTGGGGTCAATGGCTCTCGGGCTCAGGATCTGGCCTATTGGACGGAAAAACTCCAAGGCCTGGCGCCTTTGGATTTGCCGTTGGCTCGCCCTAGTTTGAGCGGTTCCAACCTTGGTTCCCAAAGATGGCTGGAAATCAAAGCGGAAAATCTGTCGCTTTGGAAAGCCGCGGCCAAAAAGCTGGGCGTAACCCTGAATATGTTTTTGAACGGGGTTTATGCCTTAACCCTGCGGCGCTATACCGGCCAAAATCGCTTTTGCGTGGCTTTGGCCCACTCGGGTCGCTTTACGGACGATTCCCAGGACGCGGTGGGGCTTTTTGTGACCACGGTTCCCCAGGATTTTCGGGTTGAGGATCATTGGACGCTCGCGGAATTTTACCAGTCCGTTTGCCTCGCCACTTTGGACGCCTTAGAAAAGCCGACCGCTCGTTACGAGGAGCTGGCTAACAATTTAGGTTTTAGTCCCGCGGCCACCATGCTTAGTTACGAAAAGGGCGAGGAGCGGGTTCTCAGTTATCCTGGCGTCACGGTCAAACCCTTTAAAATACCCACCGCTGGGACTATTTACGATTATTGCCTGGACATCGTGGAGTTAGACCACAGTCTGAAAATCAACGTCATGAGTTCTGAGGCCATGGATCCAGAGCAAGCCGAAAGCCTGTCGAAGACGTACGTTGATTTCGCCCAAAAGATCGCTTTGAATCCAACTGGCCTGGTGGGCGAGGTTTTAGCGAGCCCTGAGTGGCTGGCTAGTTTCGCGCCTCGATTAGTGGCCCATCAAGAATCGCGAACCTTGGATGTTTGGCCAACCTTTCAAGAGACGTCGCGTCGTTGGCCTGAGAAAGTGGCCTTGGTTTATGGCGAGCGGGCGGTTAGTTACTCGACTCTGTTTTCGAACGCCCTACAATACGCCCAGATTTTGACTCAGTTAGGGTTGGCCAGGCGGACTTTAGCCTACCTAGGGCCCACCGATCTATTTGGGGTGACTCTGTCTTTGGCTTGCCTAAAAGCCGCGGTGACTTTCCGGGCCTTAAACCCGCGAGAATTAAACCAGGCTAATTCCAGCCTTCCGCGAAGTTCCACTCCGCTCCCCCAGGTTTTGGTGGCCGCCCAAAAACCAGATTGGTTGCCACCCACGGTTCGCTGGCTTGAGCCGGGATTTTTTGATAATCCCGCCTCGATGGATAATTCGGTTTCTTTAAAGGCTTCGGGTCATGACTCGGCTGCGGCCTTTTTAGACGTTCCAGTGGCCTTGGTGTCTGGCTCATTTAGTCCATCCGCCAGTAGTCAGGCGTCAAGCTTAGCGTTTGGCCCGGCGGTGGCTTTGGGTCTAAAAGGCTTAAGCCTGGCGACGCGCTGGTTTTTGGATAAGTTTAACCCTGGCCCCCAGGATCGGGTTTTAGCTCTAGCCCCGTTATCTTCCGTTGACGCGTTTTTGGAGCTATGGCCTTCTTTGTTGGTTGGCGCCGAGATTTATCTTGGCCAAGGTTTGGAAGTGGCTAGCGCCGCGTCAGCTTCATCTGTTGTATTGGGCGACGCGAAACAAGTTCGTCAAGCGGGCGCTTCTCTTTCGCCAGAGGTCGTGGCCCGGTTTATCCATCGGCGCCAATTAACCATCGCCCATTTACCCACTCGTCTGGCCACCGCTTTGACAGGGACTTCGGTTCCCAGTTTGCGTTTTCTTTTTACCCGGGGCGATCTTTTTCATTATCGTTTTCCCCAAGGTCAATTTGATCATTACCATTTATATGGGCCACCGGAGTTAACGGGGTTAAGCCATTGCCGAAAAGTCACTCCAGGGGATAGACTGTTTTCCCTTGGTTTTCCCGTGGTTGGCGCTCAAAACTTGGCGCTGGATCCCGAGGGGCGGCTGTGCCCACCAGGTCGGACGGGGGAACTAGCCATCGCTGGGCCCTTGTTGGCTATGTCCTTGACTAGCGATTCGGCTGGGGCGCTTGATGGAGCCAAGCTGGTCGCCAATCCTTTAGTCCCTAGTTTAACTACCACTGTCTTAGAGACAACTAGCCTAGATCCTTTTATTTATGGCCGTCTCTTCACTACCGGGCGCGAGGTTAAGATTTGGCCCAATGGCGAAGTTTGTCTGGTGGAAGAGAATCGGTTTGTCCAGGCCGGTCGATGGGCTTCTCTAGCCGAGTTGGAGGCGGCTCTTTTAAACGCGGGGGCTCGGGAGGCCAAAGGAGCTTGGGTTGGCCCCCAAGGTCAGACTCTGTGGGCCTATGTGGCTCCGGCCAATTTGGTCGCCTCGGAGCTGTCGCGAAGTTTGGCCGCGAACGGGATGACGCGTTTGATTCCCCAGGGGATCACGGTTTTGGATAACTTGCCTTTGGACGACTATGGTCAGCTGGTGGATGGGTTGATTAACCAGGCGCCTCAGTCGCGGGTTAGCCAAGAGTGGCGAAATTTAGCCGAGCGAATTTTGGCCCAACTTTGGAAGGAGAAATTGAAATTAACGCGCGTGAGCCGAGATGACAATTTCTTTAGCCTCGGCGGGAACTCGATCCAAGTCATCCGGTTAGTCTCCAATTTGCGAAAGGCGGGGCACATGATCGCGCCGTCGGACTTTTATCAGTTCCCGGTCTTGGCTGATCTCGCCCAAAGATTGATTTTGGCGGAATCGGCCCAGCGTGGTTGGTCAGAGTTCGCGGAGCCTAATCCAGTGGAGCCGTCGCGCCAACCGTCTAACCCGCCTCGTTTGGCCGTGAGCGAGGAGACGCGTTTGACTCCCCAGGGGAACACGGTTTTGGGTAACTTGCCTTTGGACGCCTCTGGTCAGCGGGCGGATGGGTTGATTAACCAGGCGCCTCAGTCGCGGGATAGCCAAGATTCGCCAGATTTAGCCGAGCGAGTTTTGGCCCAACTTTGGATGGAGGAGTTGAAATTAACGCGCGTGAGCCGAGATGACAATTTCTTTAGCCTCGGCGGGAATTCGAAACAAGTCGTCCAGATAGTCTCCAATTTGCGAAAGGCGGGGTACCTGAGCTCGCCAACGGGATTTTATGATTTCCCGATCTTGGCTGATCTCGCCCAAAGATTGATTTTGGTGGAATCGGCCCAGCTTGGTTGGTCAGAGCTCGCGGATTCTTTGGTTAGCTCGGTTCATCTGGTTCAAGCTCAAGGGGATCAGGCGTCCCCTGTTTGGGAGTTTGGCTCTTCGTCTGTAGGGACTGATAAAGAAGCTGGGGAAGCTGAAACCCACTTTTCGTGTCCACCTTCTTTGGCTCAGACGCCTCTTTTGGGGCCTTTGACCTTGGATCAACCGAATCTAGTCGTTAGCGCGCCTGACGACCCGTCAGTCGCGCCTGAACCCGACGATGACCTGTTAAAAAGCCTAGCGGGAACCGAAGACATATTCCAGGCCACGCCTGAGTTAAGTTTAGCCACGCGGGCGAATATCTTAGCTTTCTATGGCGATAATTTAAAGGCCACTTGGCCTGTGGTGGGTCTACAAAAGGCTATTTTGAGCCAACGGGGGTTATACGAGGCTAAATACGAAGCGGATCATACGTGTTTAACTTTGCGGGATTTAGATTGGGAATCCATAAAAACCAAGTTGCGCGCGCAGCTTTCCCGCGTCGACAGTTTTCGTTTTTGCCTATTTGGACAACCAGAGGCTGTCCAGATTGAGTTGCGCGATCCGCCGCCTTTGTCCGAGACATTAGTGGAGTTCGATGGGTCGGGTTTAAGCCCTGAGGAATACGCGGCCCAGCTTGAGCGGATCTTGGAGGAGACGGCCAGAAAAGTCAACCAACTGGAGCGGGGGCCATTTTTCCAGGTGGCTTTATTGAAAAACCCGTCTGGCCAGAGCGAGCTTTGGTTTAGCGCTAACCACGTGATGTTCGATGGCTGGAGCGTGGGGCTGATGGTGGAGGACGCTTTTGACGCCAGACCATTGAATTTATCGACTAGTTATGTCGATTATCTAAAATTTATTGGCGCGCTGGATTCAGGCGCTCTCGCTTCTAAGGCTTATTGGGCCCAGTTGGTCGGCTCATTGGTTGAGGCCACGGAGTTTAAAGACGCGAAAATCGGTTCTCGTTCTGGCGTTTTCGTGTCTCATTTCCAACCAGCGCCTCAACAATTCATGGAAAAAGTTCAAAAAGCCGCCCAGAATTTGGGAATCCCCATCTCGGTCTTTTTAGAGGCGGCCTGGGCCGCGACCGCGGCCCGAGCCACTAAGGCGTCGGAAGTTGTCTATGGGGTGGTGGATAGCGGTCGCTCCATCGGCATGGTGGGCGTGGAAAATGTCATTGGCCCGCTCCTAATGACCATTCCTCGGCGCTTATCGATGGTGGGTTTGACTTTCGCGGAATTGACTTTTAAGTTGTCCGAACAGATGATCGCGTCCATGCCTCACGTTTTAACGCCATTGGCCGAGATCATTAAGCTTTCGACTTTGGGCCCGGATCTGGTCGCCAGCGCCTTCAACTTTCGGCCACCGTTGGCCTGGCCAGAGGGGTTCGCTCCCCTTAGCGTGATTGAGAAAACCCAGCCGGCCGGTTTTGAGTTAGGCGTCTGTTGGGAATGGGCTGGCTCGGGCGGCGATTGGCGGTTGGAGTTGGTGTACGACTCTGGCTCCATGAGTCCTTTCTGGATCGCTTCCCTCGGTGAAGCTTATTTATCCGTGATCGAGGCGGCGGCCCGTTGTCCAGAAACTTTGGTGGAGGATCTGCCGCTTTGCTCGGAGGCCATGGCTCGGCGGTTGTTGGAAAATAACGCTCCGGCCGTGGATTACGAGGATTTGACCGTGGTGGATTTGTTTTTACGAGCCACGGAGGCTAACCCGGAAGGGCTGGCCTTAATCAATTCCCAGGAGTCCATGACTTATGGCGAGCTAGCCTCAACCTCGGAGATTATGGCCCGAGGGTTAATCGTGGCTGGGGTTAAACCAGGGGATTTGGTGGGTCTATCGCTGGATCGCTCCCCTCGCTATCCTTTGGCTCTCTTGTCGGTCTTAAGGGCTCAGGCGGCTTTCACGCCTTTGGATCCCCAGGCCAACTTGGATCGACTCTTATACCAATTGGATTTGGCTAAGGCGAAGATTTTGTTGATTGACGGGGATCTTTTCTCGTCAGGGCGCTCAAAAATGTCGCCCGATTCACTCCAGACTACTTTAGAGACCTTGAAAAACCAGCGGCCGGATCTAAAGATTTTGTCTTTAACCGACTTAGCCACGCTCGCCTCATCGGTCGATTCCGCCCTCCCGCCCAACCCCGAGCCCGACTCCTTGGCCTACGCCATGTTCACTTCTGGCTCCACGGGGCGGCCTAAGGGCGCGTTAATTGACCACCGAGCTATTTACAATCATTGCGTGGCCATGGGCGAACGCTTAAAGTTCGGTCAAGGCGATCGGCAGGGGGCTTACGCGGTTTGGACGTTTGACGTTTCTTTGTTTGAGCTATTGACGCCTTTAACCCACGGAGCGGCGGTTTATATCTTTAATGAGGAGGAACGGCTTGATTTCTTCACGATCCACCAGATCGCTGGCGACCATAAATTGACCCATTTGTTCTTCCCGCCGGACGTGGGCCGAATCTATTTATCAAGCTATTCGCTGGCGGGCCTAAAGTTTTTAGACATGGGGGGTGGAGTTTTTCCCGAGCCTTTTGAGGTGTTGGAACGCGGGGATTGTGTCCTGGTCAATGGCTATGGCCCCACTGAATGCGCGGTGACCACGGTTTGCGCGGTGGCCCAGCCAGGGGAGTGGCCTCGGGACATTGGTTGGCCAATCGACAATTGTCCCGCCTACGTGGTGGACAAGCGGGGGCGTTTGGTTCCTGAGGGTTTTTCCGGGGAATTGTGTTTAGGCGGCGTTCAGGTGGGTCGTGGTTATCTCGGCCAGAGTAGCGACGCGTTTGGGGTGGATCCTTACGCCCTTGACGCGCCCGCGGCCTATCGGGCTGGGCGCTGGTATCGAACCGGGGATCTGGCTCGGCGGTTGGCGGACGGGCGGTTGACCTTTTTGGGGCGTTTGGATCGCCAAATCAAGTTCCGTGGGCGTCGGATGGAAGTCGAGGAAGTTGAGGGCGTCTTACGGCAAGCCCCTGGCGTGGAAAATTGCGCGGTCGTTAAATGGTCCAAAGACGGCGTGGAAAAGCTGTTGGCTTATTTGACTTGGCAAAAGGGGTATTCTGGGGACTTGGCCGAGACTCGGCGACTGGTGGCTCAAAAATTACCCGCTTGGATGGCCCCGGATTTATTCTTGGAGCTGGAAAGCCTGCCCACCAACGCCGCCGGCAAAGTGGATTTTGGGGCTTTGCCGGATCCGTTCCAAATCTCAACCTCGTCCGCGCCTGTCACCGAGGAGGAAGAAGCTTTATTGTCCGTGGTGGCGGAGCTTTTAAAAGTTAACCCTAGTTTGGACGATGATTTCTTGGCTATAGGCGGGGATTCCGTTAAAGCCGTCAGGGTGACGGCTCTGCTTAGTCGAAAAGGATTTGTTCTTCAATCGCGGGATCTTTATGGGTTGGCCTCTTTGCGAGTTTTGGCCGCCTCCATGACGCGGTCAAAAAAGACCGCGCCAAAATTGCCCGCGCCAGAAAAGACCGACCTAGATAGTTCCGGGGAGGTCAACGCCGCCCCAACCATCGCGGCTATCCCCGCCAAAGAGCCGCTCACGGCCGTGGCTTCGGCTTTTGATCCCACTCTGACCGCCACCGAAAAAGCCGGAATCTTGGGGCTTTACCCGGGCCAGGTCGTGGCTATCCATTCTTTGACGGCCCCGCAACAATCCATGCTCATCGCCCGGGATGGCCAAGCTTATCGGGTTAGCGAACAATATCGGATCAAGGGGCCTTTGGATCCAGTTCGGCTTCGAGACAATTGGCTGACGGTCACTCAACGGCACGAAGTTTTACGCGCCGCGATTGTGACTAGTTTTGGTCGACCTTGGCAAGTGGTTTTGCGGGAGCGTCAAGCGCCTTTTAGTTATCAAGACTTGAGCCAATGGGAGCCAGCGCGACAACAAGCGGCTCTCGCCGGGAAAGTATGGGAGCCAGATTTGGCTCGGGATCCGCTGTTTGGGGTGGATGTGTTCCGAGTGGGGCCAGATGAGCACGTCATAAACTTTTATTGGCACCACGTCATGGTCGACGGTTGGTCGCTGGCGACTATTTTTGGCGAACTGTTAGGGGCGCCTAGTCAACCGCGCCCCCATTTCCGGGAGTATGTCGCTTACTTAGCGACCCTAGATCCAGCCAAATCCGAAGCTTTTTGGCGGGAAAGCCTGGCCGGGGTCACCGCCGCCTCTTCTTGCCTATCGCCCTTGATTGGCCAGGGCCCGGTGGATCCGCCGCCCTTGGTCAATCCTTTGGGCCAACAGTTAACCAACGCTTTAAAAGCTTTGGGCGCTCAAAGGCGGTTAACTTTAAATAGCCTTTTACAAACCGCTCTAGCTCTGACGCTGGAGTTTCACAATGGTTTAGCCAGCCAGGCTTTCCTGGGGTTGGACTCTGGCCGCCAGTTAGGGCCAGGCTGGTCTGAGGTGGTGGGCTTGTGCGTGACGCCCATCCCCACGCGCTTAGACGTGGATCCGCGAAAATCCTTCTTGGAGTTGGCGGGGGAAATTCAGGCTTTCAATTTTAAGGCCGCGGAGAGCGCCCATTACCCCCTGGCGGAAATCCGGGCGGTGAGCGGCTTGGATCTAGGGGATGTTTTGTTTGTCCTGGAAAATCAGCCCCAAGCTCCGCTACAGGATTTGACGATCCAGTTTGAGTCCTTGGGTGGGCGAACGGAGTTGGGCTTAGTTTTCCAATGGGTTGACTCGCCTGAGGGTCTGATTTTACGCCTTCATTATGATGGCCAGCGTTGGCCTCAAGAGTTGGTGGCCGGTTTAATGGAACGCTATGGGCGTCTCTTAGCCCAAGCCATCGCCCAGCCCGGGCGACCGGTAGGCCAGTTTGATTTTTTAGGCTCTGAGAAGGCGACCATTTTAGCCACTAGCCAAGGTAAAACCACTGATTACGCCTCGGTTTTGGGACAACCGGCCACGGAACATTCCGTCCCAAGTTTGTTTCAAGCCGTGGTTAGCCAGACGCCCCAAGCCCCGGCTCTTTTGAGTAGCGACGGACGGACGCTTTTTACTTTCGCGGCTTTGGCTGAGCTCACTGACCAATTGGCCCTACGCTTGGTCGAAGTGGCTAGTTTGGGCGCGCTGAAGTCAGAGGTGGCCAGTTTTTCGCCGGAGCTATCTTCTAGTTTACCCGCTTCTAGTTTGTCTTCTTCTAGTTTGTCTTCGTTGGGCTTAAACTTCGTGGTCGGCCTCCATCTGCCCAGGGGAGCGGCTTACGTGGCCGCGGCTTTATCGGTTTTGAAAGCCGGGGGGGCTTTTTTGCCTTTGGATCCAGATTTACCGCTGGATCGCCTCGAATTGATGGTTCGACAATCCCAGGCTCGGGTGATCATTGGCGCGACGGATCACGGGTCTTTTAACGGGACGCCTAAATTGATCCTCGATTTAGCGGCGCCTGATTTTAACGTGGCGAGCTTATTGGGGGATCGGGAGCCCAATTTAACCTCCGATACACCGTCGATGGCGGCTCCCATCGCCGATCCAGATCGCCCAGTTTATGTCATCTACACTTCTGGCTCCACTGGCCAACCCAAAGGGGTGGTCATCCCCAACCAAGGTTTAGTCAATCTTTGCTTGTGGAAACGGGCTTATTTTGATTTAAAACCAGGAAGCCGAACCAGTTTGTACGCGCCGGTGGCTTTTGACGCCTCGGTTTTTGAGATTTTCCCCACTCTTTTAGCTGGCGGGGCTCTGGTGGAATTGGATGAGCTAACGCGAACCGATCCGCCCAAGCTAGCGGCTTTTTTCCGGGATCTCGCTATTGACCACGCCTTTTTGCCCCCCGCCGTGGGTCAGTTGGTCTTAAAGGAAGAACTGCCGGCCATGTCGCTGGTCTTGGCGGGGGATAAACCGGGCAGCTTGGATTTAGCCCCGCGCGTTAAGGTCTACAACGCCTATGGGCCCACCGAGTTTACCGTTTGCTCTTCGGCCTACCTTTTGACTGAGCCTGACAGCTCCGCGCCCATTGGGCGGCCGGTTGACAATACCGCCTCCTTGGTTTTGGGGGAAGATTTAAGGTTAAAACCAGCTGGCCACATTGGGCAGATCGCTTTGGCCGGGGTTCAGGTGACGCGCGGTTACGTGGGGGCGGACGCGAAGGGGGTTTTGATCGATAATCCCTACGCTCGCGATTTTGACTCCGTGAATGACCCAGGCTCGAATGACCAAGGCTCGAGTGACCAAATAGCTCGCTCAAAATTTGGGCGTCTGTACTTAACCGGGGATTTAGGTTACTACGATTTTTCTGGCCAGTTGCGTTTTTTGGGGCGGCTGGATGACCAGATCAAAGTCCGTGGCCAACGGTTAGAGCCGGGGGAGGTGGAAAGTTTATTAACCCGCGCGCCTGGGGTAGCGGGGGCGGTGGTGGGTTTATCGACTTTGGGTTTATCGCCTAGTCTGACGGCCTGGATCGCCCCCACTCGGTGGCCAATCCTAGAGGTCGCCGCTTTCGAAAAGTCGTTGCGGGCTAGTTTAGTCGAGCTGTTGCCCGTTTGGATGTGGCCGGCCAACTACGTGTTTTTGGAAAGTTTTCCTTTGGATCGCCATGGCAAAGTGGATCGGCGGTCGCTGCCCGCGCCTACCCGTGGCCGCGCCATTGAGGAGGGAGTAGAAGAGGCCATAGACGAAAAGGATGGCGACCCGTTATTGTCCTCGGTTCGGGAAACCTGGGCCCAGGTTCTGGGGTTCACGCCAGGAGTTAACGATAACTTTTTGGAACAGGGCGGGGATTCCATCAAAGCTATGTTGATCGTAGGTCAGTTAAAGACCCGCGATTTGTCTTTGGATCAGCGTCAGTTTTTTCTGGCCGCCACCCCCAGAGCCCAGACGGAGTTCTTACGGAACGCCCCGCGAGCGATGGAGGCGGCTAACGCTGGCCCATCTTTAGCCGCCGCGCTCGATGGCTCTAACGCCCCTAACTTTAGGTCGGACGCCTGGGGTTATCTTTATCCCCAAGTCCAGGCTCGTTTTGGCGAGCGCGTGGAGGATTTTTATCCTCTAACCCCCACCCAGCAAGGATTGCTATTTGAGACGCGTCTGGAAACCTCGGCCCCCGCTTACATTGAGCAAAACCTATTGTTGGTGGAGGGTTTTGAGGGCGATTGGTCAACGGCTATCCAAAAACTAGCCCAGCGACATCCGGTTTTACGCACCGTTTTCTGGGATTGTCCCACTGGCGCTTTCCAAGTGGTTTTACGGGATCTAGCCATCGGGATAACCATTCGCGAGGAGGTTAGTTCGCGACCGCCTGATTTAGCGGCCGAGCGGGAGATCTTACGCGCGACCGATCTGTCCAAGGGGCCTTTAATCCGTTTTCTGGTGGTCAAGGGCGAAAAGGACGAAAAGGGCGAAAATAAGTATTGGTTAGCGGCCACCTTCCACCATTTGATTGTGGATGGCTGGAGCCTGGGGATAGCTCTGTTGGATCTTTTTGGCCAACCCCAACCCACCCGGCCTTTTGGTCAGCATGTTCGGGAACTTTTAACCAAAAGGGACGAGGAGCGGGTAGCCACGGAAGAGTTTTGGCGGGCGAGTCTAACCGGCTATACCCCCAAACCTTGGCCATTCGCGGTTAAAGCCAATACAGGAACCCGAACCTTCCTGACCACGCCTCTCTTGGCGGAAGGGCGCGAGGGCGATTTTATCGCTTTAGCCCGAGCCCAGCGCGTGAGCGTGGCCACGGCGCTCCAAACTATTTGGGGTTTGTTGGTGGCTAAACTGCGGGGGGCGGAGGAGGCTCTTTTTGGGTTAGCCCTGTCGGGGCGGGGGCTTTTCCCCGAGTCTTTGGGCACGTTAGGGTTGTTAGTCAACATCGTGCCCCGTCGTTTGATCTTGCCTAGGGAGGAGAGTTTTTTGACCGCCTTGGCTCGGGTGGGGCGGGAAGGCCAAGAACTGGAAGCGCGGGCTTTATTGTCTTTGCCGGAGGCGCTGGCTTTGGGTGGGTTCCAAGGACCGGCCAAAGATGTTTTGGATCACCTGGTGGTGGTTCAGAATCTGCCCGCCATTAAATCTGACTCTAACGCCCGCTTTAGACTGGTTGACGGTTTTAGTCATCCTGGCCCAGACTTGTGCGTGGTTTTTAATTTATCCGAAAACGCCGAGGGCTTGGGCGCGTTCGCGGCGGAGCTTAAATTTTGCCCCGAAGTCTTTGAGCCAGCGGTCATGGAAGAGTTGGCCCGTCTTTTTTCTTATTTGGTTGACCAGATCCTCGCGGATCCGACGAAACCTTTGTCGCGATATTCGCTCCTGACCCCGACGGAGTTGGCCGAAGTTAAGCTTTTGGGCTTGGGGCCAGAATCGTTGCCGCCGGTTCCTTGGCCTTTTGATCCCGACGCCGTCTGGCCAAAGTCTTTTGACCAGCGAACGGCCCTGGTCTGGACGGGCGGGCGAATGACTTACGCGGAATTGGGCGAGAAAGCCGAGCGTCTCAAGCGAGCTCTTAAGAACCAAGGTCTAGGGGCGGGTCAACTGGTGGCCCTGGAACTGACTGGCCCGAATTTGGTCGTGGGTTTGGTGGCGATTCTTAGAGCCGGGGCCGCTTATTTACCTTTGGAGCCCAGTTGGCCAGTGGCCCGGCGACTACAAATTGTCAGCGATAGTGGCGCGGCTTTGTTATTGGCGCCACCAGACTCGGATCTAGCTGAGGCTTTATCCGGCGAGGGGCTATTATCCCAGGATTTGTCAACTAATAATTCGGCGACCCCAGTTTCCGCCGAGTCAGTCGCGCCAGCGGCGACTTCGGCGCCGGCGATTTGGTTTTTCCAAGATGGCCAACTGATCGGCTCTCCCGCCCTGGTTAAACCAGGGGCCAAGGTTCCGGTCGAGACGGCTTATGTTATTTACACTTCTGGCTCCACCGGCCGGCCTAAGGGCGTGGCCGTTGGTCGGGACGCTTTCAATGAGTTGTGCCAAGAAATAACCAAGACTTACGGTTTTTGTTCCACGGATCGCTCGATTTTGGTTTATGGCCAAGCTTTTGATGGTTTCATCTGGGGTATTTTCCCCATCCTGGCTCTAGGGGCCCAGGCTCATTTCCCCCCCGAGGAAGGCCGCCGGGATGTGCTGGTTTTGCGGGACTATATGCTAGAAAACGGCATTACCGTGGCCAACATTCCGACGATTATGGCCGAGGCGTTTGAGTTTTTGGAGGCGCCGCCCACTTTACGATTGATGGCCACCGGCGGGGACGCGTTAAAAAACGCCACCCCCCAAGCTTACCTTTTATACAATGAGTATGGCCCCACCGAGGCCTCCATGTTTGTCACCAGGACGGTGGTGACCACGCGTCAACCCATCCCCATTGGTCGAGCGCGGGCTGGGGCGCAGGTTTTGATTCTGGATCCTTTTGGGGATCCCTTTCCCCGCGGCATGGCTGGGGAGATAGCTTTGTCGGGCACTTGTTTGGCGATAGGTTATCTAGGCCTGACGGCCGGTTTTGGGATTAACCCCCACCCAGGTCGAGAGGGCGCGGCTTACCAGCGGCTTTATCGAACCGGGGATCTGGGCCGTTTCGCCGCGGATGGGGAACTCGAGTTTTTAGGGCGCCTAGATCAGCAGGTGAGTTTATGCGGTTATCGGGTGGAACCGGCCGAGATCGAGGCCCGGATTAAAGAAGTGGAGGGGGTTTTAGACGCCCTGGCCATCGGCGGCCGGGATGACGTGGGCGATCAGTTCCTTTGGGCTTATTTCATCAAATCTCCCGAGTTTGACCAACAATCAATGATCAAGAGCGTTCAAGAGCGTTTAGCTCTAACGTTGCCTCGCCCCATGTGGCCTAAGTATGTCATCAGCCTGGATAGTTGGCCCCGGAACGCGAACGGCAAAATTAGCCTTCAGGATCTGCCCAAACGTCAAGTGGCGCCGGTCGCCGCTGGCGGCGGGGGGGATCTTTTGGATAATTTGGTCTTAGAAATCATGGGCGAAGTTCTGGGGCGCGCCGTCGCGCCCGGGGAGGGCTTTTTCGCCCAAGGGGGTAATTCATTAAAAGCGACGCGTTTGGTGGCTAAGTTAGAGGCGACCTTAAAGCTGGCCCCCACCATCGCCGAACTCATGGCCGATCCCACACCAGCTCAATTGGCGGATATTTTAAAGAACCGCGTTACCTCTAGCGTCTTAACGGCCATCCGCCCAGGCTCAGGGACGGCTTTAATCCTGGTTCCGGCGGCGGGGGGAAGTTTGTGGGCTTACCGACAGTTGTGGCGACAGCTACCGCCGGGTCGACCGATTTACGCTTTAGAGCCGATTTTGACTGTAGCGAGCTCGGCGATCGAACAGGCCACGCCTGAGCGGTCTTTAGCCGCTTGGATGGGTCTTTACGCCCAGGCGGTGGCGGATTTGCGGAGACCGGTGATCCTGGTGGGCTTGTGTTTGGCCGGCCTTTCGGCCTGGGAATTGGCGAGCCAGTTATTAGAGTTAGGGGTCGAGACGCGAGCGGTGGTGACTTTTAACACTAGAACGCTCGCCCCCTCGGAACGGCCTAAAGTGGGCCAAGAGCTGGATACCCAAACTGTGCTGAATCTGTTTGGCGACCAAAGCCTTTATGAGGATCGGGAGCGGGCTCCCTTGGAGCCCGCGCGGGAGCGATACGGCCGGGCTCAGTTGCGCGCCTGGGGTTTTTACGAGCCTAAGCCACTGCCGGTTCGGTTGTGGAGTTTTCGGCCAGAAAATTCAGAACCGCCTAGCCAGCCGGCGTCTGACTCGCCCGCCTCAGAGGGTCAGTCTCCCAGTTCGCCACCGGCCCATCTGGCCGCGGGGTTGACTTTGGATGAGTCGCTTGGTTTAGAAGACTTGGCTCAATATGGGCGCCGAACCCTGTGGATCCCGGGCGGGCATTTCGAAATGTTAAATGGCCCGGGCACGCCTTTAGTCGTTGGTCTACTGGATGATCTGTTGGGTAGTCAAGTAGCTAGTCAAGTAGATAGCTCAGCGCTGAGCTCTAAAGACGCTTCCGTCTCCCAGCCCAGGCCGGTTAACTTAACGCCCATCCAAAGATGGTATTTCTCCTTAGGATCAGGCGCGGAAAACTTTTTCCAAAGCGTGTTTTTGTCTTCGCCCGTCCATAGGCCGTCTTGGGTTTATGAGACGCTCATTCAGGAACTAATTATCCGCCATGACGGCTTACGGGCGCGGTTTCGGCGTCTTGATGGCGGGCTCGTTCAATGTGTTGAGCCAGAACGAGTCGTTCAAGAGATCTGGCCGGAAGGACAATTTGTCCATCAGAATTTGGGCCAGATTTCGGAAAACGGCTTGATCGAGGCGTTGGATCGTTTGACCGAGGGTTTTCAATTGGGGGTTAGCCCCGCCCTGATGTCGGTTTTTGGGGTGGATGGCGACTGGGATCGTTTGGGATTGCGGTTTCATCATTTGGTGATTGACGGGGTTTCTTGGCGCTTATTGGCCTTAGAAGTGGAGGCGATCTTAAAACTTTTCGAGGAACGTCAGCCCGCCAGTCGCCTGCGGGCTGAGTTGATGTTAGCCCAAACCCGACCCAGTCCCAGTTCTTTCGCCAGTTTTAGTCAGTTCTTAACGGAATGGACGCGAACGGAAGCTCGGTCGCGAAAACCTTTCTGGGATGAGCTTTTGGCCCAAGTTCCCCCGCCGATGCCACCGATGAAAGAGGCGGGCTCTAATGTTAACTTGGAAAACGAGCCCCACTGGCGGCGGTTCGAGTGGTCGAGTGAAGAGACGAGCGCTTTTCTTCAATCCCTTAACGGAGCTCCGCCCAGGGAAAGTTTGTTGGCCGCCTTGTTGGAAGTGGCCGCGCGTCTCCACGGAACTAGCCAGGTTTTAACCTTGATGGAAGGGCATGGTCGGTCGGAACTAGCGCGGGATTCCGCCGCGCCTGATTATTCCTCAGTAGTTGGGTGGCTAACTTGTCTATTTCCCTTGCCCCTGGTCGCGACCGGCGATTGGCGAAAAAATCTGTCTTTGGCGCGCGCGGCCTTAGCGAAGGTTCCCGATGGCGGTTTGAGCTACTGGGCTTTAACCTATGGAAATGAGGGGGATCCAGGTTGGCCCACGACCAGGCGACCCGATTTTTCTTTTAACTATCATGGTTCCGTGGAATTGGGGCCCAGCCGTTTAACCATTGACCGGTTGGGTTCGCCTTTGGATTTGCCGACCCGGCCGCCTAATCCAGCCTCGGTCATGGTGGACGCTTGGCTGGAACGGGATAAATTAAACATCTCTTTTACTCGGGCTCGTGATTTCGCGGTGGATTTACAGGCTTGGGCTTTGGAGTTAAAGCGAGCGCTAGGTTTGTGATGGCGCTCGCGGGCTGGGTGTTTGGGTTATAATTGATGGTCTCGCGAAAAGTCCCTGATTCAAGAAGCCTATTTGATAAGTTCTTGAAATTAATACTCTTTTAGGTGATGATTTCCCATAAATTAGGCTTTTCGCGAAGCCATCGTAATTAGTGGCTGGGTTATATTAGTGGCCGCGATGATCAATTTGGAAGCCAGACATTTTACGCTACCCCGCGTTACTAAGGGACTGGGCAAAAAAATTGTAAACAAATGAAAAATTATGATAACCCTCATGATTAATTTAACGACTTTTTTTGGCGCGTTAGAGCCACACCTAAATGAGAAGACTAGACGGTTAGTAGCGGCTGCCTTGAGGCTAGGAGGTGTTCGCGGAACAACAAGTCAAGTGTCCAAAGAGACTGGTGTTTCCTTTAGAGAAATCAGGCGAGGTCTTGTCGAACTTGAGGAGCAACCAGTTAAATTTAGAGGTTTCCGTCAAAAAGGGGGTGGCCGAAAAAAGAAAACTGAATCCGACCAAGGCTTATTGGCGGCACTGAAGGAGCTAGTAGACTCAACAACAAGAGGTGATCCTGAATCACACTTGCTTTGGACTAGTAAGAGTCTAAAAGCGCTCGATGTTGAATTGAGTACCCATGGTCATAAAGTCAGTTACCATACAGTTGGGGCTTTGTTAGAAGAGCTGGGATATAGCCTTCAAGGGAACAGAAAAGTTCTTGAAGGATCATCTCATCCAGCAGAGACAGCCAATTTAATTTTATAAATAGAAAAGTTAAAGCTTTTATGCGAATAAACCAACCAGTAATATCTGTTGACTGTAAAAA
>JAISYP010000046.1 GCA_031269825.1 Deltaproteobacteria bacterium
TGACACACGGTTCACTAAGGAGTCAAGCCTCCGACCCATGAGATTTTTTTATTGCCCCAATTTTATGAAGCCAGGGACCGCTTAAATGGCCATTTTCGTAAGTCCCGTTGTAGTGTTAAGAATTTTTTCGGAAAATCTGCCGCCGGTGGGACTAAGGCGAACCTAATAAAATCGGAGAGTTTTATAACCCTCCATTGAAATTCTTTGGGGGGTCTCATGGTCTGCTAGTCGGGTTAACCGGCCAAACGCTTTATTAAGGTTATAACCACAATAACTGTTGGGGCGCGCCCGTTTTTTTGGTCGATTAGCCCAGGCGGTTAAGCTCTTAGGCATTTCCCATTGAGGAGGAAAAGACGTATGATTCAAAAGAATATCTACGTTAACGGCATTGAGCAAAATATCTTCGTCGATCCGGATACTTTCCTGGTTAAAGTGCTCCGCGAGCAGATCCATCTGCCCGGCACGAAGGTTGGTTGCGGCGAAGGTCATTGCGGCGCCTGTAACGTGATAATTGACGGCAAGCTGGTTCGTTCCTGCGTGGTCAAGATTGGTCGAGTCGCCGAAGGCGCCAAGATCACCACCATTGAGGGCATCGGCACCCCGTTTAACCTCCATCCCCTGCAGAGGGCGTGGGTCAAACACGGCGCCGCCCAGTGCGGTTTCTGTTCCCCAGGCTTCATTGTTTCCGCTAAAGCCCTTCTGGACACCAATCCCTCTCCCACTCGCGAGGAAGTCCGCGACTGGTTCCAGAAAAACCGTAACGCTTGTCGTTGCACCGGCTACATCCCCATCGTTGACGCCGTCATGGACGCGGCCAGAGCTTTACGTGGCGAAATCCCCGTGGAGTCCTTGGATTATCACCATCAGCCCGGCGCCGATATCTGGAGCTCCCGCTATCCTCGTCCCACGGCCATCCCGAAGGTTACCGGCACCATTAAGTATGGCGCTGACCTCATCCTCGACCTCCCCCCCAACCGCCTTTACATGGCTCTGGTTCAGGCCGAGGTCTCTCACGCCAATATTAAAGGTATCGACTTCTCCGAAGCCGAAAAAATGCCCGGCGTGGTTAAGGTCGTCACCCATAAGGACGTTAAGGGCAACAACCGCATCAACGGCCTAGCTTTCCCCAATAACAAGGGCGATGGCAAAGAAAGGCCCATCCTTTGCGACAAGAAGGTCTTCCAGTATGGCGACGCCATAGCCGTCGTCCTGGCCCAAACCGAAGCCGAGGCCCACGCCGCGGCCAAGAAAGTCAAGGTTGACCTTGAGGTTCTACCGGCCTACTTGAACCTGATCGCCGCCAAGGCTCCGGACGCCATCGAGATCCATCCTGGCACCCCGAACGTTTACTTTGTTCAACCGCACGAGAAGGGCGAGGACACCGCGCCCATTTTCGCCCGCAAAGACGTGACCATCGCTGAGGATTTCCTCATCACCAGCCGTACCCCCCATATGCCCATTGAGCCTGATGTCTCCTTTGGCTACCTGGATCCAGACGGTTGCGTTTACGTCCATTGTAAATCCATTGGCGTTCACCTTCACAAATTGATGATCCAAGAAGGCCTTGGCCTGGCTGACGACAAACTTCACCTCGTGTCCAACCCCATGGGCGGCACCTTTGGTTACAAGTTTAGCCCCACCGTCGAGGCGATCGTGGCCGCCTGCGTTATCGCCACTGGTCGTCCCTGCGGCTTGATCTTCAATTATCATCAGCAACAACAATACACCGGCAAGCGCTCCCCCTTCTACACCAAAGTTCGCTTGGCCGCCGACAAATCTGGCAAGATCCTCGGCATGGAAACCGACTACGACGTCGACCATGGCCCCTATTGCGAGTTCGGCGATCTGCTAACTCTGCGCGGTATCCAGTTCTTAGGCGCCTGCCATGACATTCCCAATATCCGGGGCGAGGGCCGCACCGTCTGCACCAACCACGGTTGGGGCTCGGCTTTCCGGGGATACGGCGGCACCCAGGCCAACTTCTCTTCCGAGATCGTGGCCGATGAGTTGGCCGCGAAAATGGGCATTGACCCGTTGGAATTCCACCTGATCAATACCCATCACGCGCCCAAAGATGGCAAACCTGGCACCACTAACCCCAGTGGCCAAGAACTGTGCTCCTATTCCTATGAGCAAATGTTGAAAGACATGAAGCCTTATTGGGAAGAAGCCAAAAAACGTTGCGCGGCCGAGTCCACCGCGACCCATAAGAAGGGCGTGGGTCTGGCCGCTGGCGCTTATGGCTGCGGTTTGGATGGCCCTGACTCCTCGAACGCTTACGCTGAGCTTAATCCTGATAACACCATCACCATCTGCACGGCTTGGGAAGATCACGGCCAAGGCGCGGATATGGGCGCCGTCGGCACGGCTCACCAGACCCTCAAACCGATGAAGGTTTGCCCCAGCCGCTTAAAGTTCACCTGGGCCGACACCCGTAACCCCGTCTCCGGCCCCGCTGGTGGCTCCCGCTCCCAGGTTATGACCGGCGGCGCCATCCGGGTCGCTTGCGAAGCCATGTTGGCCGGTTTAAAGAAGCCCGATGGCGGCTACTATGACACGTACGAGGCGGCCAAAGCCGCGGGCGTGGCCACCAAGTACGATGGCACTTTCTCCGTGCCTGGCGTGCCCCTAAATGAAAAAGGCCTGGGCAAACCCTTCATGGTCTACATGTATGGCGTCTGCTTAGCCGAAGTCACCGTGGAAATCGCCACCGGTAAAGTTCATTGCGACCACATCGTCTTCAACATCGACATTGGTAAACTGTGCAACCGCTCCGTCACCGATGGCCAACTCTACGGCGGCGTGGCCCAGGCCATTGGTCTGGCCCTGACCGAGGATTTTGAGGACATTCAGAAACACCGCACCATGTTGGGCGCCGGTATCCCCTACATCAAGGACATCCCGGACAACATCAAACTTAACTATTACGAAAATCCCCGCGAGTTCGGCCCCCACGGCGCCGCTGGCGTTGGCGAGATTCCGTTGTGCGTGCCCCACCCGGCCATTCTCAACGCCATCTATAACGCTTGTGGGGCTCGGGTCACCCGGATTCCCGCCCTGCCCGAACGGGTCTTGGAAGCCTTAAAGGCTAAGAAGTAACCTTTTTTCGGTTTTAACCTTAACCCCGTCTTCCGCCTGGGAGGCGGGGTTTTTTAAACTTGTATTATACTGGCTAACGTTCTAGGCGAGCCGAAAATCTAATAAGCTTATAAATATAGCGACTATTTAACTTATTATCACGCGAATTATTGATTAAATAATACTTAATTAATAATTAAATTAAACTTATCATAATATAAAAAAAGTATTATAGAGAAAGTATTATAGAGCCAGCGAGCCCTTGGGCGGCGCGGCTATTTTTGGCTAGGCTAGGTCAGCCCATTAAAGCGGCCATCCAGGTTTTTTATATTTCCCTGGTCTAGCCTTAAGCTTGAGCATCGGTTATAATAGCTAACACACGGTAATTTTAAACCACCTGATTTTTTTGTTATTATTTTTTTTGACGCTTTTTGACCGCTCCGCGCTTGGTGGTTGATTTGAGGGATTTATGGATAAAGCCGTTCTCCTGGCTCTTGAAGATCGATGTACCTATGAAGAGCCGCCCGCTTGCCAAAGTTTTTGCCCCCTCCACGTGGACGCTCGGGCCATTGTCCAAAAGATCTTGGAGGGAAAACCAGCTGAAGCCAGGAAAACCCTGGATCGCCAGATGCCCCTGGCCCAGTTGGCCGGTTGGCTCTGCGAAGGGGCTTGCCGCGAGCGTTGCCTGCGCCATGGGCTGGATTCGGGCGTCAATTTACCGCTGCTCGAACTTTATGTCATCCAAAACTCCAAAACCATCAAACCTTTTCCCATGCCAGCCTCTAGTAATAAAGTGGCCGCTCTTGGCTCCTCTTTGGGGGCCTTGGTTTTGGCCTCGGAGCTAAGCCGCAAGGGGCACAAGGTCACGATCTATCTCACCGGGCCCCAAGGCGGTTCTTTGCTTAAGGTTTTGGAACGCGCGCCGGAAACGGTTTTAGCGGAAACTTGGGATCTCATTCATTTTTTAGGTAACTCCATTGAGACAGCTCCCGCCCAAACCCCGGAATTCTTAGCCGAGCTTTTGGGACAATATCGAGCCGTCTTTATCGATCAAGGCGATCCGAGCGTGAGCCCGAGCGCGTTGGGCTTAACGGCCGAAGAATTGGTCATTGACCCGGTGACGTCCGGTAGTTTAAGGGAAAACGTCTATCTCGCCCCACCCAGTTCGGTTGACCGACCTTTTTTAGCCGCCTTGGTGGCGGGGAAAGCCACGATGGGCTCTTTGGATCGATTTTTCCAAGGCGTCAAACCCAACGTCGCCCGGGAAAAAGAGGCGGTTTTCCCAACTACTTTGATGGTGGACATCTCCCAGGCCCAGCCCGAGGAGGCCATCGACCCGGTCAATCCTTTTGAGCCCACGGCGGACGAGATAAAGGCCGAGGCCAATCGGTGCTTAAAGTGCGCTTGTCAGGCTTGTTTAGCCGTCTGTCCGCATCTACGCTATTTTAAAGGTTATCCCAAAAAGTACGCCCGCGAGATGTACAACAACATCATCACCGCTTACGGCATTCGCACTTCCAACATCATTATCACCAGTTGCCTGGAATGCGATCTTTGTAAAGAAGTCTGCCCCAATGGGGCTGACGTGGCCGAGTTTGTGCGTAAAGCCCGCAAAGAGATGATTGACACCAATCACATGCCCGCGGCCGCGCATGAGTACGCCTTAGAGGATCTTTTAAGCGCCAACGCCCCGGACACGGCTTTTTTTCGTTCCGCGCCTAATCAAGAAAAAAGCGAGCGCGTCTTTTTTCCCGGCTGCCAGTTAGTGGCCGCGCGAACCGAAACCGTTCTGAAAGCGTACGCGCATTTAAATCAGACTTTAGGGAGCGTCGGGCTCATGTCCAGCTGTTGCGGGGCTCCGGCCCGCTGGTCGGGCCGGAGCGGTTTAACCAGCCAGGTGGCCAAAACCATCCGCCATCTGTGGGCGGAAAATGGGGAGCCCGTCTTTATTTTGGCCTGCCCTTCTTGTCAATTGTTTTTTCAGGCTGAGTTACCGGAAATAAAAATCATGAGCCTGTGGGACGTTCTGGCCCAACTCCCCCCCCCAGCCCCGGTTCAATCCTTAGCTTTAACGCTCCATGACCCGTGCGCCGCGCGCTATGACCAGGCGCTCCAAAAAAACGTCCGCCGGCTTTTAACCGTTTTCGCCCCTAAATTCACGGAACAAAAATTTTCTGGGCGCCTAACCAAATGTTGTGGCTATGGTGGGTTGGGAGCTCACGCCAACGAGCCTTTAGGTTTCGCCTTCGCCCAAGACACGGTCGCGGGGGGCGCCGCGCCCTTGATTAGCTATTGCGTCATGTGTCGCGACCGCTTTAGCCAAACTGGGGCGGCCAGTCTCCACTTATTGGATATCCTCTTTCCCGAGGGGGATCTTCCGGCCGTCATGAAGCGAGCGGGCGCCAATTTAACTGAAAAAAGGGACAACCGCCGCCTATTTCGGCGTTTAGCCCTCAGCGCCTTCTGGCGGGAGGAAGAGCCCATGCCTACCCCACCCCCCCATGAAATCGTTATCCCCGATCAATTATGGGCCAAGATGGAAAAACGTCGCGTCTTAAGGAGCGACATTGAAAGCGTCATCGCGGAGGCGGCCAAAAATGGGCCTTTGTTCTTTAATCAGATAAGTGGCCATAGTTTGGCCAACTTAAGGCCGCGCCAGGTGACTTTCTGGGTGGAATACGAAAAAGACCCCGCTGGACGCTTTATAGTTCACGATGTCTGGTGTCACCGCATGGTCGCGCCCGGTTCCCCAGGCGAAGGCGCGGAATCCCCAGCCACCTTGGAAGGTTACGCCCGGACGGGTGGGCGGGTTTAATAGGTTTACCAATGGATCGCAAAATCCCCGACATCGACATCACTGGTTGGATCTGTCACAAATGCCAATCGCCGTTAACCATGGTTCAGGTCAACGTCACTTACATGGGGGCTAGCTTTGAGGTGGAACTGCCCAGCTGCGCCCAATGTGGCCTGACCATGATCCCCGAGTTTTTGGCGTTTGGCAAAATGCTGGACGTGGAAAAACTTTTGGAGGATAAATAACGCCCATGGGCGTGGCCATCCCCATTTTACCGACCAACCCTTACGAAAACCCAGATCTTTTAGCCGCTTTTCCAGAAGGCTTAAGACCTGGGGGGTTGGCTTTGACCCGGACGGCCTTAACTATTTGCCAGTTCGCCCCGAATAGTTTTCTGTTGGATATTGGTTGTGGAACTGGGGTGACGCTGGAATTTCTGCGGAAAGAAGGCCATCGCGTTCTCGGGGTGGATAAATCGGCGCGCTTGGTGGAATTAGCTTCTTTAAAGGGGCCCGCCCAACCAGGCTCTTTGGATAATTTGCCCGTGGCCGCGCGCGCCGCGGATGGTCTCTTCTGTGAGTGCGTCTTAAGTCTAGCCGGGGATAAGGCCTTGGTTTTGGCGGAATTTCGGCGCGTTCTAAAACTAGGCGGCCGCCTAGTTATTAGCGATATGTTCGTGAAAAATTTAGCGAACAGCCAGCCAAGTAAGCTAGAAGCGCCTAGCTTCGCCCCGCCTTTAACCTGCGCGGCCGGAGCCATGGCTTACCCAGCCTTGGGTCAACTATTAGCCGCCGCCGGATTCGAGGTCATCCACGTCCAGGATTGTCTATTGGCCTTAAAGAGTTTGGCCGCTTCTTTGGTCTGGCGGTTTGGCTCCCTAGAAAAGCTGGCTCAATTATGGCCCAACGGCTCGCTGGGTTGTTTAAACACCCAAAACCTCACCTATGGCCTGGTCATTGGCCAGGCCATTTAACTCTTTAACCCAGTGGGGGACGGCGCGCTTAAACGCTTATTATCAAGATATTATTTTTGATAATTAAACTTTTAGTTTAATTATTCGCCAGGAGACGGTTATGTTGGATGAGACTCAGGTCGCGGTTCTGGAAATGGCGGCCAAAGGTTTCTCCTGCGCCCAGATTGTGGTCCTTTTAGGCCTGCGCGTGATGGGCCGGGAAAACCCGGATTTGACTCGAGCCATGGCGGGCCTGGCCATGGGAGCGGGTTGTGGGGATATCTGTGGGGCTTTAACCGGTGGTTTATGTCTATTGTCGATCCACACCGCCAAAGGTTTAGACGACGAAAGGGCCTCGCCTCTGGCTCGAACTCTCATTGGCGGGCTGATTAAATGGTTCAAGTTCGAGGAGCTTAAAGGCGAGGTCAAGCCCGATTGCCTAAGAATTTTCGAAAAAAATGGCCAAACCTACGACACCAACGCTAACCCCACGGAAAGCTGCGCGGATCTGGTTATCCACACCTGGCGCAAGGTCATGAGCCTTTTAAGCGAAAACCAGATCGACCCCACCGAAGGTCGCGAGGAGTCATGAGGGCGGAGCTTTTAGAAAAAACCCTCAGTTTATGCCCGGTTTGCCTAAAAACTTTACCCGCGGAGATCTGGGAACGCGGCGAGGATGTTTGGCTACACAGAGTTTGCCCAGAGCACGGCCCATTTAGCCTGGTCATCTGGCGAGGGGAACCTAATTTTCGAACTTGGAAACGCCCCAAAGAGCCGCTAAAAGTCGTGGCCCAAACCCCCAAAAACTTAGGTTGCCCCTTTGATTGTGGCCTTTGCCCGGAGCATGGTCAAAACCCCTGTACGGTTCTATTGGAGATCACCCAGCGTTGTGATCTGAACTGCCCTATCTGTTTCGCTAACTCGGGCGCCTCCGAGCGTTTCACCCCCCTAGCCGAGCTGGTGGACAGTTTAAACTGGCTCCGACCGAACGTGGGCCCGGTGGTTCTTCAGATCTCCGGCGGGGAACCAACCCTCCATCCCAATCTCCCCGAACTAGTGGCCCAGGCGGCGAAACTATTTCCCGCGGTACAATTGAACACCAATGGTTTAACTTTGGCCCAAAACCCCCAGCTGGCCCAAACCTTGGCCGACCAAGGTTTATCCTGGGTGTTTTTACAGTTTGATGGCTTAGATGACCAGATTTATCAGATCCTGCGGGGTCGGCCGTTAATGAAATTTAAACTAGCGGCCATCCAGGCTTGCCAGGCGGCCAACCTAGCCGTGGTTCTCACGCCTACCGTGGCCAAGGGCGTCAATGATCATCAACTGGGGGCGTTGGTGGATTTCGCCCGGGCTCGCCCCATCATCCGGGGAGCCCATATCCAACCCATGACCCAGGCCGGGCGCTATCATTTAAATGGCCCTAACTTCCGGCTGACCATCCCCGAAATATTGCGGGCCCTAAACGAGCAAACCGGGGGTTTGATTAAACCAGAACAGGCTTTCCCGCCCGGGTGCGAACACGAAAGATGCTCTTTCCACTTAAGGTTTCGGCGCTTAGACGATGGTAGTCTAATCCCTCGAGCCCCCAAAGCCGATGATTGTGGTTGTGGCCCACTGGGTTGCTCGCCCAAGACCACGACTATCGCCTGCCCGCCCGAGGAGACTGATGGCAACCGGCTTAAAGCCGTGGACATTATCATCCAAAGCTGGAAAGCCGACGCCGCGCCCGCGTCCGATCTTTGTCCGGAGCCATTGGAAAAAGCCCAGGCTCACCCCGTCAGCCTAGATCGAAAAAAGCCCTTGGAACTAAAAATCCCCATGGCCAAACCGAAATCTTTAACCTTGGATGATTTTTTGGCCCAAACTAAACGGGAGACTTTTAGCGTCACTGGCATGGCTTTTCAAGACGCTTATAATATGGATCTCGCCCGTCTTAAGGGCTGTTGCGTCCATATCTATCAAGCTCCCCATCGCCTGATCCCTTTTTGCGCCATGAACCTGACCAGCGCCAATGGCCAAAGCCTTTACCGGAAAAACTAATGCTCCCTTGGCTCGATCAAGAATTTAAAACCCGGCTCCAAACGCGTCAGCTCTGGCCCCTTGAGACCGTCCCCACTAATAATGGGAACTCGGAGCGAGCCAGGCTGGCCCATAGTTTAGCCCAATGGCGAGTCCAAGGTCTGGCTTGGACGCTAAAGCGAGCCGAAAACAGCGCTTTTTATGGCTCTAAAAGTTCGGTTAATACGCCGGCTAAGAGAAATTATTTAGCTGACTTAACTAACCTGGCCCAGACCTTGGAGGGCATTCCCCTGGATCAGCCCGCCCAAGCGTTGGAAGAGCGCCTTTATGAAATCCTCAGCCAACCGCCTTTAACCGATCCCGCCGAAGTGGCCCAAAACCCCGATCTGTTTTTAGCCGTCTCCCAGTCCGACGTGGCCGGGGTAGTCACTGTCCCCACCTCCGGCTCCACTGGCCAAGCCAAACGGATCTACTCCACCGAAGCCGATCTACGGAACACTGAGGCTTTTTACCATTATGGCGTGCGGAACCTCGTCAGCCCCGACCGCCCAGACCGGGTGGCCCTTCTGATGTCTGGAACGCGGCCTGGCGGCGTAGGGGATCTCTTGGGTCGGGCTCTAAAGAGCTGGCCAATGGAATTTAGCGTCCCAGGGTTTCCGCCATTGGGGAAACCTGAATTTATAGATTGGTTTCGGGAACTTAACGACTGGCGTCCCACCTGTCTAGTGGGCGTCCCGGCGCAAGTGTTAGCCCTAGCCCGCCATGACCAAAACTATGGCCAAAACCAAGGGCTAGCCCAAACCGTAAGAGCCATTTTATTAAGCGGCGACGTGGCTCCCAAAGGGTTGATCCGCGCCCTCGAGAACAGTTTTCCGCTGGCCAAGGCCTTCCTTCATTATGGGCAAACCGAATTTGGGTTGGCTGGGGCCGTGGAGTGTCGTTTCCATCTCGGGCCGCATTTTCGGGAAGCCGACATTATTTTGGAAATACTGGCTCCCAATGGCCAAAGACAACCGGCTGGGAAAATTGGGGAAATGGTTTTAACTTCCCTAAGCCGGGAAGCGATGCCCTTAATTCGTTACCGAACTGGGGATCTGGGGGCGATAGCCGTTGGGGATTGCCCTTGTGGCTCGATTTTTCGGCGAATCAAAACATTTGGGCGTTTGGCCGACCAAGTGGTTTGGCGGGATGGCCAAAGTCTAAGATTTTGGGAAATTAGCCAAATCCTTTATAACCTTCCAGGGTTGGTGGGGTTTAAAGCCTTGGCCCCCCAGGAACCAGACGATCGGCTGACCCTTTTGGTCAACGCCCAAGGTGGAGCCAATGGAGACGATGGCTCCACGGAGCGAGCGCTGGGAAAACTACTGGCCGGCCGAAATTGGGAAATAATCTATGAGGATGAGCGAAGCGTCCAAGGCCAGGCCACGGGCAAGCAAATACTCTATAAAACTTGATGGTCTCGCGAAAAGTCTAAAATTCAAGAGTCATAATTTATAAATTATTGAAATTATTACTCTTTTACTTGACGATTCCCTTAAACTAGGGTTTTCTCGAAGCCATCAAACTTAAGATATAAGCCAACATTGATAGTTTTTAGATTAACTTTAGTTTAAAATTTAAACTAACGGTGATATCTAATTTGAATTAATAGATTTATTGACTCTTGTAAGGGTTATATTTTTGATAGATATAAGGCCAATTATGAAAAAATTTCTCACCCTAGCCTTGGGCGTCCTGTTGATATTGGCTATCGGCCAATCCATAACTAACGCCCAAAACCAAACGGAAAACCAACCAAAAATCCCCCAAAACGCCGAAAAAGGCGATCCCATCGCCCAATTCCAGAGGGGTTACGCCCACTACCACGGCCAAGGCGTCTCCCTGGACAAGATGGAGGCCGCCAAATGGTATCGCTTGGCGGCGGAGGGGGGACTGGCCGAGGCTCAGTTTAACCTGGCGGTCATGTTTGACAAAGGCGATGGATTAACCAAAAACCTCAGCGAAGCGATCGTCTGGTACCTTAAAGCCGCGGAACAGGGATTGGTGGAGGCCCAATACAACTTAGCGGTAACCTATGAACAGCTCGATAGCGCGCGGATCCAAAGCGAGCCGCTTAAAGACGCGTCCAAAAATCGGTTGGCGGCTATCAAATGGCACCGCCAAGCCGCGGAACAAGGATCGGCTAAAGCCCAATACAGTTTAGGCCTAATTTATTTCAAAGGTCAAGGCGCGTCCAACAACAAAACCGAGGCGATTAAGCTCTTCCGCCTGGCCGCGAACCAAGGTTACCTCAAAGCCCAGTTCCAACTAGGAAAAATATATTTCAAAGGCGACGGCGTTCCCCAAGACAAGCGCCAAGCCGTTAATTGGTATCGCCTAGCCGCCAAACAAGGTAGCCCCGACGCCCAATTTAACCTAGGCGTCATGTATGACACTGGCGATGGGGTGAAAAAAAACAAAAAACAAGCCGCCAGTTGGTATCGCTTAGCCGCTGACCAGGGTATCGCTCAAGCCCAATTCAATCTGGGCGTCATGTATGACCATGGCGAAGGCGTGGCCAAAAACCAAATGATCGCGATGAGCTGGTATCAAAAGGCCGCCGAACAGGGACTCGCCGACGCCCAGTACAATTTAGGCGTTATATATGATCACGGCGATGGGGTAGCCAAAAACAAAAAAGAAGCCATCAAATGGTATCTTTTAGCCGCGGATCAAGGCCATGTTGACGCTAAAAACAATTTGGGCCTAACCAACAATAAATAATTTTAAAAAAACATCGTGAAAATATTTTGGGTCTGTTGGAAAGGCTGTCCATCGTCATAGGTCTATTATATACAGATAATAAAAAACCTTATTTTATCGGTCAAACAAAAAGAGCGCGCGGCCACGCTGACGCGACCAATATACCAGGCGACTTGTGTCCTAAAGAAGGCTGAGGAAAAACGGGCCAGCGGCGACAGCGTATTATCGCCAAAAGCCCGGTTCCCGACTCGATAACCCATTTTGTCGCCTAAATTTCCCCTCCATCCTTTTCAGGGAAAGCCAAAATAGTTAAAGCCGCGGTGGGTTGGGGAATGTTCATGGCCATCTCCAGGGGAGTTCCCCATTCTCTCGCCAAAATTACTCGATTGACGGCTTGATGGGCCACCACCAAAGTCGTTCCCATCGCCTCTTGTTTAATTCGGTCGAAAACTGGCCAGACCCTTTCGGCCAACTGGGCCAAGCTCTCCCCACCCGGCGGCGGATGGCGCGGAAGATTTTTCCCACGCCAAATCCAGTGACTGGGCCAATTTTTTTTTATCTCCTCCTTGGTCAACCCCTCCCATTGGCCCAGAGAAATTTCCAATAGACCAGGCTCCACTCTAATGGGAGTTAACCTTTGCCCCAATATGATCGCCAAAGTTTGTTGAGCCCTGGTTAGCGGGCTAACCCAGGCCAGGTCGAACTTTATCGCCTTTAAAGTCGTTCCTAAATTGGCGACTTCCCGGCGCCCTTGGTCGGTCAAGGGGAAATCAGCCCGGCCAGCCAGAACCCCCGCCGGCGCGGCTTGACCATGGCGAACCAAATAGATCTGACTCATCGCCTCATCGCCCCACCCCTCGGGCCAGCTCATCAGCCAGGGTTTCCAACTCATGGGTTGACCTTAGACTAACCACTTGTTGGGGATCCTGGCCGAGCTTATCTTGGAGCCAACTGGCCACTCGCCGGGCGTTTTCCAGACGAGCCAGGGCTTTGGAACGCGCTTTAGGGTTAGCGAAGGAATCAATCTTAAAACCAAAACGCTCCTCCAAAGACACCAAGTCGGACTCAAGGGCGTATTTGTCCGCTAAGTAAACCGCCATGGCCCCATGAAGAACGGACAGTTTTTCTGGCGAGCCAGGTTCTGGCGGCCAGTCCAGATCCTTGTGTTGACCCACGATCCAAGCTAAATCGGGCCAGCCCACGGACAATAAACGCCTCTGGCCTTGAATTTGATGCTTTTTCTGGAGCCGATCCACGTCATGGATCACCCCTCCCAAAAAGCCCTTGACCGGATCAACCTCGCCAGGGGACGAGACCCGTTCCAAGGCTAGACCCAAACGTAGGGCTCCCCGGGCCACGGTCAAACTATGCTCTTGGACGCGCCAACCAGGCCCAACCATTTCCAGAAGAGCCCACAACTCCGAGGGGCTCGGCCAAGGCGCGGGCGATACTGGCCGGTCTAAAGCCGCCTGGTGATCGGCCGGGGTGTCGATGTCGGTCAACACGCCCGCGTCCGCCAATTCCAAAAACCGAATAGGCCCCTGGCGCGGCGGCGCGAGGGGCGACCAACCTTGGCTAAAGCGCTCTGACCAGTCCGCCGGCCAGCCTTCGGCCAGAGCCGACCTTAAGTTGTCTCGGCCGCTTAAGACCTTTTTTATAACCTCTGGCCCCAAGAGAGGCGGATGGCCGGTTCGCCCTTGGTGAACCGGCAGGACAATGGCTCGCTCTTGTTCGGAACTTGTCAGGCTTCGCCACAGGGCGATGAGAGCCAAAACCGCCCAAGGGCTCACCAAGGCCGCGTCCACGGGCAGAAGAAGAGCCGCCCCGCGCGCCGCGGACAGACCCGTCCAGGCTGAGCTAAACATACCTTGGTCAAAATTAGCGTTATGAACCGCGCTCAGCCCTAGACGCGTGGCTTCGGCCGTAACCTCCTCAGCCCGATAACCAGTGACCACGAGGACGTTTTTCAGGCCTAAGACCGCGAAAATACCCGCGGCCTTGGCCAACAGTCCCGCCCCGTAAGGCTCGGGCAAGGCTTTGTGGCGGTCGCCAAAACGCGTGGAACGGCCAGCGGCCAAAATCACGGCGGTAAGTTCTAACTGGGGCAAGCTGACTCCTTACTAATATGGTTGGTGGGAGGCTTCGGTTGACCAATAGCGAGCGCCGCTAACGAGCTAGTTTAAAAACATCGCCCAATATCGCCCAATATAGTCTTGATTAAAAACCACTTCTGGGCGATAATAGTTCCCATAATTTAATCAATTGACGGGCCAAGTTAGGCCCGTTCACCCCTACCCTTGGTTTTGAGGGAGCTATGTCCACGGTCAATCATTATAGTCAATTATACCAATCCCTGAAAAAGGGCCAACTGGTGTCTTTAGTTTCCCGGTACTCGCCCGAGCTGGTGACCAAGACCTTGTTCGTGGACGAAGAGGCCAAAAAGTGGGCCAGCCAGACTCCCAACGTCGAAAGCCTTTATTTGGAAAAAAACCTCGAGTCCTACCTCACCGTGGAAATCCTGCGCCCCCACCCCCGCATGATCATCTTTGGGGGTGGCCACATTTCCAAGGCTTTGGTTCCGATGGCTAGTCTTCTTAACTACCATATTGTGGTCTATGACGATCGGCCCTTCTTCGCTAACCCCGGACGTTTCCCCGAGGCCCAAAAAGTTATCTGCGACGCTTTTGACGCCATTGACCAAAATATCCAGATCCAAGGCCATGAGTACGTGGTCATCGTTACTCGGGGACACAAACACGACCAGGATTGCCTACGCTTTATCCTAAATGGTCAGGAGCCAGCCTATATGGGCATGATTGGCTCCAAAAGACGAGTGGCCATCGTTCGGCGCCAGATCGAGGCCGAAGGGATTATCAAGGATAAAATAGATCGACTCCATTCGCCGATTGGCTTAAAAATCGGGGCCGTGAGCCCAGCGGAGCTCGCGGTGTCCATCCTAGCCGAAGTCGTCGCCTGTCGTCACTCTGGCCAAGAGGCCAAGACTTTGGCTGGGGAAGCCACGGCGGACATGGAGGTCATGGAATGGTTAGCAGAAGGTGACCTATCCCAAGCCGCGGTCATCACGGTCTTGTCCGCCAAAGGTTCCACGCCTCGAGCGGCGGGGGCTAAAATGGTGGCTTTTTTTGATGGGCGAACCATTGGCAGCATTGGCGGCGGTTGCGCGGAGGCGGCGGTCATGGGGCAAGCGCGCGAGATCATCAATACCGGTGGTTACGCTTTAAGAACCGTGGATTTGACTGACTCGGCCGATGAGGATGGCATGGTTTGTGGCGGAGCTATGGAAATAATGATTGAGGCCGCTAATTCCGCTCTCTGGGATTCCCCGGAAAAGAGCCATTTTTTAACCTAATTGTTGACCGCGACCTGATTTTTGACCACGCCCTATTCTTGATGGTCGCGCGAAGAGTTCAAAATATAAGAAGCCTAATTGATAAGTTATTGAAATTAAAACTCTTTCACTTGACGATTCCCCATAAACTATGGTTTTCTCGAAGCCATCTTTCTTGACCTTATAGCTGGCTTAATATTTATGGCGATCACATTTAACGACCAGGGAAAAAGAAATCGCGTCTAACCTCAATAATTTTTTATTAACATATAACAACCTAAAACGCTCTCAAAATTTTAACAAACCATAAATTAGTTTTATTTATATAATTTTATAGGATTATTATAAAAAATAATTATGGTTTAAAGGACGTCACGGGTGAAAGAAATCCACCCCGCGAGCCCAATTTTTCCTTGACAAAACTAGTCTCGGCCAGTAAAATGACGTGGTTGTTTTGGGTAGCCCCTATTATAGTCAAATTGACCAATCATTATTAAACTGACGCTTAAATGGTCAAAATTAAAAAAAATACATCTTATTACTCCATAATTAAGCCCGGATGGCGGAATTGGTAGACGCAAGGGACTTAAAATCCCTCGAACTTGTTCGTGCCGGTTCGACCCCGGCTCCGGGCACCATCCTTGTTTCGTATTCTTCGACTACCCCGTTCTGACCGACCACCATTGACCGACCACCATTGACCGTTCACTTTGCCAGCTCCATAATTTTATGGTCTCGCGAAAAGTCTAAAAAACAAGAATCAAAATTGATAAGTTGTTGAAATTAATACTTTTTACTTGACGCTTGCCCTTAAACTAAGGTTTCCGCGAAGCCATCATATTTGTAACCCGGTTTCATTCTGTGACCGGGTCAATGACCAAACCAGGCGGGACTCTCATAGCTTTGATGGTCTTGTGAAAAGTCTAAAATTTCAAAATTCAAATTTATAAGTTACTGAAATTATTACTCTTTTACTTGACGATTTCCCTTAAACAAGGGTTTTCGCAAAGCCATCAGCTTTAATACAACGCCTTCTCAGACGCTAACAAAATAATATTTGTTGATATTTTTTCTATTATATATAATAGCTATTTTTAATCTATATTTTTAATAATTAAAGATTGTTTATAACTAAAAATTTAAAATAATATTAATTATCTGTTATTTATTGAAATATACCCATTAGGCTAATAAGGAGGCTAACAACGATTATCAAAACTCCTAAACAAGTTCGCTTTAAGCTCCCTATTAGCCGAGGGCGTAATTAGACCTGAATCGGCTCAGGCTCAGATTTTTCCAACTGAGGGCCCGCTTGGTTGGCCGATTTGGGGTTAGCCATGGTAACTTCCAGACAGGGATTATAAAGGGTGATACCTTTAGCGTTGAAACGTTGTTCAATGTCCATCCTGATGGCCGACAAGGTGGCTAAACCTGAGTCAATCGCGATAGTGATAAAAAGGGAAAAAATTAAGGAATTATCCCCAAACTCGCTAAAAAGGGCCAAAGGCGTCTCGCTGGCCACCACTTTCTCGTGGGCTAAGGCCGCCTCTTTCATGGTCTGGATGGCTAAGGCGATGTCCACGCCATAAACCGTCTGAACCGTGATTTTACGCCTCGCTAAACGGTGGTTACGCGTCCAGTTGACGAATTGGCTACTCATGATGGAGGAATTAGGCACGTAAACCACGGATTTTTCGGCCGTCTCCAACTCCGTGGAACGGATATGAACTGATTTGACCGTGCCGGTGACTCCCCCCACTTCCACCAGATCCCCCACTCTAATGGTTTGCCCGAGCATGAGGATAATACCGCTGACGAGGTTCCCAAAAATGGACTGCAGCCCCAAACCAACGCCCACGCTCAAACCACCGGCCACCACGGCCAGGCTAGTGAAGTTGACGCCCAGAAGAGCTAAGGCGATGATGGCGTAAACTGTCCAGATTAGATAAGACAACAGAGCTTTTAGAGACGGAATCACGCCCGCCTCAATCCCAGCGAAAGATTTAACCACCTGTTCCAAGGAAGTCAAGCTAAAGGCCCTAATAAAACGGAAGAGGAAGAACAAAAAGACTATAAATAGGATTTTAGTTAAATCAAAAGAGGCGTCACCAACGGTATAACCACTGGTGAGGATGTTTTTCAGAAGATGCTCCAAGCCTGGGACGGCCCAAAGCCACGGAAGGGCGCAGACCAAGGACAGAATAAAAGACACGGGTATGACTAAGGACTTGGCGATGGCGCGTTTAATGGGGTTAGCTTGTTCAAAAAATTGGCTGTCGCTGATGGTCGAGCCCAAAGAGATGAGAGCGCTGGCCAAAATTAAGATATTAACCACGGTGAACAGAAGCATAAAAATCAAGATCGCTAGTCTTGGATAGCCAAAAATGGTGGTTAACAAGGAAGCCAGGGCGAAATACGCCGATGACCCAAAAGACAACCTTTCGATAAATGGCAAAGCCAGCCCACGACGCGTTTTCTTGGAGCCATGTTGCCAGATCAAAAACAAGACCAGAATCAATGACCAACTCACCGTCATGGGCCCGGACGGGCAATCGAGGAACAAAAAAATCACGCCAACGGCCGCGAGGGGGAAAAAACAGGCCAAAGGCGAACTAGCCCGCGCCAAGACCTGGTTAGCGACTAACCTTAGCCGCCAGCTTAACGCGGCTAAACCCCATAATAACGCTAACAGACCGGGCAGTTTAAGAGCCAGATAGTTGCCACCGAGGGTATTTTGCGAGCCAATCAACAGGGATAAACCAAAAATAAGCCAGCGCCAAGGCCCTAGGATCACTTTTATCAAATCATCTTTATTGGCTAGACGCGAATTGGCGATGGCTCGCTGAATCCCCAAACCCAAAACCGCGGCTATCAGCATGGTCACCAAAAAGCGGATCAAAGAGTCCAGCCACCCAGAGCCCGACTGAGGAAAAATAAATAAGGACATGGAGGCCATCGACTCGGCCCACTTGAAAACCAGTTCCAAGTTAGCCGAAATCCCATAACCTTGACCAGAGGAGCTTAAAGAAGTTAAATAGTAACTCCGCCAGGTTTGGGGAATATCTTTTTCGATTTGAGTGATGGCCGCGTTCAAGTTTTTCAGTAAGATATGACCAGGCTCCAAGATCGAGCCGAGCTTTTGGTCAGTCATCTCTAAAATATTAACCGATTGTTCCAGATTCTTCTTCGGCAGCTGATCCGAGGATTCCGTAAACACCAATCCAGCCATATCCTTTTGTAAACTAGCCGTCTCTTCGCTCCTTTGCCTCAATATAGAGTTCTGGATCTCCAAGACGTCTAGCTCTTGGGTTATTTTATCCCTTAAACCCTTCATTTGCCTTAAAATATCTTCCTGATGGGCCGGATAAGCGCGAGAAACCTGAAAAAGCCGCATCAACCGGCTTAATTCCTGGTTAGCCGACGCCAATTGGGAACCTACTGAGCTGGAGTTCAAAATCGATTCCACGGAATTAGAGACATCCAAAGCCATCTGCTGGACGGCCGAGGCGCGCGCCTCCCAAATCTGGCGTAAAAAAGTGTCATCGACAGGCGCCTGCAGGATAGCTGGATCCAGGACTGGCTCCGGCTCAGGTTGATCCGCTGAGGCTTGGTCTGGTTGGCCAGAGGTTGAGGCTCCATCGGCCGCGTCAGCTGGGGCGGCGGCTGGCGCGGGCTGTTTTTCGGCCGGAGAATTGTCTTGAGCCCAAGAGGTCGGACTTACCCAAACGCCCCCCCCAATCATGAGACCGGCGAAAGCCAATATAATCAAAAAACGCTTACCAAAATTGGAATTCATAAAATCTTACCTCCAGAATCAGGACAATTAAAGATTGTCAATAACTATTTAAAATTTAATCGTTATTAATATAAAAAAAAATAATATCTATTAATCAGAGTTCTGACCATAAAATACACTTGAAAAACAAATTACTCAGTAAATAAAATAGCGAAGAAAAATACAAACAAACCTGAAACATATAAAATAATATACTTAAATAATATACTTAAATACAAATATAAAATAAAATGCTAAATTAACTATAATTAAATCAAAAATACAGAAAAAAGATCTTGGCCAATTTTTGGACTGACACCCAAAAATTCAAAACGGAAGAATTTAATATTACAGAAAATGAGAGCGGTGGGCAAAAAAATTTTTGACATCAGTTGGCGAAGATAAAACAAAAATAATACGCGCGTAAAATATATAAATATGGACTAAAAATTTAAATTAAATTTAAATAATATAGTAACAATATTAAAATACAATTAATACTAATAAAAGTTATTTAGTCATTAAGAGTATATGTGATGAATCATAGTTATCAACAGAAATCTTTATACTTGGCGTATAAAGATTTATTTTTGCCTCTTTAAAAATAGATTTAATATGTGATCTCAGAATAGATAAACATTTAAATTCATCATCTATATTATTAATTGTAATATATAGACTAAAAAGCAAGTAATTCTCTTCAAATTTGTCAAAAGTCGCGTCATAATCTGTAACATTGAGATTTTCGAATTTATTAGCTTCCTCAACTGACTGGATTAATAAATTCAAAATTTTTGGCGTATCAACATTACAATCAGTTTTAATCATAATTTTTCGGCGAACATTACGACTATTTTTAATCCAATTAATAAAAATACAACTCATCAATTTTGAATTAGGTATTTTTAAGACAGCTTTTTCTAACGTTCTAATCTCAATTGACAATATATTACGTTTAGTAATAGTTCCATGAGTGCTTTCTATCTGAATTCGATCCCCTACATCGAAAATTCTATTAAGAAAGAAAACTAAACCACTTATGAAATTACTTATTAAAGACTTAATAGACAAACCAAAGCCAAGCCCTAGACCGCCAAGTAGCGCGAACAAACCGGAAATATTTAGACCTAACAGAGACACAACGATAAGAGCGTAAACAGACCAAACAAGATAACTGTATAAAACCTTGACCGGGTAGATAAATATTTTTGGCAAATTAAATAAAGAATCAGGCAATTTATCCAGCGAAGTTCGACCAATATTTCGTACCGCGAGGAAAAAGAAAAACAAAAAAATTATAAAAATAGAGGTTTTTGGGGAAGAGGTCTTTCACCGTTCTGAGCAGTATGGGAAAGAGAACCTTCGCCGCCCTGAGTTGTCTGGAAACTCAAGTTCTTGCCGTTTTTTGTCGACTTATCAAGTGTGTCTGGCATGCTGTCTCCTTATGGATCGAAATTTTACGATCTATTCCGAATGCTTCGACCCATAATATTTGACGGCAATCAGGATGTCAAGTTTTTTTGCTTAAACCTCAAATTTTTTTTG
>JAISYP010000085.1 GCA_031269825.1 Deltaproteobacteria bacterium
TAGGCGCGAGTCAATAGAAAAATGAGATAATTGATATAATTATTTTTGATTTGACCCCGAAACGACAGTTGTTCCGTCATGGGTCAGGGGGCAGGAATGGTTTTCACATAGGTATCAGGGGCGAGCTGGGCGGTATTTTTGAGTTCGCGTTAGGATGGGAAGGGTTTTAGGGAATGGGGTGGGCGTTAATGAGGGGGGTCAATGATAGCCCCTGTGGCCAGCTCTTAATAATAAAGGTTTGAATCAAGGGTCTAAAAGACTATAATCGCTAAAAACTAGGCTAATACGACGCGTGTCCTTTTGGCCAGTGAATTTTAATTTATCGGTGGAGGCGGGTTATGAAACCAAAAATTCCGGACGGCTTTAAGATTATTTGCCAGAACAAAAAAGCCTCTTTTGAGTATGAGTTAGGGGATCGTTTTGAGGCTGGTCTTATTTTGTTGGGCACGGAAGTCAAAAGCTTAAGGTTGGGCAAAGCTAACCTTTTGGACGCTTACGCTCGGATTATCCAGGGCGAGCCTTACCTAGTTGGAGCTCACATCAGCCCTTATCCCCAGGCTTATTATGGCAATCACGATCCCTTGAGGCGTCGCAAAATACTGCTTCATAAAACCGAGATCCGGCGTTTGATTGGTAAAACCCAGGAAAAGGGTTTCAGTCTCGTCCCGACCAAGCTTTACTTTAAGAAAGGTTTGGTTAAGGTGGAAATCGCCTTGGCCCGGGGCAAAAAACTTCATGACAAACGCCAGTCCATGAAAGAGGCTGACTCCAAAAGGGATATGGCCAGGGCTATACGTGACTACAACCGTTAAAGCCTAGCGGCCCCAATCTTTCGCGTCCAAGGGGGGAAAACGTGACTAAGCTCGCGCGTGGTGGACATATTTTGGGTTGGCTGGCCGTGTTTTTGGGGCTAGGGGCGTTATTCGGGGCCTCGGCCCTTCGGGCCGCCAGCCCCGATCGGACATTTATCTCATTTGGCGATTATTTTTTGGCTTATGAGGAGGTTAAATACGAGGAGATCGACCCGGTCACGAAAAACGTCCTTGTTCGGCGGGAGTTGCCTGGGGTTTGGCGTTTTATTTTGACCCAAAAACCTCAGGGGACGTTTGGCTTAAAAAATCCCGACGCCACCATGCTGACGCAGCCTTTTTTATGGCAAGCCTTTGGCCAACCGCCCCATACCCGGATCTCTATTCTCCAACCGCCCCGTTCCGCTAATCCGTCTAATGACATGAAATCCACTCTGGATCATCCCAAAGTCAAATTTGAGACCGATAAACAATCCTCTCGGCCGGTCTTAAGGATCCTAAAGGATGATAATAAGGAAGTTTTCTCCATCTCGCCCTATAGCCCCGATGGCCTTCTTTCCGGGCTGATGATCTTTGGCAATCAATATTCCCACGTCCTGGGCCTAGGGGCGGATTTTGGCTTAATGGGCTCGTCTTTAAATTTAAATGGCCAGGTCTCCCAGGTCGGTGGCCCTTCCGGTAACCGTTTGGTTAATAAAATGGAAGGTCGAACCGCGGGTTTGCAGGCGCCCATTATGTTCGCCCTTGGTCAAGGCAAAGACTGCGCGGCCATTTTTGTCAATGAGACCCGGCCTTTAGTCTGGGATTTTTCTTCCGTCCCGTGGACAGTGGGCTTGGTGGGCCCCATGGATCCCCTGGGGAGTTTGGAATTTTTTGTCATTGTCGGGGAAGATTTGCCGGCCATCCGCCGAACTTACATGAGTATGGTGGGGCGTCCGCCCGTGCCGCCGAAAAACATTTTCCGGCCCTGGGTCGTGGATAGGTTTCGGCCCAATAATAGTTCCGATACCGTGGACGCGTATTTTTCGGGTTTAAAGGCGCAATTAAATCGTTTTAAGGCCGGCGTTTTGGCTTTAGGGTTGCCGGTGGGGGGCGGGCCATTGGTGGCGGCTAAGGCGGCGGGCGTGGACGTGATGGTCATCGAGAATCCCTATGTGCCCGTGGGGGAGGTTTTTAATGGGCTCGCCAGCGCCAGTCGCGGGTATTTAGTCCGCGACTCCAGCGACACCGGGGCGCCTTTGCGCTTGATCTATAAAGGCGTGGCGAGTGGCTTGTTGGATTACACCAATAACGCCGCCTCCGCGCATTGGCATAATATTGTTAGAGGCGAGATCCTGGAAAATGGTTTTCGGACGTTTTTTCTCGATGGCGGGGAACCGGAGAGTTATAGCGCTTTAGCCTGGTATAAAGGCGATAGAGGCCAAGGGGAACACTCCCATTACGCGTGGGCCAACCGTTTTAGCCTTAGATGGATGGCGGCTTTTGTCCGAAACTCCGGTCAGCAGCGCCGGGTGTCGCCCACTGGTAACGCCATGACGCGCCTATTTATGTTGGCCCGCTCGGGGTTGGCGGGTCAGGGGCGTTACGGGGTGGGGTTTTATTACATGGATCCCAATCCCGTGTTTAACCTGTCCGAGGGCCTGGCTCGCTCGCACTTGAGCCTATCTGGGATTGACTATTTTTCCCCAGACATTTTTCCTTGGCTAAGTCGGTTTTCGCTTCGGCAGTCTGGCCCCAATTTTTCGGCTTGGTTATCCAGGAACGCCCTGTTAAGTTTTCCCCTCTTGGTGCCCCGAGTTTTTCTGGATCTACCCTGGGCTTCGTCTAGCTTAAGCCTAAGGGAAAAGTTTGAGCCGTATCTGTACTCCTTAGCCCATCAGGCTTATTTGGACGGCGAGCCTTTGGTGGCCCCGTTGGTCTATCATTTTCAGGATGATTTAAAGGCTCGGGACTCGGCCATTGAAGCCATGGTTGGTTCCCATGTCCTGGTGGCCGCGGGGATTTTTGGCTCGGAAAATAGTCTTTCCTTCACTCTCCCGGCCGGGCGTTGGTACGATTATTATCGCCGCGAGATCCTTGAGCGGCCAGAGACGGATAAAATCACTTTGCCTAGTAAATTAGGCGGTCTCCCCGTCGCCCCTTTGTTACTACGGGCGGGAGCTATCATTCCCCTAAAATCGGATGAATTGTCTCTAAGCGACTATCTCCATATCATGGCCTTTCCCAGCCAGACGGAAACCACCTTCGTCTGGCGCGATGACGATGGGGTTACCGATAATTATCGGGGTCGAGCCCAAGGTCGGGGTCAACGACTATTGGCCCAAGAACAAGAACAAGCCCAAGCCCAGGCGGAAGCGGCCGCCAATCAAAGAGCCTCCGCGCCAGAGTCAGCCCAAGAAGCCGGTCAGGAAGCGACCTCGGAGCCAAGCTCTGGGGGCGCCTCCAGCGGTAGCGTTAGAGCCCAGAGCGATGGAGCCGTCTCGAGCTATGTCCCTACCCAGGATCCACCCATGTTTACGGTTCAGACCCGCGGCCATGACCAGGATCCCCAAATAATCGCCATCGCTTTTAACTTGACCACTGGTCAGGAGCAAGGTAACCCCACCTATAAGTTGACCATCAACAAGGCTCAGCCGGAACAGTTGGCTGGGGTTCCGCCGAGAAAACGGCCCTTTATCGTGGAGTTTGTGGGGGTGGGCAATCGTGGGGTCGCCACTTTGGACGGTTTTTCCCTTAATCGGGAGATTCGGGAATCGGATCTGATGGAAGCCCCCAAAGGTTGGATGTCCTTAGGCGATGGCCGAGTGTTGGTGAAAACCGAGCCTTTGCCATTGAACGTCAACCATGTCATCTTTCTGCGCTAAAGGGTTGGCCATTGGTTCTTTGACCTTGGCCTCGCCTTTTGTCCTCGCCCCCATGGCTGGTTTAACCAATTGGCCTTTCCGGCGTTTGGCCTTAGCTTACGGGGCGGGGTTGACGTTCACCGAAATGGTTAGTTCCGTGGCTTTAAGCCATCGGGGCCCCAAAACCGTTCAAATGCTCAAAACCGATTCGACCCTGGAAAAGCCTTTGGCTGTCCAGTTATTTGGCCGCGACGCCGATAGCCTGGCCGCGGCCGCGAAAGTCGCCGTGGAACTTGGGGCGGGGCTAGTGGATCTTAATTTTGGTTGTCCGGCCAAGAAAGTGATCCGTTCCGGTCATGGGGCGGCTATTATTAAGGATCCGGTCTTAGCCACCAGTTTGGCTAAAAGCGTGGTGGAGGCGGTCACGGTTCCGGTCACGGTGAAGACGCGGATCGCTTGGGCCCCCGATAGTCCTGACATTTTTCAGTTGGCTCCCCGTTTAGCCGATGTGGGGGTGGCGGCTATTACGTTGCATGGTCGTTACGGCGCTCAAGGGTTTGAGGGGACGGCGGATTGGTCGGCGATCGGGCGTTTGGCGGAAAAATCCCCGGTTCCGATTATTGGCTCGGGCGACGTGACCAGCGCGACCATGGCCGTGGAGCGGCTAAAAGCAAGTGGGGTGGCTGGGGTGATGATTGGCCGAGCGGCGAGGGGGCGACCTTGGATCTTTCGGCGCTGCCAGGATCTCTTGGCGGGTCGAGAGCCCTGGGAGCCCACCAATGAGGATCGACTGCGGGTGGCTCAGGATCACGCCCGTTGGTTGTTCGCGGAGATGGGCCCGCGAGCGGCTTTTTTGGCCCGAACGGTTCTGATGTGGTACGCCCGAAAATTGCCCGGGGCCGCGGCTTTACGGGACGCCATTAACCACGAGACCGACTTGGAGCGGCAACTGGCCACGCTCCAGAATTCGTTCGCGGGGGCGGGTTTTTTGGGGGTTGATTAAAGCGTGGATTTTAACCTAATTGTCAATAAATTGGTGGATCTTTATTTTTTGGGAGCCTTATGGTAAGGTTGAGATCAGACCCGTGGCCAAAAAGTTTGGGGACAAGAAAGTTGGGCGACAAGATAGCCAACTGGAGCCGGGCGCCCTATGATTGTTTAATATCGCCGAGAGCCTCCTTAACTGTCGCCCAAAAATTGTCCTAAAAATTGTCCTAATAGCTTGCCAAAAGTTGTCCAAAAGTTATCATGGTCGCGGCTAGTGACGGGAGGAAGTCAATGTCCAGAAAAATTTTAGTTGTCGATGATGAGGCCCATATCCGCCTCCTCTACACCGAAGAGCTCACTGAGGAAGGTTACCAGGTCACCACGGCCGAAAATGGCGCTGGGCTTTTGGAGCGCATTGAGCGGGAGAGGCCGGATCTGATCGTCTTGGACATCAAGATGGTGGACTACAATGGCCTGGACTTGCTTCAGGATATCCGCAACAAATACTACGACTTGCCGGTCATCCTCTGCTCGGCCTATGACACTTTCAAGGACGACATGAAGTCCATCGCCGCGGATCACTACGTGGTCAAGAGCTTTGAGCTCGATGAGCTTAAACAGAAAATAAGTGACATCCTGTCCTAGCGTCCCCTTTGGCCTGGATCCCGCGGTTTTTGAGGAGCGTTTGGCTCCCTACGCCGCTCGATCCGGGGCGGCGACGCGGGAGAAAGATGAGGCGGCTTGTCCTTGGCGCTCGGCTTTTCAAAGGGATCGCGACCGGATTCTCCATTGCCGCCCATTTCGCCGTTTGGCTCACAAAACCCAAGTCTTTATCGCTACTTTGGGCGACCATCACCGCACTCGCCTGACCCACACCTTAGAAGTTAGCCAGATAGCCCGTACCTTGGCCCGTTGTTTTCGGTTAAACGAGGATTTGACCGAAGCCATCGCCTTAGGCCATGACCTAGGCCACACCCCTTTTGGGCACGCTGGGGAAAGAACCCTGGCTAGTCTTCATCCGGGCGGGTTTGAGCATCAAAAACATAGCCTGAGGATTGTGGAAAAACTGGCCGATGGGCAAGGGTTAAACCTGACCACGCTAACTCGGGATGGTCTAGCGAAACATTCCAAGGGGCGAGGAGCTATTTTCGCGACTGGCTCAGCCGCGCCTTTGGCTCTGGAGGGTCAACTAATCCGGGTGGCGGACATCATCGCGTATATGGCTCATGATTTGGATGACGCCGGCCGGGCTAACCTAGTTGATCCGAAGACCATGCCCCAGGATATCGCCCAGGTTTTTGGGGGGAAGGCTTCCACGAGGATCCAGGCCATGGTGACGGATCTTTTCGCCAATTCCGGCCTAAGCTCTGGCTCTAACCCGCCCACGCTTCAGCTGGCCTTTTCCCAGACGATGGAACAAGCCATGGAAAGGCTGCGCGGCTATCTGCACGAAAAGGTCTACTCTCATCCGCGTTTAATCGACGAGCTGAAAAAAGGTGACGAGACGATTCGGCTGATTTATCAACGTCTTTTGGAAGACGATAGCCTGTCGGTTTTTTTGGAGTTGGATAAAGCCGACGACCGCGCCCAAGCCGTGGTGGATTTTGTGGCGGGCATGACCGATCGCTACGCCCTGCGATTTGAGGAGTATTTGCGAACCGGTTTTTGGCCGAAAGCCATCCAGATGGAGAGGTATTTCCACGTAAGGTAAAGGGAGGCGCGGTTTAACGGCGAACTGGTCGCCAATTTGACGTTACCCGGGTAATGTCCATTGGGGCTAAAAAGCGCCTTAACTCGTCAGCCATGGCCGTAGATGACCCCCCGAACAAAGGCGTTAGGCGCTCGAGCGTCTTTTTGGCCAGAGGCGCCCCATCATAGGCCCAAGATCATTGGCCCAGGGTAGTCTGAGGTTTTTAGAGCGTTTTCTATAAGTCTAGGGCCAGATTTTTTTGTCAGCTGGGGGAAGCTTTTTCCTTGGGTTGGCGTTTATTTTGCCTCGGGCGACGCGTCTGGCTCGATGGCCCGCTTATATTGATCCTGAAATAAATAATCGTAACCGTTCACAGTGGGCTCCCCCAGGCCAACTGACTGGGCCTCCAATTCTCCTTCTTGATTTTATTCTATCCTTCCAATACTAGCCCATTATGGCCCCAAAAAAATATTTTCGACTGTGTTTTGACTTTCCTAGGTTAAGTAACTATATTTTGGTTTATGGATACTTCTATCAGGCTATCTCATTCATCTAATAGCTTTTCCAGGGCAACCTCAGACTCTAATAGCCCTCAGCGTCCCCTATTCCCTCTGC
>JAISYP010000086.1 GCA_031269825.1 Deltaproteobacteria bacterium
TTAAGGGGTCTGGTTCTACCGGTGGGCGGGCTCAAGGAAAAGATCCTCGCGGCCAAAAGGGCCGGTTTAACCACGGTTTTAGTTCCAGAAAAGAATCTGCCTGATTTAATGGAACTGCCAATTCAATTGACCGAGAGGATAGACATCCATCCCATCAAAACCGTGGATGAGGCCCTCCAACTTGCCCTATTGGACTGGCCGTCCAATAAAGACACCGTTAACTTAGACACGGTGAAGGTTTTCGATCCCCAGTGGTCGAGCTCCATCAAGATGACCGTGATTTAGTAAACCAACCCCTCTGGCGGCTAACCGCCGCCAGGGGGCTCTTTAATCCAAAAATCTTTGACGATAATACATTGATTTTTATCATTATTTTAAATAATCCAGCTCAAGTTTGGCTAAAAAATAACCGTCACCCCCAAGCCCCTATTGACAGCCCGCCTCTGGATCTTTATAATCCCAAAAAGAACTAATCCAGCGGTTTAGTCGCGGGGTTGGTTTTGGCTGATCAGGAAACCTGAAGGCTGAGGAAACCATGTTTTGGTTGTCTTCGGCTTTTTTTTTCGTCCTTTCCCCGGTTGATCATAGCCAGAAGGCCGGGGGCGAAACTAAAATTTCGCCTCCGGCCTTTTTTTTCCAGCTTGGCCGCTGGTTCGCCCTTATAAGAGCGAAAAACCTAACCTGACGCGGCGACCACAATGACTTCCTTGGCCTCATTAATCACCCACCCCATTAGCCGCGCCCCTCGCGCGGATGGGCGCTGTTGTCGACTTTCGCGTCAACTTTCGCCTCGACCAGGCCGAGGAGCCTAACCCGTCCGGTTTATCTCCCGGCTTGACCCGGTTCGCCAGCGTCAACTTAAGGGAGATTCCATGAGCCAAAAATATTCATCTGGCCTATTCGCCCAAAGCCCCAACCGTTCCCCCAAACCGGAAAAATCCCTTGGCTTAAAGTCTTCTCGCGCTAGAGGTCTAGAGTTCTCTCTGGATTCCCCGGTCAAGGCGCGCTCTTTCTTTGACCCAACCATAATTGGAGTCTAAATTGGAACCCATTTTGGATATCCTGGAAAAACACCCTTGTTTCAGCCAATCTTGCCCCACGGCCAATGGGCGAATCCATTTGCCCGTGGCCCCGCGCTGTAACATCTTTTGCCGGTTTTGCTCCCGCGGCCTATCCACGGACGTTAAGCGCCCCGGCAACGCCCAACGTCTCCTCACGCCAGAGCGAGCTCTAGACGTCATGGACATGGCTTTAACCCTCTGTCCCGAACTCCAGGTGGTCGGCGTGGCTGGCCCCGGCGATCCTTTGGCCGGTCCCGAAGCCTTGGACACGCTGATCATGATCAAGGAAAGATATCCTCAATTGATCGGCTGTCTCGCCACCAATGGCCTGGCCCTGGCTGAATCGATGGACAAAATATTGTTCGCCGGGATCAAAACTTTAACCGTCACCATCAACGCCCTGGATCCGGTCATCCTCGCGGCCCTTAATCTGGGTATTCTGGAAAATGGTCATTTTTTGGGCGGCTTAGAAGGAGCCCAAAGACTCATCGCCGCCCAGGAAGAAGGGGTTAGATTGGCTCAGGAAAATGATCTGATCATCAAGATCAACACGGTTCTAACGCCTGGAATCAATGATGGCCATATCGAAAAAATCGCCCAGGCCGCCCAAAAATGGGGAGCGCGCCTTATAAACGTCATTCCCTTGATCCCGGCCCACGATTTAGCCCATTTATCCGAGCCCACCCCGGAAGAACTGGCCGCGGCCGTGACCGCGGCCGAAAAACACCTCTCGGTCAAACGCGACTGTCGACGCTGCCGGGCCGACGCTTGCGGGGCGCCTGGCGGCGTGGATTACGCCAGACAACTATACGGCGATCGCGACCCCCAGGAGACATTTTCCCATGGCTGAGACCCACCCCCCCCAAAGTCGACGTCCTTATCGACCAGAAAAACTGGCCGTGGCCTCCGAAACCGGCGAAAATATTGACGCCTGCTTTGGCAAAACCGGAAATTTTCGAATTTACGCTCTCAAAACCGACGGGGACGCTCTGGGCTATGAGTTGATCGAGATCCGGCCTGGGCCACAACCTTGCCAAGAACATCACCACGATCAAGCTGTTTTGGAAGCCTCGGCGGAATTACTTAAAGATTGTGGCCTCGTCTTAGCCGGGCGGATTGGGCCGGCCGCGGTTAAAGCCCTCGCTGACCGAGGGGTTATGTCGCTGGCCACTCTTTTACCCATTGAGGACGCCTTAAAAAAGCTGGCTAAAAAATGAGAGCTAAACGCCTTACAAGCCCAGACCCAGTGGCCCCACTACCCGGAAAAACTCGCTCAGGCGTTCCCTGGCCCCGTTTTGGATCTTTTGGCCAAAAATACCTTATCCTATTTATTTTATTATTTATTTGGGAACTATCGGGCCAAGCGGGCTGGGTCGACCAAACGGTGGTTCCCTCGTTATCTTTGTCTCTTAAAGCCATCGCGGAAATGTGGACGCGAATTGATCTTGGTTCCCATATACTCATCTCCCTGGGCCGGGTGATCATTGGGCTATTAATCGCCATTATCGTGGGCGCGCCTTTGGCCTTCGTATTAGTCAGAGTCTTTCCGGTTTTCGCCGAAAGCGTGGATAGTTTATTAAGGGTTTTTGGGCTCATTAACCCTTATTGCCTTTTTCCTCTCTTTATCATCATGTTTGGCTTAGGCGAGACCCCAAAAATCGCCGTCCTCAGCTGGGTGTCCCTGTGGCCCATTTTTTTTGGCTCTCAAATCGCTTTTAAAACCGTGGATCCCCAACTGATCAAGACCGCCCGCTCCATGAGTTGCGGCTCCTGGTCAATTTTCTGGAAAGTGACCGTCCCGGCCAGTTTACCCTCTATCTTCAATGGAGCCCGAGTCGGGGTGGAAATGTCTTTTTTTATCCTTATCGCCGCCGAAATGACCGGGGCCACGGCCGGGCTAGGCTGGATCATCCATAACGCCGGAGCCTCCTATGACACCGCTCGAATTTATGGAGCCGGGCTTTGCGTGGTCATTCTGGGCGTTGGCCTGAATCGCTTCTTACAAATAATCCGCCGGGGATTTCTCGATTGGAGCGACTACCTCGCCTCGCCTTGGCTTTACGCTGGGAGCGCTTGTCCCAAACCAGTCAACCGGACTCTATTATGGTTATGTTGCCTGGTTTTTGTCCTAGTTTTCGGGCTAGGCGCATGGAAGATAGGCCTGGGGGAAAACCTCATCGTGACCAATTCCGACCCTACCGCCTTTAACCCTTAACCCCCTAATGAGCGGCTAACCATAGTTTTCACGAGGTCGCTAAACGACCAAGTTGGCTAGCGAAATAATTTCCCAATAACTACCGCCCTAATTTATTAGGCGTAAATTTTCCAGGCGTTTATACCTATTTGTGTCTATTTGTGTCTATTTTTGTTAAATCTATAATTTCTTTCCACCAGCCCATTCAGATGGTCATCAAAGGAAATCATGAAATTTGTTCGCAAACACGCGGCGATTTTGGTCTTTTTAGGCCTTTGGGAAGCCTTAAGCCGATTCCAGATCATCGATCCCCTATTTTTTCCCCCCTTTTCCCATGTTCTTGAGACCATCTTTCATTTGTTCAAAATAGGGGTTTTGACTCCCCAAATCACCGCGAGTCTCCAAAGGGCCATTCCCGGCTTTTTACTGGCCCTCGTCGTGGGCGCGCCATTGGGACTTCTTTTAGGTGGTTGGCTCAAAAACATCAATGGTTTTTTAGAGCTACCTTTGGAAGTATTTTCGCAACTTAACCCTTTTTTGCTTTTTCATATCATCATATTGTTCATGGGTATTGGCGAGGCTCCCAAAATTACCATCGTGACCTGGACTTGTCTATGGCCAATCGTCTTCAGCTCCATTAACGGGGCCGCGAACGTCAACCCCAGTCTTATTAAATCTGGCCGAACTTTTGGCCTTTGTCGGCTAGCGTTGATCCGAAAAATTGTCTGGCCAGCCGCCGCGCCCCTGGTTTTCGCCGGCGCGCGGTTAAGTTTAGGCTACAGTCTTTTCATGCTTATCGCCGCCGAGATGATGGGGGCCTCTAGTGGGCTAGGCTTCATGGTTACGCGAACCCAAGAAGCTTTCCAGTTGGATCGACTCTTCGCGGCGGTGACCGTCATCGCCTTTTTGGGCCTATTTCTGGACGCTATCCTGTGGTTTATTGGCGAAAAATTTTTACTCTTGTCGATGGAAAGCCATTTGAACGCGGCGGACAATTGAAAGCTAGACATGAAAAATTAGACCGCGAAAAAAAGAGGGCTGAAAATAAATTGGCCTGAACGTCTAAGCCTAGATCATAAATAGATCATCTAAACCTAGATCATCTATATCGCCAATAGCGAAATTAATCCGCTTAATCGTTTGGTCTTGGAAAACGGCTCACTTCTAGCTTCTAGGACAGACGCCATCGCGTCTGTCTAACGCGTCGATCATTTTTTCCGGGTTGAAAACGAAAACTAGGATCATTGGACAACATAAACCAATAGACAATCATAATTTTAATTCATAATTTTAATTACGGAGCTTAAATATAATGTCATTCCCAACTACTCGCCTTTTTTCCAAAATCAGACACCAACAAATCAATTTTTTATCCTACTTGGTTTTATTATTTGGCTTTTTTGCCTTGGTCGGGCTTTTAATCAGCCCAACGGCCACGGCCCAGGACAAGCCTTTAGGCTTAGGTTACGCCGATCCCCTGGGGGCTCTCATCATTCAGGCCGCCATCAATGAGGGGTATTTTTCTGATGAAGGCTTAACCGTCACCCCCATCGCGACGGACAATTGGGCCGACTTTCTGGAAAAAAAGACCGTGGTCGGCGGGGTTCTGGATTACCAGGCGCTCTTATTGGCCCATAAAGGAGCGTCTTTAGTTTTCACCGGCGGCCTTTACAGTGGCTTTTTGGAATTGGTCGGGCGTGAGCCCATTCCTGGGAAAACCATCCTCGCCACCGAAGATCCCCTGTCCGGGCCAGCCGTGGCCGCGGCAAAATATTTTGAGTCTAGGGGATTAGACTCCAGCCGAGACATTAAATGGCTTAAAGTCGCTAAGGACGATTTGGTAAAAGCGGTACTTAGCGGCCAAGCTTCGGCTTTAACCCGTTGGCAACTAGCCCAACCCGATCCCCAGGAACCCTGGGGCTCCTTGGTTTACGCGCCGAAAGCTCACAGTCATGGCCATGGCCATTCTAGTGGATCCGGCTCTGGATCCGGCCATGGGCCTGGTTCTAGTCATGGGGCCTCCGATCATGGCGCCTCCGAGAAACCTCGCGCCACTCCCCCGCCCGACCAGACCAATAAAGATGGTTACCAAATAATTTACCTAGCCAAGGCCCATCTGCCCCAAGCCCCGGCTGGGGCCAAAGGGGCCAATCCCCACGCTGGCCACACGGCGGAACACCATTTTTTCCAAGCGTTCCCCGTTTTGGCGAGCGACTTTATAAACGCGGACAAGGCCAAAGCCACCGCCATCACTCGGGCTCTCATCCGAGGCGCCAGATGGGTTGGGGAAAATAAAGATCAAGCCGCCCAACTGGGGGTAGCCCAAAAGATCTGGCCTGGCTCCAAAGCCGAACTCGTGGGCGAGATTGGTCGTTATATGTGGATGCCCGGGGTCAGCCAAGCTCGGGAGCACCTGAAAACCTACCTCCACCAGGGGATCAAAAGAGGCGCGCTCCCGGCCAACGTTGATGAAAAAATCTTATTCGAAAAAGTTTTTGTCCAGCTACTCCCTGATTTTCGTTGAATTCGTTAAAAAGATTTGACAAATTTTTTCCACGACCGTATACTGATCGGAGCGTCAATTGAGTCTCTTTCCTTGATTTATGGATCTGGGGGTGACCAGGATTCGACGGGGATAGTTGATATCAAAGCCGCAGGCCGAGCGTCCCAGTGACTCGTTAATCCAACGGGACTTAAACACAAAAGCAGACTCTCACGAGTACGCACTGGCTGCATAGCCAGCGCTCCTGTAGAAATGCGGCCCACAGTTTTACAGGGGCGTAGCCAATCGGGCTGGTCAAATCAGGGTGGAGTGAGCCTGAACTGACGAGAAAATTCTGATTCCTCGCCCAGAGATTGCCTGTCCGTTGGCGGTCAAAGGGTTAAAACTAAATAACGGAATAAGCCTGTAGACACTTTGGGGGAAGATCTTCGGACGCGGGTTCGATTCCCGCCACCTCCACCATTTGATAGTTTTTTAAAGTTCTAAAAAGGCCCAAAGCCCAATAAAATCAAGGCTTTGGGCCTTTTTTCATGTCTCAAACGGTACCCCCAATATCCCTTGACATACCGTCAATTTGACGGTATAAATGACGGTATCAAGCGTCGAGGAAAAATTGATACCGTCATGCCACTAACTGACACCTTTATAAAAAACTTGAAACCAGCTAATAAGCCCATTAAACATGCGGATATGGATGGATTATATCTATATTTGGCCTCTAGTGGCTTAAAATCTTGGCGGTTTGACTATCGTTTTGGGGGTAAACGCCAAACCCTGACATTCGGAACTTACCCTATGGTTTCACTTAAAGAAGCCAGAGAAAAACTCCTGGAGGCCAAAAAGACTATTAAGTCAGGCGTCAATCCCTCTATTCAGAAAAAAGCCGCCAAGGAAAGTAAGGCCGCTTGCTCACTTGGATCTTTTGAAGTCGTAGCCAGAGAGTGGTTTGAAAATAATAAAATAATCATAAAAGATAACTATTCTAGTCGAATTATGGGCCGATTGGAAAAAGATCTATTTCCTGATACCTATGTGAAAACCATTCCTGCCCCCTGACCCATGACGGAACAACTGTCGTTTCGGGGTCAAATCAAAAATAATTATATCAATTATCTCATTTTTCTATTGACTCGCGCCTA
>JAISYP010000137.1 GCA_031269825.1 Deltaproteobacteria bacterium
CACTCGTCCTTTCAAAAAATCGCTGGAATCAATTTTGGAACTACTATATGCGCTGTGGTAATTTTTAAATGTGACTAGATCTAAAAAATGTTTTACAGTATATTGATGACCAACCCTCTTAATTATTGATTAAGCCGTTGGCTTTTTTGGTCGCGCTGGAAAGCGATTGCTTTAAAACATTAGCCTAAAACCAAAACCGCCCCTTTTAACCTCGATCCCCGTTTGGTGGTTTTTTTATTGATTATATCTGAGGCTTTTTTTAAGATTTATCGCCGAGGCCAGGCTTGTTCCAGAAGACCTTTAACCATTGATTTTATTCAAGTGATTCTATTAAAGTCCTGGGGCTAAGGGTGTTTTTTTTATAGTCTAGCCCCCATTTTGACGTAGTTTTGGGAAGGAGGGCTAGGAAAAATTAGCTTAAGTTAGCTCAAATTGGTCTTATGGGGGGTGTTTTAGATCTTCTTGACAAGCCCTATTTTTGTGGTATTATTATTAATTACGGAATTAGGGGCCTTTAACCTGGCCCTTTTCCCATTTTTTCCCTGAAGGTCAGTTAATTATTATGACGCCAAACGTTCGGCCTACCTTTAAGACCGCTTTTCCGTCCGCTTTATCCGAGAGCCAGGGCTCGCCCGCGCGGTTATTGGGCCAAGAATTGGGAACGTTATCGCTATCGCTATCGCTTATTCGCTTAACCGGCCCAGGCGGGATTTGGCTCTTGGCTTAAAGCCAGCCTGATTCCTGTCGGCGCCGGGTTTTCCCCGGCTTTTTTTTTGGCCAAAGCCTAGTTCGTTTTTTCGGGTTTAAGGAGAGATCATGTTTGACCCAAATTGCGTATGTTTTTTCGATACGACCCTGCGCGACGGGGAACAAGCCGCGGGGGTTAACCTCAACGCCGCTGAAAAGCTCCAGATCGCTCGGCAATTGGAGAAAATGCGCGTTGACGTCATTGAGGCCGGGTTCCCGGCGGCCTCCCCGGGGGATTTTAGTTGCGTCCAAACCATCGCCCGGGAGTTACGGAAAACCACGGTTTGCGGTTTGGCCCGAACGCGGGAAGGCGACATCCGAGCCGCGGCCCAGGCTTTAGTCCAGGCCGAGAACCCGCGCCTGCACGTCTTTATCGCCACCAGCCCCATCCATATGGAATATAAACTGCGTCTGACCCAAGAAGAGGTTCTGGCCGAGATCCGCTCTGGGGTGAGTCTGGCCCGTTCTTTGGTTTCCGAAGTGGAGTTCTCTGGGGAAGACGCCAGTCGCTCGGATCTCCAGTTTTTGATCAAAGCCTTTAAAGTGGCCGTGGATAGTGGGGCCACTATCCTCAACATCCCGGACACGGTTGGTTACGCCACGCCCGAAGAATTTTATCAATTCTGCCGGGCGGTTATCCAAGGGGTCGCGCCGCCGGCGGGGGTGATTTTTTCCGTGCACGCCCATAATGATTTGGGATTAGCGGCGGCCAATTCCTTAGCCGCCGTCCGAGCTGGCGTTCGACAAGTGGAGGGCACGATCAATGGCATGGGCGAGCGGGGTGGCAACTCGGCCATAGAGGAAGTGGCCATGGCCTTAAAAACTCGGGCTGACCTTTTTGGGGTGTCGTTGAACCTAGACACCCGACGTCTTTTTCCGGTTAGTCGGTTAGTGGCCCGGTTGTCGGGGGTGGCGGTGCCGCCCAATAAGGCCGTGGTTGGCTCCAACGCCTTCGCGCACGAGGCGGGTATCCATCAGCATGGGGTCATGGCCAAACGGGAGACTTATGAAATAATGCGCGCTGAGGATGTGGGGTGCGTGCCGGCGGTCATGGTTTTAGGCAAGCATTCTGGGAGTCACGCTTTCCGGGCCCGTTTGGAGGTATTGGGTTATCATCTGGACGACCAGCAAATAGCCAAGGCTTTTGAGATCTTTAAAAAGCTTTGCGATGAGAAAAAAGAAGCCTCGGACGGGGACATCGAGGCGATCATCGCCGATGAGATCTTTTCGGTCACCCCAGAAAGGCATTATGAGTTAAAGGATTATACCGTTCACGTGGGCTCGGGCTTAGCCACCGCCGCCGTGGTCTTAATCCGCGATAACCAAGAGCTCAAAGACGCCGCCACTGGCAATGGCCCGGTCGACGCCGCCTACCGGGCCATCCGGCGCGTGATCAACTTAGAGCCGCGGCTGGAGTCTTTTAAAGTCTCTTCCACCTCAGAGCGTTCCGACGCTTTAGGCGAGGCCCAGGTGGTGATCAGTTACCAGGGTCTTAGAGCCCAAGGCCGAGGGGCTTCCACCGACGTCATTAAGGCCAGCGTTCGGGCTTACGTTAACGCGGTGAACCGTCTTTATAGCCTGGCCGCGGTGCGGGAGATCCGGCTTAACGGTCAACCTCTGGCGAGCGGTTCGTCAAAAGAGCCGCCCAAGGCCAGCTAGAGTCGATTTAGCTCAAGATAGCCGGGCCGGAAATTTTTGGCCAATAACCGAATCTATGATAAAAACGAAGTAACTATAATAAGGGGAGGCGGTCAGGCCTTTCCGGTCGGCAAGGTGAGCTTATGCGGATAGGTCTGGCCTGGTTGGGCGATTGGGTGGAGTTGGGGGATCTGTCCCCAGCCCAGGTGGCGGAGACGTTAACCATGGTGGGCTTAGAGGTCGAGGATCTCTTCGACCGCTTGGCCCATTTGGAACAAGTTTTGGTGGCTAGGGTGGAGACCGTGGCCCCACATGGCCGCCATTTGTCGGTCTGCCAAGTGACGGCCCAGGAGACGGTCACCGTCTTGACCGGGGCCCCCAATGTTCGGGTGGGCGCCCTTTATCCTCTGGCCCCGGTGGGGGCTAATTTGCCTCTGGGGTTAGTTAAAGCCACGACCATGGCTGGCTTGGTCTCGGAAGGGGTCTTATGCTCGGCTCAGGAGTTGGGTTTGCCGGGCGGGGCGGCGGGTCTATTGGAATTACCCGCCACCACCCAGGTCGGGGCGACTTTAAAAAACCTTTATCCCCAAGCCGACTGGGCCCTGGATATTTCCATCACCCCCAATCGGGCGGACGCTTTATCCGCGCGGGGGGTGGCTAGAGATTTGGCGGCGGCTTTAAATAGACCCCTCAAAACCCCGGCGATTAGTCTTCGGGAATCTGGCCCCCCAGCGAGCCAGTTGGCCCAGGTTAATATTGAGTGCCCGGATTTTTGTTGGCGCTATTGCGGCCGGATCGTGACGAACCTAGTCATTGGGCCTAGCCCGGATTGGTTGGCTTTTCGGTTAGCCGCGGCTGGGATCCGGGCGATTAATAACGCCGTGGACGTGACTAACTATGTCATGCTGGAGTTGGGTCTGCCGCTCCACGCGTTTGATTTAGCTAATTTGGCGGGCTCTCAAATTAATGTCCGTTTGGGGAAAGCCGGTCTCTCGTTCACCACCCTAGATGGGCAGACGAGGCTTTTAAAGGCCCCGGAGAATATCCTCATTTGTGACGCTCAAAAACCGGTGGCCTTGGGCGGGATCATGGGGGGCGAAAATAGCGCGGTGGAAGCGACGGCCAAGAGTGTTTTTTTGGAAGGGGCTTGTTTTGATCCTCGGGCTATCCGGCGAACCGCCCGGGCTCAGGGAATGGCCACCGACGCTTCTTACCGTTTTGAGCGGGGTCAAGATCCGGCTTTACCACCCTTAGCCGTGGATCGGGCCGCGGAGCTTTTGGCCTCCATCTCGGGGGGGGTAGTCGCTCCAGGTCGTTTGGACGCTTACCCCAAAGTTAGAGAGCCGATTAAAGTCTTTTTTTCACCCAAGAGATGCGCCTCGGTTTTAGGGGTCACGCGATCCACCCCAGAGATCGAGCGCGTTTTGGGAGCCATTGGGGTGGGTTTAACCAAGGTCGACCCGGATTCAGATGGCCAGTTGTTTGAGGCGAGCTTACCCACCTTCCGACCGGATTTACTCCGAGAAGTGGATCTGATTGAGGAAGTGGCCCGTCTGGTGGATTTTCAAGGGTTACCGGCCACTTTACCCAAACCTCCAGCCGCGGCCCAAAAAGCCCCCTTCCAGTTTCGGTTAAAACAAACCTTAAGACGCGAGTTAAACGCTTTAGGTTTAACCGAGCATTTGGGTTATTCCTTCATTAACCCCAATTTTCAGGAAAAACTGAGTCTGCCCTTGGCCCATCCTTGGCGGGTGAAGTTGGTCAAGATTTTAAACCCTTTAAGCGAAGATCACGGCGTCCTAAGACCGTGTTTAACGCCTGGGCTCCTGGCCGCCCTCCGATTGAACCAGTCCCATGGCCGCTGGTCGGTGGCCTTATTTGAGGTTGGGGCCACGTTCCATTCCTTAGGCCAAGATCGCCAGCCCTTGGAACAACCCTCATTGGGCTTATTGTGGGCGGGCAAATTTGGCGAGGGAACTTGGAATGACCCGGAGAGATCGGTGGATTTTTGGGATTTAAAGGGCGTGGTTGAGGCGTTGGGGGAGATGGGCGGCCTGGATTTATCATTTGAGCCCCTTAGTTCAGACGCGATTGATCAGGAATATCCTTTTTACGAGTTGGGCCAGGCGGCTAGAATCCTCGCCGGCGGGCGCTTTTTAGGCCATCTGGGGTCATTATCCCCTCACACGCGTAAGGCTTTTGGCTTAAAGGAAGCTGGGGGAACGGTTTTGGTCGCGGAATTGGCTTTAAGCTCTTGGCCGGAGTCGACGACGAAGGCTTTTGTGGGTTGGTCGTCTTACCCAGGGGTTTATCGGGATTTGGCCTTGCTAGCCCCAGACACGGTGTCCGCCCAGGCCATTCTCGACGAGGCCCAGGCTGACCAAGCGATCCCTTTGACCAAAGTCACCATTTTTGATCTTTATCAAGGCGGTAATTTGCCCCAAGGTCATAAGAGTTTGGCTCTGCGCCTTTTTTTTCAGAGCCAGGAACGTACCTTGACCGACGAGTTGGTCAACGGCTATTTTAATTGTTTGGTGGCCCGGTTGGCCGATAAACTTAAGGTCGCCCCAAGAGCTTAAGGGCCGATGATCGATAAGAGCGGACTAGTTTTATCAAGGACTAGTTTTTTTCAACGTCTAGTTTTTAATTCTAGACTGTTTAGGCTGTTTTAGAATATTAACGGTTGTTTTAACATTTTAAAGAGGCCTTTTCTTATGGATCCACCCGTTCTCGCCCGGGCCGAGCTTATCCAATTGGCCCGCCAGACTTTGTCCTTGTCCGCCCGAGACGCGGGGGAAGTTTTGGATAATTTGATCCAAGCGATAAGCCACTTTTTGGGGCGCGGCGAGGAAATCCAGCTGGCCAATCTGGGCGGCTTAAGCGTCAAACTAACGGCGCGGCGGCGTGGGCGCAATCCCAAAACCGGTGCCTTCGCGATCGTTCCGGCCCAAAAGAGGATCGCTTTCTCGCCGAGCCCGATCTTAAGAAAAAAACTTCTGGCCTATTTTTTGGCCAAGTCGACCTCGGTCGATGGGCCGACGACCCAGACCTAGGACGGTGTTAATATGGGCCAACCTCGCGAGCCATTGTTTTTCAAGATTGGGGAAGCGGCGGCTCGAGTGGGGGTCACGGGCCACGTTTTGCGCTTTTGGACGAAAGAGTTTCCCCAGATTCAACCGCAACGGCTCCGGGGTCGCCATCGTTTGTACAGTTCCGAGGATATTCGCCTTTTTTTGGAAATTAAGCGCCTATTATATGAAGAGCGTTTCACCATTGAGGGCGCCCGCAAACATTTGGAACGCGGGGTGGGCTTGTTTGATAATTTACCCTCCGTGGAGCCCGCGCGGCTTGATTGGGCGGAAATACGGCGAGAATTGATGACTATTCGACATCTTTTGCTTAATTCGGGATGGGATGGCGCGGGGGGCGATCAGTGACGGATTCTTGGGTGGGGAAAGCGATGGATCCAGCTCTAAACGAGCGGAATGGAGTTGATCTGGGCCGGTTGGATTTAGAGCGATTCGATCCAGAGTCGTTTGATCAGTCGTTAATTGAGCGAGCCCAGCGACTGTTTGGTCGACCGGGTGGCGTCTCTTCCCAGGCCCGTTTTTGTTTAGCGGCGGAAAAAAGGCGCGAGCTTTTGGATCTAACTCTGGCCGAATACCAAAATCTACTAGATATTGATCCTCATCTGGAGCGCGACCAGCTCGAGCGCCCAAGCGACCAAGAAGAGCGCCTAGATATTAAAGATCATAAAGATCCGCGCGGTCAGCGCCTCCAAAAATATGATGGCGCCAGGGAATGGTTGGAGATCTGGAATCTGTGGGGCCAAGAGTTGGAGGAGCGGTTTTTTCGGCACCCAGCTCAGTTGGACGTTTTGGCCCAGATTGTTCAGGAGTGGGTTCCCTTCGCCCCGGCGCGACGATTAAAGATTTTGGTCTTAGGCTCTGGCAAGGGTTACGAGGCTTGCTCTTTGGCCATCGCCTTTTTTGGTTTGGGTCTAAAAGCCAAAGGCTGGGAGATTTTTATCCAAGGTTTGGAACTAGTTCCCAACCTGGTGGCCGCGGCTAAAGCGGCGATCTTTCCGGCCCTGAGCCTGGAAGGGTTGCCTCGGGATTTGACCCGCCGTTTTTTTGAGCCCCGGGCTGGGGGTTGGCATTTTCGGGAAGGAATCGCCCGTTTTCAACATGAGACCTTAAACATCCATCGTCTAGCCGAGCCGCCGGAATATTTGTGGGGAGCCGACGTGATCTTGGCCCGGGGTTTGGCTTGGGACACCCCAGACGACGAATTGGTAAATTTAGCGGGGAAAGTGAAATCTTTATTGGCCGAAGATAGCCTATTGTTAACTGGGCCGGGGGAATTTTGGCCCGGGCTAGAGGATTTGGCCTTGGAAGAACGCGATGGGGTAACTTATTATCGCCAATCCACAGGTCGTCACCGGCCCAAACCAGGCCAGAAAATTAAGACCTTAAAAACCCCGCCGGATTCGACGCCGCGGATGTTAAGTTTACAATGGGCCGCGGAAGAAAAGTTAAGCCCAGCCGGCCCAGCCTTGGCCACCCCCCAGGCCTTGGAAGCGGCCCGGGAACTGTTGGTGGAGTTAATCCACGAGGAGGCGGCGGCTGGGTATTTAAGACCAGCTTCCCTAAGGCTCATAGCTGAGGTTGAAGAGGCTTTAAATCGGCCTCAAGCGGCGGCGGCGACGCGGGAAGTGGTCAACTTTCTTCAGCCGGATGACCAGATAAACCAGCCGGACTCATTGAGCGCCAGCCCTGGGGCGGGCGCGAACTCTGGCTCCACCCCATAGATGGGCCACAATAGGTCACCGTTCCGAAGATGAGGTCTGGCCAGGGTTAGCCAGGCCTTAGCCAGTTTGTCGCTCAGATTGGCGGGTTCGGCCAACCTTTCTTCTCCATTGGCTTCTAGGGGCTCGTCTTTAAGGAGCGCGAGCAGATCGGCTTTTTGGGCCAGGGCTTTTTTAACCAAAAGGTCGGCTCTTCGGGAGCGCTCCTGGGCTAGATGACCTAAAGCCAGGATCAAAGGCTCCGGGCCTGGGGGCGTTAGCGACTGAGTTGGTGACGACTGACCTGGTGACGAATGACCCGATGACGAATAACCATGGAGGTCTTCGGAGATGGTGGCGACCTCTGGGCAATGGAAGGGGATGGTCGTTTGGCCCGTTCCGCCTTCCTGGGTCAAAGCTAACAGATTTTTTAGGCTGGCCAAGAAATTGGGTGGATCCGGCGTGAAGACGGGGCTCATTAAAGGATGATCTTGTTCGCCTAATTCGTTTAGGCGGTATTGTTGCCAAGCCGGCCAGGTGAGGTAAAGGGCCACCCCAGGTGGGGTCAAAGCGGCGCTGACGGCCGGCCAGGCCCAAAGACGCGCGGTCATGGTATTCCTTTCCAAAGGCGTGGGGCTGGATAGTTCCCCAGGCGGTTTAACTTAATATCCCCAGTTCGGGCGAGGGGGAAGGAGCGATGATGGGCCTTTTTAGCCAAGGATTTTATATGGGGCGCCGCGGATTGAAGGCCAAGCCCTTGGGGGTGGCCCAACAACTTTTTCGGCTGATCATATTTTTAGTCATTTTGGTTGTCCTTATTGTGACCCTCGGCCACGCTTTCAAAAATCAATGGATTTTCTTTCCGGTCAAGGGGTTGGAAGCGACTTTTCAAGGCGTCGGTTGGCCTTTTGAGGAGGTTTGGCTCCCGCGTCCTCATGGACAAAAGGTTTACGCTTGGTACCTGCCTGGGCCGCCGGAAAATCTGACCGCTCTTATCCTTCACGGTAACGCCGGCAATCTGTCGGACATGATTGGTCGGATAATGACCTATCATCGCCTGCGAATGGGGGTTATGGCCATTGATTACCCGGGCTATGGCCTATCCGAGGGGGAGCCCTCGTTGGCCTCGGCCGTGGAAAGCGCCGTGTTGGCCTGGGATTATCTGGTCAACGCGCGTCGATTGGAGCCGCGCAAGATCTTGGTTCACGGGTTCTCCTTAGGCGGGGGCGTGGCTGGTCAACTGGTGGCCCGTCGGCCCAGTCCCCATCCCTTGGTTATGGACGCCACCTTTACTTCTTTAGCCGCGGTCGCCGAAATGTCCATGCCGATATTAGGGCCTTTGCCGAAAGTGATCTTGGGGGAAAGCTACGACACTCAAGCGGCCTTAAGGGATTATAAAGCCACTTTCGCTCTCTTTCTCCACAGTCCCCAGGACGAAGTGATCCCCTACGCGTTGGGGCGGGCTCTTTATGATAGTTACCAAAATGGCCCCAAAGCCTTGGTGAATTTAACTGGTCGCCACAATGATTATATTAGCGACCAGTCTATTTATGAAAGAGCTTTAATTGACGGTTTGGGACTGGTTTTTCCCCAAGTCCCCCAGCTCGATCCACCCCTTGTCGCTGAATAATCCGTTCGCCCCCCCCTCGCGCCCAATAATTTAAGGGAGCGCGTGACCTAAAGAACCCCAGGGAGGCGGGCTCTCGGAGATTATAGGGCGAGGATGGTGATCTTAGCGCTAATTGTCGTTGGTGGTAAGATCATGGAAGACGCTGAGGCGGCTAAGGCGGAAAATGGTCGCCTGGCCGTTGGTGGCCGCTGGCCAGAAGGTAAAATGGGCGAAATAAAGCGACCAAAGATTCTCTATGTTGGTATCTAAAATGGCTAATCATGGCTAATCATGGCGAACATGGCTAAACGGGCGCCATTAATCTGGTTACTTAACCTGGCGACCTGGATCAGGCGACCTGGACGCGCCCCCAACCAAATTTAATCCTAAAAATATAGTCCTCTTTTTTTTCCGCCGCCAACTGTTGGCTCCCTAGTTAACCGTAAATTCCGCGCCAATTCTTACCATATAAAATTTTTCCGGTAAATTAATTTAAGACATAAATACGGGTACTTATAGATATTTTTACTTCCTTCAATCATTAGCTAGTTATAATTATAGTCTAAGATGGTGGATCTAGGGAGCGTGGCCACCTCGGGCGGCTCCGTGGGCTAGGGCGGTCTCGGGGTGGCGTCTCTCCCGGATGGGCGGGACTGGGGAATCCAGATAACTCATCAATCTCATCAATGTTGATCCTTGACGTGGATTGGGAAAACCGGGCGAAAACAAAAAATCGGGCGAATAAAAAATACAGCGCGATAACAAAAAAATGGCCCCGGGTGGTGTGTCGCCCGGGGCCTTCATAAATTTTGATCAGCCTAAAATTAAACTATATATTAGCTATATTGTAAATAGATTGTTGCCTAATTATAGCTGGCTCGCGCTTGGTTGTGTCCTTGATTGATCTAGATAGTTGAAAAAAATAAATAATCGTCCGATTGGGAGTGGCCTAACTGAGGCCGCTGGTAAGATGGCTTCGAGAAAACCCTAGATTAAGGAAATCATCAAGTAAAAAAGTATTAATTCCAATGACTTATAAATTTGGATTCTTGATGCGACTGCGCAAACCGCGCAAGAACGTGGGTG
>JAISYP010000057.1 GCA_031269825.1 Deltaproteobacteria bacterium
CCCATAGCTGTGGCCCATTTTTTTTGAGAAAATTTGCCCATTATGGCCCATTTTTTTTGAGAAAATCCAGTCGGCCAGCCAAAAAATTTTATTACGACAATGTCACGTTGTAGTGTTAATAGGACGATTGAGGCGCGTCTAAAGCTAGCGGAAGAATTCAGACTAACCTAAACGAGTCAATAAGTTAATAACGCCACATTTTGGGCGGTTAGTCAAGTTTAACCGGTTGAAAAATTAAGAGTCGCCGTGAACGGTTTTCAGACTCTGTTGGCGGTTTAATTTTATAGAAAAATTATTTTTCGACTATAAAAAATTTAAATATACTTTGATTATATATGATATCTTTAAGATTGTAAAAGAAATAAATAACCTATATAAACGCTATAGTTATAGATATAAGTCTTATTAACGTCGACCGTGAATTTCTTCTTTCAATCTATTTTAGCGAGGCCCCTAAACATGACCTCCGCGAAATCCACTTTTTTTAATAATCATGAATTTCCGTGAATCATATAACATGTAGTATTATTGTCAATTATCTACCACTAAATGTTGTGGTCAAGCGAGCGTCATCAGTCAAAGATTCGTGACTTGGGAGCCAAGCTTGGCTAGCTTAATGGCGGTTTCTCGGACAAAATTTTTTTGGCTTCTGACAGGAAATTTTCCCAAAACCCCAGATCTCTAGATCACAATCGGCTCCCGATCGGTACTCGATCGGGGGGAAATCTGATGGTCTCGCGAAAAGTCCAAAATTCAAGAAGCCTATTTTATAAACTATTGAAATTAATACTTTTTTACTTGACGATTCCCTTAATTTAGGGTTTTCTTGAAGCCATCAAATCTAGCTCTTTCTCTAAAAACGATATTTAAAGCATAATTAGTAATAAGTAGATATAATATCAAGTTTAAATATATTTTTTAGGCATTATTCTCCTTATATTGATCCCGATGATCTTAAGTAAGATAGCCAAATAATTGTTCTAACTGACCTATATATATAATAGAGAGGATATTATCCTAGAAATAAGTAATCTAGGAGTGTTTAGCTGTTTATAACGCTTGTAATTATCGCTTAATATGTAGATTGGATTGAATATAAATGAGTAATTTTGTCATTCAATTGTTATTATAAATAATCATGCCTAAGCAACCTGTTATTATCAGATCTAATAGACTATTTTATATCAACTACGGAAGCTTTAATCAAGTTTATAGTCTTAGTTACATGTTAAACAAATAATTTTGATTTAAGTAGGTTTTTATATAGATTTAAAATACGTAAATTAATCTACTATATCGTTTTAATATAAAAATTACGCTCAAACATTGGTTGGGCTTTTTCGCGCAGGCGTCAATAATATCTCCCCAATAATAATAGTTACCACTGGAGTCCGCCCTAGCCCCCGAACCAAGACTTCTCTCGCCTTCCCTATCTAAACCTCATTCCCCCAGCTAGACCGGTCTAACGTTCACCTTAAAGTTTAACTAAAACTAAGGTAATTTTTTAATAAATTTAAATTTTTTCAAAAATCGTTAAAGTATCTTCCCAATAAACCGATAAGATATTTGAACAAAGTTTGAGCCCCCTCAAACTTGAGTCAACCACCGAAAGACCAGGAGGCGCGTCATGGGACTAGTTCTCAACCACAATATGCCAGCCATCTTCGCGTCCAATATGTTGAATCGCAACTATGGTCGCCTGGCCATCAATACCCAGCGTCTATCGACTGGCCTAAAAATCAACTCCTCGGCCGATGACCCAGCCGGTTTTGGCATCCGGGAAATGATGCGTTCCGAGTTATTGAACATGCAACAAGGGATGCGGAACGTGGCTGACGGCATTAGCTTACTCCAAACCGCCGAGGGGGCCATGGCGGTTATTGACGAAAAACTACTCCGTATGAAGGAATTGGCCGAGCAAGCGGCCACGGGCACTTATACCACGCTCCAAAGAGAAATCATTAACTCCGAATATCAGGCCATGGCCGCCGAGATCGACCGGATCGCCAACGCCACTGAATTTAATGGGGTTAAACTACTGGACGGCTCAGCCAACCTTAACCATCATGGCCAGGGCCTGAAGATCCATTTTGGTCTTGAGGATAGCGCGGCGGAAGATTACTACTTTATTAAGGTTTGCGACGTCCGGGCTACCGTTTCCTCTGGGTTACGGATCGGCGGGGACGCCAAAAACGATATCTGGAGCACTACCCCCATGACGGCTGGTTTAGGGCCAGAAGGTTGCTGCGGCGGCGGAATCCCTAGCTTATCGGAAGCGGTTTCTGGTTGGACTGAGGGTCAGATCTTCAGTTACGGCTACAACTGGGACAAAAAAGAGACTGTTGACACCAACCTCTCCCAGGGCCGATACCTCGCCGGAGCCTATCAGCTTCAGGACAACACTTCCCTAGGCCAGTTAGTCAACGAAGTCAATCGGGGCTCCCAGTCTCGGATCCGGATTGATATTAAAAACACGGCCGACGCGACTTTTTTAGTCGGTGGTAGCGCCAGTCAAAACGCCACCAGAATTTGCCTAGACAATGAGGTTTATTACCTCGGTAGCTACGCCATGTCGGTTAGCGCCTGCGACAACGCTTCCGCTTACAACTTTTATAGTATCAGCGCTCATTCCAACCTATCGGCCGAAATCGCCCTTTCGGCTTATAACAATATCGCCGTCCCACTAGTTCGGGCCATCAACAGCTCAAGCCAACAATTTTGGGCCAAGATTGAGGACACCCAATACCGGTCTGGTTACACCACCATCTACGTCTTCAAACAAGAAGGCGGGGATCATGATGGCTTGGTGGGGAGCGATGACCATCTGGGAATCAACGTGGCTGGCCAACCTGGATATAACTCGGCCATCCTCTGGTACAACGACGAGACCGAAGCCGAAGCGACGGATGGAGCCTATTTCAATAACGGCGGCGAGCATTGGGGCGTTTTAAAAGCCCAGCCCACGGCTTATGGCACCTGGGCGGTTAGGCTTGATGGCCGTGACGTGGGCGACGAGCGGGATCTTTGGATCCTTAACGCTGGCCGGAGTAGCGCCACCTCCGCCCAATATGATCTGAATTTTTATTGGACAGGCGGGTCAGCTTTTGGGTATTACGCCAACGCTTCTGGCCAATCCTGGGTCATGGGCCTAAACCGAGAAACTTTCACCCAAATTCAAAACGCTTCCGACGGCGATTGGATCGGGGCTAGCGTTCGAACCCAGAGCGCGGCCCAAGACGCCTTGGAAGCCGTGGACAACGCGATCTTAAAAAAAGAGCGTTGCCGAGCCAATCTGGGAGCCTATATGCATCGGCTGGAAAACACCCTAGCGAACATGGAAATCGAGTTTGAGACCCTCCAAGCTGCGGAGAGCCGAATTTCCGACGTGGACGTGGCCACGGAAATGACGGATTTTGTGCGTAACCAAGTCCTTTCCCAGGCCGCCGTGTCCATCCTCAGCCAAGCCAACGCTTTGCCGGAAATGGCCTTGAGTTTATTAAACGGCTAATTCGATTCAATTTTTAGCCTTTTTTAACGCCTTTTATTATTGTCAACCAACCGCCCAGCGCGATTGTCTATATAACCAGGAGAGTTTCGTGACCACCTTCAAAGACTACCCGGAATTGAACGTTCTAGCGAGCCTGTTGGCCAAGGACGCTCCCTTTGATAACCCCGAAAACGCGTCCGAGCCTCTGGTGGCGGACATAACGCTAGTCGAGGAGCCGCCCCAGGTCTTTGGCGATCCGAGTATAGCCCTCAATCGCCACCTGACCAAAAAAGGGCTTGAGTTTGTTAAACGGCTAATTGGATCTGACTTTCAGGGTTAACAACTTTAATTCGCGTCGGCCCACTGGCCAGCGCGAGTATCCAGCGCGATTAGCCAACCCGGTTGGCTATAACCAAACCAGGAGAACACCATGACCAGCTTAAAAGACTTCCAGGAAATCAACGTTCTAACGGGCCTGTTGGCCAGTGGATTGGCCGCCGCTCCCCCTGAGGACATACCCGAGGACGTGGCCGAGGCCCTTCTGGCGGCCAAAAAGCAGATCGAGGATCTGCCCCAGGTCATTGACGACCTAAACCTGGCCTTCAACCGCTACCTGACCTTAAGTCGAACCATCAAGCGCATGCAACTTTTGGCCAAGGAATCCCACGACCTGGACGAGGGGCGAGAGGCGGAGGCGTATCGCCAGGAACTGGAAAGCGAGTTCGCCTCCCTGGCCCGGATAGTGGCCGCCGAAGCGGGGATCAAGTTTTTCCGAGGGAGCGGATTGTCGATCGCCAGTTCCCAATCCGCTAAAATCGCGGGCAAGGTTTTGGCCTACCTGGATCCGGTCATGGATAACCTCGACCACGAAATCCGCGGGCAGAAGAGTTTAATTTTGGAAGCCATCACCGAAACCATCAACTTCATGGGGATCGTCGCCCATTCCTACCCCGAGGCCAAAGGCGTTGAGGCCATCAAACAAACTCTAGGCAAGGTCAAGATCCCACAAAACCTTGACGACCCGGTCACGCTGGCCCCAACCCTACATTAACCAACCAGGTAGAAGCTATGAAAAAACCACCCGCCTGGTTAGCCAAAAAACCACCTGGAGCTTTGGAGCGCCCCAAAGCTCCCAATACTTACCTCAGGGTTTGGATCGCTAAACCGCCTTCCAACCCTGATATTTATAACAAAATTGGGTAGGGGCGGCCTTGAGCCGCCCCTTTCCACTCCAGCGGGACACGCCGTTCGGCCCGCGGCGGCTCAACTAGCCGTTTGATTGTTTCGAGTTATCATTTTCGCGCCTCTTCGCTAACTCGTCGTAGCCAAATTTTTTCAGATACCGATTGGTCAGGCTGACGCTTAGAACCTAGTTATGGCCTATCCGCCAGCGCCTTTCGCGAAAGCTAACCCCTTTCCAGACTATCGCCTCGCTTTGGCGAATGATTTCAAGTTCTTAAACCTGATCCGGGCCAGCTTTCCCCTCTTCCAGACCCGCGCCCTGAGTCTAGCCCGTACCCACACCAGCCCTGCCAGCGCCAGCCAACCAGCTCTTAGTTTTTCCAGGCTAAGCCGATCTTTAGCGAGGATTTTTTAAAACAGCGTATTATCAAGGTTTCATTTTGAAAAACCAAGCGCGGTTTATAGATATAATCAAGAAAATCATTTAAAATCAAAGTGTTAATTGAAAAATATTATCTATTCGCCTTAATCAAATATCCAAGGGCGATCCTGAATTCCGGAAAGCCCTAATTGGTAGGCGGGGTTCCGGGTGGGAATCATTATAAAAATAGGATCAGGCAATTAATTGGTAGAATAGGATATATGAAATAATGTAAAAAAAAGATATCCTTAAAAAATCGAGTAAGTTAAACTCGAAAATTAATTTTTTAATTTATTTAAAATGAAATTATTCCTGAATCAAGCGAGAGATTAATTTTTTTACTTTTTTTAAGCGCTCTATCTTGTTATCGAGCGCGAATATCAGCCCTCATGATTCATTTTTTGAGGGGAGGCGGGCGCGTTGTATGATAAAAATCATTCTGGGAACTTTGGCTTTGAGCTTTGTTATCGCGCTTTACGGTGGATTTATGGCTGAGGCTCAAAATTCTGGTCAACAAGTAATTTATAAACAAGCGAATCAGGCTCCAGTGATGGGTTCGCCTGAATATTTCACTGGCCAAGTAAAAATCACCAACCTCTTTCCGCCCAATGAGTCGCGCCAGGTAATAGGCGCTTACGTGACCTTTGAACCTAACGCGCGTACCCACTGGCATATCCACCCCACTGGCCAGCATTTAGTGGCGCTCTCTGGAGTGGGCCGGACTGGCACAGCCGATGGCCAGGTCGAGGCGATCAAACCCGGCGACGTGGTCTGGTGTCCACCAGGAATCAAGCATTGGCATGGGGCCTCGCCTAACTCCGCTATGACTCATCTGGCCTTGACTGGTTCCGTTGATGGCCTTAATGTTCAATGGCTTGAGATGGTGAGCGATGAACAATACCACCAAGGCCAGCCAACGCCCAAAGACCCCAAAGTTTCCGATAACCGACTTGGCTCTCTAAATTCCGACGAAATCCCCCTCAGATATCAAAAAATAGCTCTTATCGCCGCCTTTGTGGCCAACGGCGATCTGGAAAATTTAAAGCTGGCGCTAAATGAAGGGCTTAATACCAGTCTTACGGTAAACGAAATAAAAGAAGTCCTTATCCATACATGCGCCTACGCTGGATTCCCTCGAGCTCTGAACGGCCTTAACGCCTTTATCGAAGTTATGAAAGAGCGTGAAATTCAAGGAATAAAAGACGTTTATGGGCCAGAATCCAAAGTCGACAAAACAGACAAAAGCAAATATGAGCGCGGCTACGACACTTTGGCTAAACTTCGCGATCCAGCTTATAAACCAGGCCCAAAAGGATCAATAAAAATTAACTCTCAGCGGCGAGCTAACTACGAAATATTCGCCCCGACCATCGAAGTATTTCTCAAAGAACATATCTTCGCTGACCTTTTCTCTCGAGTCCTACTTGATTACAAAAGCCGAGAAATTGCCACGATTGGCGTTATATCAAATTTACCTGGAGCTAACTCTCAATTACAAGCCCACATTGGCCTAGCCATGAAACAAGGTTTTTCCGCGTCTGAGATGAAAAGCCTTTTCCAGATTTTAAGAACCTATCTTGGTCAAGAGCGTGGCGATAACGCTTTATCGGTCTTGAGCCTAGAGCTTGATGAACAGAAATAAGCTCAAGGAAGTTATCATGAAACTCATTATGGATCTGACACTTATGGCTTAAATCGCCTCATCCATCTTACTGGCCGCGTCCATTGGGCGGGCCGGCGCGCCGCCCGCCCCCAGCGACAGGGTCACCGTGGGGAAAGTTACTTTTAAAAATAGGATCAACATAGTTATCGCTAGAAATTTTTATGTCCCCATGTACATTGATCAAACCAAAAAAATACCCAGCGATTGTGGTAGGACACCCCTTTGGTGGCGTTAAGGAACAAACTTCTGGCCTTCACGCCCAAAAAATGGCTGAGCTTGGCTATATCACCCTGGCTTATGACGCGGCGTTTTACGGCGATAGCGGTGGCGAGCCTCGGAACATCGAAGTCCCTGAGATGAGAGTGGAAGATTACAGCGCCGCCGTGGATTTCCTTAGCGCCCACAATTTATTGGCTATTACGCTACCTAAGCTAGTGTACTGGAGCTAAAATCAGTTCACCTTTTATCAATCAAAAGAGCTTCCCCTGAACTTGAGCCTTGGACGCGGCCAGGGCAGACTTAGCCCTTTCAACTTTGGCCAATATATCTTCAACTTTGGCCATCCAATGATAAACTTTCTTCCTATTATTATGGCATTCGATAAACGAATAGATCTTAGATCATAGTCTCACTATAGCTGACTTTATAAAAAGAATGGTTAGCCAATTTAAGTTAACTTAAATAGTCTTAATATCGTCAGTTTTAATTGCTAAAAAATCTTTATAGGTAAAAATTCTTCTATACATCGAGCTATACTGCTAATATAGTTACAAAAAGACTTTAAATAGTCCTTACTTACCAGGTGTCTATGGTTCTTGAGCGAAATCGGTTTCCATCGCGGTGAAGGGTATAGTACCCGTTCACCGTGGTCTCCCCCAGGCCAACTGACTGGGCCTCCAATTCTCCTTCTTGATTTTATTCTATCCTTCCAATACTAGCCCATTATGGCCCCAAAAAAATATTTTCGAC
>JAISYP010000004.1 GCA_031269825.1 Deltaproteobacteria bacterium
ATATTTAGAACACAAAAAAATATCTTTAGTACACTTAATTAAGTGCCAATGTAGACCCCGACACTAGGTAACCCCTTGATAATACACTGTTTTTTTTGATCCTTGTTAAAGATCGGCTAGCTTTTGGCGGACACGCCGCCGCTCGTCCGTTGAACTCAGGGGAAAAAATCTTGTCCCCGCGTTTTGGTCAGAGAAGCCTTGGGAGTGTTCCCCACCAAAAACCGCCGCCTTAACCGGTCGCCCATCTTGATTAACGACTATAGCTATAGTTATACGCGCCATAATCGCCATCAAATAAGTTATTATGAAGGTAATAAATTAGTTATGATCAGCCAAGATGGCCTCGCGAAAAGTCTAAAATTTAAGAATCAAAATTATTAATTTATTGAAATTACTATTTTTTCCTTGACGATTTCACATAAACTAGGGTTTTCGCGAAGCCATCAATTATTTTCTCGGGTCTATCGCGACCATGGCTCCTTTAGCCAAAAAAAATTTGACCAGTCCATAATCCTTTATTAAACTTACCCAGTTACGCGCCATTAAAGTTCTCGGGTCGTCTGGTAGTTCTCGTCTAGCCTTATTCTTAAAGGACATCATCCATGACACGAGTCAGTTTGATTATTTTAGCTTTTTCTATCTGGTATTTACCTTATCGCGCCAAGACCGTTTTTAAGCTCAATAGAGTTTGGCCCTGGTCAGTGGTTCTTTTCGTTCTTTTGGCCGGCTACGTGGCCACCATCATGACCGGCTTCTACACCCAATCCAATATCCTAGCCGAGCTGACCTACAATATTTTGGGCCTAATTTTTCTCTTGATCCTTTACCTTTTAGGAATTGTCCTTTTTGGCCATCTACTGGGTAAATTCATCAAACGCCTAAACACGCCTAAGTTGGTCATTGGTCAATTTGTCTTAGCCTTGGCCATCGTCTTCTACGCTTGGCTCAACGCCCAGAACTTTACCGTGACCCGTCAAGAACTCCTTTTGCCCGGCCTAACCCAGCCCGTCACCGTGGCCCATATCCCTGATGTCCATCTGGGAGCCCATCGCTCGGAAAAATATCTACGTCAGTTAGTAGTGGCCCTCAATGAGATAAAACCAGACTTAATCATCTATAATGGCGATCTAGTGGATAGCGATCTCGCTTTAAGGCCAGAATTGTTCGCCCTATTTAAGGATATCCAAGCGGAGCAATATTTCACCACCGGCAACCACGAATTTTATATCAACACCCAAAAAGCCTTGGACTTGATCGCCCAGGCCGGGATCAAAATTTTACGCTCCGAAACCGCCCAAACCCACGGGTTGGAACTAATTGGGCTGGAGTACATGAACGCTGACCGCGCCACTTATGACGCCCACCGGGTTAATGATCTGTACCTCAATGAGGAGCTACCCAAAATCCCTCGCTCCGGTCTACCCGCCATTTTGACTCACCATAGTCCCGTGGGGTTAACGGAGCCAGCCAAATACGGGATCAAGGTCATGTTGTCCGGCCACACCCACGCCGGCCAGATCTTCCCGGTCACTGAGTTAATCCGATATAGATTTCCTTACTACAAAGGGCGTTATACGGTGGACGGTTGTACGCTTATCGTCTCACAAGGGGCTGGCACGTTTGGCGTATGGGCCAGGCTAGGTTCTTTCAACGAAATCCAGATCATTAAATTCACCCCAGCGGTCTCTTAACGTAAATTTTCTTATTAGACTTAAAACTTTCCAAGATAATAAAAGAAAACTTTTAATAATTTAAACTAATTTATCTAATTAACATGCTATATAAATATAATATTATTTATAATTTTGATAATTAATTCTTTAACTGTTTTTTGGGTTTTTAACTATTAACCAAACTATTCCATAAGCGACCATGATCATCCTAACCATTGACACGGACTGGGCCCCTCAAGAAGCCACGGCCTTTGTCCTAAAAAAAGTCCAAGCTTTAGGCGTTAAGACCACGGTCTTCTTTTCCGACCCTAGTCCTATCCCCTATTGGCCATTGTTGGAAGTGGGCGCCCACCCCGACCTCTCGCGCCGCCATGCTTTCCAGGATCCGGGCGGCTCCATGGCCATGGCTAGTTTTGAGCACGACGCCCAAGTCATGGCCGCCGAAAGCCACATTTTAAGCCAATTCAAAAAAAACATCCCCGAAGCCGAGGCGGTGCGAACCCACCGTTTTTACTGGCACTCAGATCTAGCCCGGGTGATGGCCAAAAATGGCTTTCTCTATGATAGCTCCATGATCTTACCCTATATGCCGGGCCTAAAGGGGTTCCGGGTTGGCCGCTTGTTACGTTGGCCAGTCTGGGCCAGCGACCATCTCCACCTGGGGCGCCATTTTCCCCTAGATCGTTTGGCGATGCCTTATTTGGACGAACCGGGCCTGAAGATCTTCTGTTTCCACGTGACTTACCTGTACTTAAACGCGCGATCTTTAGAAGATTTCAACATGATCCGGGTGCGCTTAGGCCAAGATCAAGAAGAACATAAACCCCTGCCTGGGGCGGGGGTTTGGACCTTATTCGAGCTCCTGGCCGAAAGGATCGCCAAAACCTCCACTGGGCGTTGGCTCCGGGATCTACCAGAAGACCTGATCCTCAAAAACCTTAGTCAATAAAACGCCCACCAATTATTAGTCCACCAACTAACTAACCAAACTCCCCGTCCAGGAAAATTCGCCCCTCTTTAAATTATTCGCTCCCCTGGGCGACTAGCCTTGGCCAGTCTTCGTTCAATCGACCATCAAAAAAAACTAGCTTTTAGCCGATGAATAACGCGCCCCCGCTCTAGTCAACGCCCAGCCAGAGCCCAGCCAGCGGCGCCATAAAATCGCTGACCACGGTTGTTTTAATCGCCTAAATTTTTCAGGCGATACTTGACGCTGGGACGACCGCCGGTTTCGTAATCAACCCGGCTTTCGACTAGTTTAGAGACCGCCATGTGTTTGAGGTACCGACGGATGGTCACTTTGGAAAGCTCCACTTTAACGGCCAGCTCATCGCAACCTAAATACTGCCCACGTTTATCGGCCAAGGAACTTAAAATCAGGTTCCAAGTGGTCTCCTGCAGTCCTTTGGGAAACTCCATCGGGGGGGAGCTGTCCAGCGCCCCGGCCAAAAGACGGTCGATCCGTTTTTGATCCAGCTCATCGCCAGCTTTTAAGGCGCGTTTTTTGGCCAGGTATCTCACCATGGCCTCCATAAAGCGGGCCTCGGTGAAAGGCTTAACCAGATAATCCACCACCCCTAATCTTAAAAGCTCCTCCACTTGCTTAGTCTCGTTAGCGGCGGTCACCATGATCACGTCCGCCCGCAAGCCCCTTAAGCGCATTTGGCGCAATAGCTCAATACCGCTTAACTCCGGCATGTACAGATCCAAGATGACCAGCTCAACCTCGTGTTCCAGCAAATACGACAAAGCCTCCCGACCATTGCCAAACACGGCCCCAACCTTAAGATTGGGCACTTTCTGGAGGTATTCACGGTTAATATGGGCGACCATGGGATCATCCTCGACCACGATGGCGTTGATCATGGGCCTTCTCCCTGGGAAATGTCCCCTCTTCTGTTTCTGGGCTCCCTAAACACCAACTCCATGGTCGTGCCCACGCCTTTTTCCGAGTCAATAGTCATTTGACCTTTGGCCGCGTCCACCACCGCCCGGATCAAACTTAGCCCCTGACCATGCCCCTGACCTTTGGTGGTGTAACCTGGGACGGTCATCTGGGCGATTTCCTCGGCCGAGCACCCTACCCCGGTGTCATCCACGGTAATGATCAAAGCTTTATCATCCTCATGGATCAATAGCGATATTTCCCGTGGGGCCTCATCGGCTAGCTCTGGGGCTCGTTGACGCTCAGCCTCGACAATGGCCTCCAAAGCGTTGCCCACCAGATTGCCCACGATGGTGATGAGACTTTTGGTGGATAAAAAACGGCTGTGGCGAGGAATCTTACTTTCCGACGATAGATTCATCCGCGCGCCCAACTCATGGCACTGGTTGATCTTACCTAAAACCAGAGCCCCCAAAGTTCGATTTTCGATATTATTGGCGATGGTGGTTAAAGCCTCGCCTTCGCTTTGACCGTTTTGGACGATGTACCTTTCAGCCTCCGCGTATTCTCGGCCCCGTAAAAGCCCCAAAATCACATGCAGCTGATTCTTGAACTCATGGGTATTGGCCCGTAAAGCGTCTAACAGGTGATTAAAACCGGTTAGACTTTCCGCCATGCGGGTTAATTCCGAGCGATCCCGAATGATCGCCAGGGCCCCCACCAACCGCCCACGACTGTTGAGAGGGAGTTTGTCGTAAATGGCGTTAACCTGGTCAATGACTAAATTAATGTTGTAAGCCTTAGAGCCACTTAAACTTTCCTTAAGCTTTAGCCCTGGCGAGATAACGTCCACGTCCTCGCCCAAAAAAGGGCGCGCCCCTAGATCCAGAATCTTTTGCGCGGCCGAGTTGACTAAAATGATGGAGCCTTTATCGTCAATGGCCAACAAGCCCTCTTCCAACGAATCGATCACTTCCTGGCGTTGGAGAAAAATCTTGACGATCTGAGCTGGCTCATAGCCCAACAATGAGCGTTTGATACTAGTGGACAGAAACACCAAAAGAATCGTGAAGACCACAAAGCCTAAGGCCAAGGTTTTCAGATGAACGCCTAGAACCCCAGAACGGAGAGCGTCTAGGTTAGTCATCAGCATACTAACGTGGACAAAACCTATCTGGGAGCCCTGATCGTTATAAACTGGATAAAAATAGCGATTCTGATAGCCCAAAGTGCCCACGGCTTTGGAATGGTAATTTTGACCAGACAGAGCCGGCCCCTCATCGCCACCAACGAATTTTTTCCCAATGAGGGTTTTGTCCGGGTGGTACAGACGCGAGGAATTAAGGTCAGCGATGGAAATGACGTCAATATCGCGCAGGTTGGCCAAGGCCGCGTCCAGATACTTTTCGAGCTTCGGCGAAAGGCGACCAGCGGCTAGGTCAACTTTAACCTCTTGGTTATTAGCCAACAGCTGAGCCACGTTAAAGAGGTTGTCAATCAACCCATTTTCCATGGTGTCAATACTATAGCGCGCCGCCAGTCCCACCGACAGGATCAGAACCGCGGCCGCCACGGAAATATCCATAATCAACATCTTGGATAATAAAGTTAACTTGGACGCTATATATTTACACATTTTTACCAGTCTATCGTGGCTCAACGTGGATTATAACCTCGACCAAAACCCAACTAAAATCACTTTTAAACCCTCGCCCCGTCCCCAGTTCGCCTAGCCTCTTAGCCCTAGCCCGATCCTCATTATTATCCCACATCCTCTGGCCAGAGAAAAGTTAAAGCTAAGACCGCCATAGATCAAAAAACATTTGATACACATATATTTTATGTGATAATAAGGTTGTAAATTAATTTTTAAGATCAATTTCAAATATATTATTATTCTAATCAATTTTAAAGACTCTTTATATTTTCTTTAAAAATAAATAATTGATCTTTATTTTCTAAAAAATATTATAACTCAATATTTATCCTAAATCTAAAAAATAGAATATCTTTTGTCAAAATAATTTTACTTTTAAATTACTTCATTCGTTCTACTTACGCAACTTTTATATAATATTCTAATTATCAATCTTTAAACAAATAATTTTTAACTCTAATTATAATGAAATAAATATTATGATCTATAATCTTATATTAAATAATTTATTTGAAGTTTAGACAATATATTACTTATATAAAGATTATCTAAATTTTTTAAATAAATAAAGTAAATAAAATTAATATTTATAATTGATAAAATATTGTTTTTATATATCTAATATTTACCCAAATAGGTAGATTCAGATAAGATTGATGGTCTCGCGAAAGGCTCATAATTGAAGAAGCCTAATTTATAAGTTAATGAAATCAATATTTTATTCTTTGACGATTGTCCTTAAACTCGGGTTTTCTCGCGGCCAGCAAGATTTAAAATAGCTAAAATTCCCTCGCCAAAATTTTCGCCCGCCCAAAAGGGTTAAATTTAAAAAATCCAATTCATTTTTGTTTCCTTAAACCCACGGAATCAATCAATTTAAAGACGCTTGCCCATCGCGTCATTCCCCAAAAACAGGGCGCTGAACAATAATCAATCGAACGTTGAGCCGCGCTCGAATTTCCGCGCGTTAGCGATCTCCTCGAATAACTGGATCTTTGAGTAACTGGCTATTTGGTCGATGGGACTCTGAGCGAACTAAGGCGGACAGGAGCGACGGGGAGATTAAACTTGGAGTGGTAGGAGTGGTTAGAACGGGCGGCTTTACAGGTTATTAACCATGAGGTAAATTTAGGAGGGGAAGAGTCTTGAGGAATTGGTCATTTTTTTTACTTTCCTAAGGCGTTTTTTAGTTTCCAATGACTAGCCTTTGAAAAATATTGACTTAAAATAATAAAACAGGTCAAGAATTATTTTTTGTCATGTATTCACAATTAAGCCCCTCCTGGCTTAAACTGACGGAGGCCCTAAATGGAAAACGTTATCTCCAACGCCGCTACCTCAGCCCAAATAAATCGCCCCACCGCTTATCAACTCTATGGCATGCCGTGGTATTATTTCGCCATCTTCGGCGCGGTGGTTATCATCGCGACCTACCTGGGATTGTTACCCAAGGGGATGGTCGGCGCCTTCCCTTTAATGATCGTCATGGGAGCCATCTTCAATGAGATCGGCGACAAAACCCCCATTATTAACTCCTTCCTGGGTGGTGGGGCCATTGTGGTTATTTTTGGCTCCGCGGCTCTATCCACTTTTGAATTAATGCCCAAGGACGCCATCAAATCCATGTCCGATTTCATGAAAGGCGGCGGGTTCCTAGACTTCTACATCGCCTCCCTGATCACCGGCTCCATCATG